>JANMVV010000242.1:0-32572 GCA_031392925.1 Vicinamibacteria bacterium
GAATCCCCGCCCTCCCCCTCCGTGGTTCTTCGGGTAGGCGTGGCGGCACCGGTCAATCGTAACGGAGCCGGTCACCCCGGGTTGTTCTGGCAGAATCAACGAAATCCCGGTTCCGAGCTCATACGGCGAACAGGGGGCGGAAGCCCTCGATCGTGCCCGCGACCCTGCCAGAAGCCTCGATTCGACGCGGGAACGCCTCCGAGCCCCGGGGGCCGCTGGCCCAGCGTCTGCAGGGACTCGGCTCGGACCGGAATTTCAAGGATCCGCTCGGTCTCGCCGACTCCCGCCCTGCAACTGTCGGGCTCCGAGGAATTGCCGCCCGGCTATCGCGCGATGGTCGCGGAGTACTACCGCACCCTGGGTCGCAAGGCGAAGAAGTAGCGGCGCCGCTTAATAAGCCATCAGGTCGTCGATCCAGACCTTGCCGCTGCTTCCAAATGGCATCGCCCCGTGGTCGATCACGAACACGAGGTGAGCGATCCTGCTCGGATCGAATGAACCATCGGACGTCCGGTTGATGCTGCGAAGGGACGCGAAGGGAATGTTGTAAAGCGTCCAGGCGGTCGAGGTTCGCACCGAGGCGAACCACGCCTCGGTGCCTTCGTCGGCGGAGGCCGGGTTCAGATCGCGGATCTGAAACCAGACGCGGTACTCTCCGTCGGCCTTCATCCAGAAGGACACGCCGGTCTTCGCGGAGAGATCGCGGCGGGTTCGATCGACGAGCGCGCACCATACCGGCGGCTTCGGCGTCTTGTTCAAGTGGAACGAAAAGATGGCGGCGGCGCCTCGTCCGCGCCCTCCGGCCGGATCAAGGATGGGCTCATCGATCGCGGATCCCGGGTCGTGCTCCGGAGCGAAGGTGGTGGTCTTTTCGAATCGATCGATCTCAGTGGCTCCCTCCACGTAGGAGGCCCCGCCAGGCCTCGCGGCCCGTTCCCGCGCGAGTTCGCCTTCCTCGGTCAGCACGGAAATGGGATTGGAGAGGATCCACGGCGTGGTCTCGCCGGGCACGTAGGCCTCGACGCGAAACACGCCCGGGCTCGACACCGGGAAATCCAGCGAGTCCGTGCCGGTGGCGACCTGCTTGCCTCCCTCGATGAGCCTGAGCGAGGTCCCTTTCGGCATCGGGCCGGCGACGCGGAGCGTCGTCCCCGGAGCGAAACGCACCATGGCTCCCGGGCCGTGTTCATCACCCGAGGCGCCGCGAGCCACGAAGGAGAACCCTTTTGGATCAGCCAGGGAAGGGATCGTGATCATGCTGCTGCCCGAGCACAAGGCCTTCACGAGCGCCGCCCGGGCAATCGTGGGATTCGTGGACAGGGGCTCGTCCAGCTGAACCACGGTGCGTACGAGGCCGAACAGGGCCTCGTACGAGGGCACGGGGATGCTCGACGCCCGGCTCACCGGGATCCGGCCGTGCGCGTCGGTTCCGCCGATGCCGGGAGCGAAGCGACGGGCGAGAACGCGATCCCACAGCGCTCGTTCCTCCCCGAACGTCCCGAGGGTTCGGGCGAGAGCGAAGGCCGGATTCACCGGATACGACCAGGCCGTGAACGCAAGGTCCAGCGGAGACGCCTCCCGCCAGGCGGTATCGCCATTCACAACCTCGACCCCCCAGTTGCCCGGCTCGTTCTCGCGGCTGAAGCGTGTCTCGCCCCGGGGCGATGTGGGATGCGCAGCGAACGCGCAGCCGCCCAGATACCGGATGTCGTCGAGAACCTCGGCCAACGTGCCCGAGAAGCGAAAGCCCGGGGGCCTTATGCCGATGGCGAGGATGTGGCCCGCCTCGGTCGACACTTCCGACCCCACGATCACCAGGGGATCGCCTTGGGCGCGGCTCAGATGATCGAAGATCCCCGGGTCAACCCGGTTGTGGTCGGTGATGACGATGAACTCGGCGCCCGCCCGGCGTCCGGCCGCGACCACCTCGGCCGGCGTTCCCCGTCCATCGGAGAGATTAGTGTGAATATGGACCACCCCCGACGCGCGGTAACGAGGGCCGAGAGTCTCCTGGCCGCCCACCAGGGGCGCCGGTCCGGAAAAAAGCGCGCGGAGCCAGATCGCGGCTCCGAGGGCCGCGGCCAGTCGCGCCGCCCATGCGACTCGACCGCGACGCGCCTTCACGGCAGCTACTTGAGCAGTCCCTTCAGTTCCTCGGCCTTGTCGGTCCGCTCCCAAGTGAAGTCTGGCTCGGTGCGGCCGAAGTGGCCGAACGCCGCGGTCTGCCGGTAGATGGGACGGCGCAGGTTCAACTGCTCGATGAGGCCCTTGGGCGTGAGCTTGAAGATCTGACGCACCGCGTCGACGAGCTTCAACTCATCCACCTTGCCCGTGCCCTCGGTGTCGCACATGACCGAAACGGGGTCGGCGACGCCGATGGCATAAGCGACCTGAACGAGGCAGCGCTCCGCGAGGCCGGCGGCCACGATGTTCTTCGCGATGTAACGAGCCATGTAGCAGGCCGAACGGTCGACCTTGGTCGGGTCCTTGCCCGAAAAGGCGCCGCCTCCGTGGGGCGCCGCGCCGCCGTAGGTGTCGACGATGATCTTTCGGCCGGTGAGGCCGCAGTCGCCCTGAGGGCCTCCGACCACGAACCGGCCGGTCGGGTTGATGTGGAACTTGGTCTTGTCGTCGATGAGAGTCGCGGGAAGAGTCGGGAGGATGATCTTCTTGAGCACGTCGTCCCGGAGGGCCTCGGTCTTGACCCGGTCGTCATGCTGGGTCGAGATGACCACCGCGTCGATGCGTTTGACCTTGCCGCCGTCGTATTCGACCGTCACCTGGCTCTTGCCGTCCGGGCGGAGATAGTCGATCTCGCCCTTGCGTCGCGCCACCGAGAGGCGCTTGGTGAGCTTGTGCGCCATCTGGATAGGAAGGGGCATCAGCTCTTCGGTCTCGGTGCAGGCGAAGCCGAACATCAGGCCCTGGTCCCCGGCCCCGCCGCTATCGACGCCCATGGCGATGTCCGGCGACTGCTTGTCGATGGAATTGATCACCGCGCAAGTCTTGTGGTCGAAGCCGAACTTCGCCCGGGTGTAGCCCACGTCCTCGATGGTCGCGCGCACGATGGACGGGAGGTCCGCGTAGGCGTTGGTGGTGATTTCGCCGGCGATGAACGCGAGACCGGTGGTCACCATGGTTTCGCAGGCCACGCGGCTCAGGGGATCCTGGGCGAGAAGCGCGTCGAGGACCGCGTCCGAGATCTGGTCGGCAATCTTGTCGGGATGGCCCTCCGTGACGGATTCGGACGTGAAAAGGTGGCGATGCTTGTTCATGAAACCTCTTTGATCAATTCGTTTAGCCGGATGGACGGGTGGATACTCCCCCGACCGAGCTCGCGAATCTTACCTTCTTGCCCGGTCGCGACCGAAACCAGGTCAGGCCCGCGGGTGGAACTTGTCGAACACCTGGCGCAGCCGCTCACGAGTGACGTGGGTGTAGATCTCCGTGGTCGAGATGTCGGCGTGGCCGAGCATGGCCTGCAGCGCACGAAGATCCGCGCCGTTTTCGAGCAGATGGGTGGCGAACGAATGGCGCAGCACGTGCGGAGACAGAATCCCGGCCACTCCCACCGCGAGGGCGTGCCGCCTGACGATCAGCCACAGGCCCATCCGCGAAAGGCCGTCGCCCGCGTGATTGAGGAAGAGCTCGCGCGTCTTCTTCTTCTTGAGAAGTCTCATACGGCCTTGCTGTTCGTATTTCAGGATGGCGGCGAGCGCGCTCGATCCAATGGGAACGAGGCGCTCCTTCCTCCCCTTTCCAAAGATGCGGAGCAGGCCGATGTCCGCATCGATGTTTTCGGTCTTGAGGTGCGTGACTTCCGAGGCTCGCAGACCACTCGCGTACATGGTCTCGAGAATGGCCTTGTCCCGGAGGCCGAGGGGGGTTGCGACGTCGGGGGCTCGAAGAAGCGCTTCCACCTGGGCCCGATTCAGGAAACGAGGAAGGGGCTTGAACGGCCGGGGCGACCGCACGTTTTCCATGGGATCCTCGGCGAGCTTCTCCTCACGCACCAGGAACCGGAAAAAGCCCCGGATGGCATGAACCGCCCGCCCCGCCGAACGAGCCGAGAGCCCGAGCGCCCTCAGATGCGCGAGAAACGCGGCGACGTCGCGGGGCCTGATGTCCTCGATCGCCTGCTCGCGCGAGGCAGCCCAGGCCTGAAGCTTCTGAAGGTCGGAGCGATAGGCGGAGATGGTGTTCGGCGACAGACCGCGCTCGGCGCGCAGGTGGTTCAGATAGTCCGTGACCCGAACATCCTCGACCGTCATCGCGCGAAACGCAGCCTGACCATGCCCAGCACGCGCGTCGCCTCCGGCACGCGGAAGAGAAGGGCGAGAAAGACGTAGACCGCGGCCCCGAGCGAGACCGGAACCAGCGCTTTCCAGGTCTTGGCCGCGAGCCCGGACGCGCCCGGGCCGAACGCGGAGATGGACAGGAGGACGACGGCCGACATGAGAGCGGTCGCGATGACGATGGAAGCGATGAATCGGAGGTCGACCTTCTTCAGCAGCGATTCGGGGCCGCGGTACATGAAGAGCAACAGTCCCCCGTTGGCGAGGTTCCCGAGGGCCATGCCGAGTCCGGCAGCCTGGTAGCCCATCCGGTCGAAGAGCAGGCCGAGAGTGAGCAGGTTGGCGCCCACCGCGAGCAGGCTCGCGACCAGGGGCACCCGAGGTCTTCTCACGGCGTAGAAGTAGGGCACGAAGACCTTCGTCGACGCGTAGGCCACGAGGCCCATGGACATCCAGGCGAGGGCATTCGTGACCGCCGCGGTATCCGAAGGCTTAAAGGCCCCGTGCTCATAGATCAGCCTTACGATGGGTCCGCCGGCGCAGATGAGTCCCAAAGCGGAGGGCAGGGTGAGAAAGAGCAGAAGCCGAAGGGCCTGCGCCATCTGCGCATGCGCATCGCCCTCGTGCCCCGAGGCAATGAGCCGGGAAAGCCGGGCGCCCGCGATCGTGCCCACGGCCACTCCGAACAGACCCATCGGCAGGTAGAGGAGTCTGAAGGCGAAGTTCAGCCAGGTGACCGCGGACGGCAGGGTCGATGCGTAGTTGCTGCTGATGAAGATGTTGATCTGGACGGCAGCGAGAGCAATCGTCGCGGGCGCCATGGTGGTGAGGATGTCGCGAAGGAGCGGATCCTTGAAATCGAAGTCGGGCCGGAAACTGAAGCCCTCCCGCCGAAGACCGGGCCACTGAATCAGGAACTGGGCGGCGCTTCCCATAAGGGCCCCCACCGCCCAGCCGTAGGCGACCTCGTCCTTGGACAGGCCCGCGAGATGGAGAGCCACCGCGATGATTATGTTGACCACGTTGAACAAGGCCGGGGCGAGAGATGGCAGGCCGAACTTGTCGCGCGAATTCAGCATCCCCATGGCCACCGCGGCGAAGGAGACGAAGGGGAGAATCGGCATCATGATCTGGGTCAGCCGGGTCGCGAGCTCACTCTTTCCCTCGACGGATGCGAACCCGGAGGCGAGGCCGGTGACCAGGAGCGGAGCGGCCACGATTCCCAGGCCGCAGATGAAGGTCAGCAGGAGGAAGAGAAGGGTCAAAAGCCGTCGGGCGAGCGCGAAGCCCCGATCGGCGCTTTCGGTGTCGGCCCGTGAATAGGCGGGGATGAACGCGGCGGAGAGGGCGCCCTCGGCGAAGAGATCCCGCAACAGGTTCGGGATCCGGAAGGCGATGACGAACGCGTCGCTTTGGGTCGAGGCTCCAAGGGTCAACGCGAAGAGCTGCTCGCGGACGAGGCCCAGGAGCCTGGACACGAGGGTGGCGAGGGAGAGCCAGGCCGTCTTCGCCCCAAAATCGGAACGAACACGGGACTCGTGCTTGACCGGACTTTCAGGTAGACTCACCGGCTCACAAGGTCGAAACGGCGGGGGTTTGCCCGCACAAACACTGGGTTTAGCGTCAGAAGAGGTTTTTTAGCGTGGCGAATCACGACTCCGCACTCCGGCAAATGCGCCGTTCCCGCAAGAAGCGCGCGATCAATCGCGCCAACACGGCTCAGCTCAAGACTCAGGTCAAGAAGCTCCGCTCCGCCATGGAAAAGGGCGATGCCGCCGCGGCGAAGACGCTTGCCGCCCCCACTTTCTCGGAACTGGATCGCGCGGCCAAGAAGGGCGCCATCCACCGCAACGCCGCCAGCCGCACCAAGTCGCGTCTCGCGCGCAAGCTGAACTCGGTCAGCGCCCAGTAGGGCGGCCCGATTCCGTTTCCGCGAAGCAAGGCCTCGCGGGAACGTGAAAGGCTTGGGCGGCGAGGGTCTCAGGCGCGGCCCCCGCTCGCGACTCTGGCGAGTGCGTGGGTCAGCACCGGGACCGCAGGCGCGGAGAGCTTCAACCGGCGGTCCGCCTCCGCGAAGATCGCGAGAGCCCGGCCGATCTCGACATCGGACCACGAACGCGCGGCGCGCTCCGTATCCGCCACCTTGAAAGGGAAGATTCCGAGCTGCGCTCCCGCGTCCGCGGTGGAAACCCCGGACCCGCGCAGGGCCCGGAACAGGGCGAGCTTTCGCACGGTGCCGTGGACGGTGGCAAGAATCCGGAGGCCCGCTTCTCCCTGCCGCAGGGCCTCATCCAGAAGTCCGAGGCTCTTCCGCTTGTCCTTCAGCATGAGAGCATCCGCGAGGAGATACAACGGAGGACTCGAGGTCACGGCCACGCTGTCTTCGGCCCCCCGCCCGGCGGGTCCCTGATAGAGCAGCATCTTCTCGAGCTCGCTGGCGATTCTCCCGAGCGACGGTCCGCTCTGCTCGACCAGGTCCTTAAGGAGGTCATCGGGCACGCGCACGCCAAGCGCCTTCGCCTCCGCGAACGCGGCCATGCTGAGCGCCTTGCCTCTCAGGTAGTCGGCGTCGATCAATTCCGCGACCTTGCTGATCTTCTTCCACATCCCGAAACGGCGATCCGTCTTGCGCACCACGAAAATCAGAGTCGATGATGGGTCGAGGTCCGGGATGTCGTTCGCCGGGTCGGCCGCGGCCTTACCCGCGGCTTTGCGCTTGTCGCCCTTCTCCCGCGGTTCTTCCACGGGCTCGGGAAGTTCTCCCTTCTCCTCGGCGGCGTCCTCGTCCGGATCCCGTCCTCCGCCGCGAAGTTTTTCCGCCCGCCGGACCACAACCACCGTCCGATCCGAGAAGAGAGACCTCGACGTCGCGGCCGTGAACACGTCCCCGAAGGACGATTCGTCCCCCCACAACCGCACGATCTCGGAAGGATCGATGCCCCGTTCCTTGAGTACCCCGGCAAGCGCACGGTCGGCGCGCAGCGAGTCCTGGCCGAGGATGAGGACGATGGGAGAAAGAGCCTTGGCCACGCGGGTCGTAGTCTACCGGCTCACCCGACTTGTGAAAGGCCGAAGCGTCTCGTCCACTGCTCGCTTCGGGCGTACTTTCGCAGATGGTGGTGGGCGGGTGCGGTCTTCCACCAGGCGTCGGCGATGTCGCGGGCCCTCATGAGCAACTCCGAGTCGCGCACCGGGTCGCCCGCCTGGAAGAGGCCGCGCCCCGATTGCCGGGTGCCGAAGAACTCGCCCGGCCCCCGGATCTCGAGATCCTTCTCGGCCAGGAAGAAGCCATCCTCGCTTGCCACGATGGCGTCGATCCTCTGCTTCGCTTCGTCGCCCGGATAGTTGCGAGTGACCAGAAGGCATTCCGATGAGTGGCGGCCGCGGCCGACCCGGCCCCGGAGCTGATGAAGCTGGGCGATCCCGAATCGTTCCGCCTGCTCGATCACCATCAGGGCGGCGTTCGGGACATCGACGCCCACCTCGATCACGGTGGTGCTGACCAGAACCTGCGTCTCGCCCCGCACGAACGAGTCCATGACCGCTCCCTTTTCGTCGCGCGGAAGGCGGCCGTGAAGCGCCGCGATTCGCGTGCCGGGCAGCCACTCTCCCCAGTCGCGGGTCAGATGGGTCACCGCGCGGACATCCGCGAGTTTCTCCGACTCCTCGACCAGAGGGCAGACCACGTAGACCTGCCGTCCCTGGGCGAGGTGTTGCTTCGCCGTCTCCACGATCCGGCCGCGCTGGGATTCGAATCGATGAGAGGTGCGGATCGGCATCCGCCCCGGCGGCTTCTCGTCGAGCACCGATGTGTCCAGATCGCCGTGGAAGGACAGGGCGAGGGTTCGCGGGATCGGCGTAGCCGTCATCACCAGGGTGTGTACTCCCTCACCCTTTCGCCGAAGTTCATCGCGCTGAATGACGCCGAAGCGATGCTGCTCATCGATGATGGCAAGGACCAGGGACTTGAACAGCACGTTCGGTTCGAAGAGGGCGTGGGTGCCCACGATGATCTGAGCCTCTCCCGAGGCGATGTCCTCCAGGGCCTCCTTCCTTTCCTTCGAGCGGAGACGGCCGGACAGGCGGGTGACGCGAACGCCGGCGGGCGCGAGGATCCGGGTGAGGGTCAGGAAGTGCTGGTCGGCGAGGACCTCGGTGGGCGCCACCAGGACCGCCTGCTTGCCACTCGCCACGGGAAGGAGCATCGCGAGAGTGGCCACGATGGTCTTTCCGGAACCCACGTCTCCCTGCAGCAGCCGGCTCATTTCGTGGCCGGACTCGAGATCCGCCGCGATCTCCTTCAGAACCCGTTTCTGCGCCCCGGTCAGGGGAAACGGGAGTACGCGCTTGGCCGCGGTTCGAGCCGCGTCGTTCGCACGAAGCACCACGCCCGGGCGCCGATCGAGGCGCTTGGCCGCGAGCCCGACCGCGAAGAGGAAGAACTCTTCGAGGATCAGCCGAAGGTGGCCCTTCGACCGAGCGTCGTTCAGGGCGACCAGATCGGCGTCGGGTGCTGGATCGTGGACGGCAAGGAGGGCCTCGCGGATGCCGACCACCCCGAGTTCCGCACGCAGGTCCGCGGTCAGAAGGTCCGGTTCGCCATAGGCCGCTGGGAGGGATCGAACGAGGTTCGTGAGCACCCGCCGCCACACCTTCGGTAGAAGGGTCGCCCGCTTCTCGTAGACCGGGACGACGCGGCCCATGTGGATCGCATCGTCGAGCCCTGCGCTTCGGGTCTCCCCGTCGCCCGCGTCGGCCTCGACCTCGTCGAGAAGTTCGGAGTCGGGAGAGTGAAGCGTGAGTCCCCCGCCGTAACGATCCCACTCGGGAGCTCCGTACAGGACGACCCGCCGGCCCACCTTGAACGAGTCCTTCAGGTAGGCCTGGCCGAAGAACACGCACTTGATCCGGCCCGACGCGTCCTCGACCATGGCCTCGAAGATGGGCATGCGGCGCGCCCGCTTCAGGCTCACCGCCACGATGCGGCCGCAGACCGTGGTTCGGGCCCCGGCCTTCAGGGTCTTGATGGGCGCGAGGTTGGATCGATCCTCGTATCGCCTGGGCAGGATCAGCAGCAGATCGTGAATCGTCGCGATCCCTTCGGCCTGCAGGGCCTTGGCCCGCTCAGGCCCGATACCCTTCACGAACTGGACGGGTGTGCCGGGGCCAAGGTCGGGTGCGGCCGCCGTTCCGGGCTTGGGGGACTCGCGAGGCGGTGCGCTCATGTCGCGAGGCCAGCGACTAGTACTCGACGGTGGCGAGGGCCTGCTGCGGTTTGATGCGCTTGGCGGCGTAGGGAAGGCGGAAAGGCGCGCGGATGTCGAATCCATTCGGCCGGGCTGCGTCCACGGTGGCTCGGGCCACGATGTCGCCCAATATCGCGGCAGACAGCGGAACGGGGCCGACTTGCGCGTTCACCACCTCGAACTGCCCGAAGCCGCGGTCGCTTTTGAAGTCGACCACGATCTCCACCGGCATATCGCCGCCCAAAAGGCTCAGGAACGACGTCGCGCCCGCGGCCTTTTGCTTCAGGTCCTGAAATTCGGAAAGGTTGGCGATGCCGCGAAGTTCGAGCCGGCCATCCCGAAGGACGATCCGGACGTCCCGGAGACCGCGCGGCACCTTCTCGGCGAGCGCGTAGCGGACGTAGGAGTTGACCTCGGACTCGGAGACACTGACCGACTCGCGCTTCGCCTTGGGATCGTGCTCGAATTTCTCGAGCCGCTCGAGCTTCTTTCCGAGCGAATCCGACAACTCGCGGCTGAGCCCGCCCTTCGGCGCGGCCGGAGCGGCCCTGTGGCCCTGAGCGACCAGGACCGCGAGCAGGAACACCGCGGGCGCGTTCATGAAGCGATCGCCTTCAGGAAGGATGTTCCCGGGACCTTCGCGGCGAGATCGAAATTCTCCGCCAGGGTTGCGGCGATGTCCGAGAACGACGTGCGGTCCCCAAGGGCGCCCGCTCGCACCTTCTCCCCCGCCACGATCAGCGGGACGAATTCGCGGGTGTGATCGGTGGACTCGTCCGAAGGGTCGCACCCGTGATCGCCGGTGAGGATCAGCAGATCGTCCTCGCGCAGGGCGGCCATGAGGTCGGGGATCCGCGCGTCGAACGCTTCGAGGTTGCGCGCATATCCCTGGACATCGTTCCGGTGGCCATACAGTGTGTCGAAGTCGACGAGGTTCGTGAACACCAGCCCGCCGGGCCAGCGCCCGAGAGCCGAGATGGTCTGGTTGACTCCGTCGTCATCGGACACCGTGTGCACCGCTTCCTTGATGCCCCGTCCGGTGAAGATGTCCTCGATCTTGCCGACACCGTAGACCGGGAACGAGGCCGCAGCCAGATGGTCGAGCAGCGTCTTGCCCGAGGGCGGCACCGGAAAGTCCCGCCGATTCGGCGTGCGCTTGTAGGTGGCGGCTGAGTCGCCCACGAACGGCCGGGCGATCACCCGGCACACCCCAAACTCCTCGCCACATGCCAGGTCATACGCGATGTGGCAGTAGCGATAGAGCTCATCGGGCGGAACCACCTTCTCGTGCGCGGCGATCTGGAACACGCTGTCGCCGGAGGTGTAAACGATCAGGTTCCCGGTGGCGACGTGCTGCTCGCCCAGTTCCTTGAGGATCTCGGTTCCGGAGGCGGCCTTGTTTCCCAGCACCTTCCGGCCGGTCTCCTTCGCGAAGCGATCCATCAGCGAAGCGGGAAACCCATCGGGGTACAGCCTGAAGGCCTTCTCGGTGAGCAGGCCCATCATCTCCCAGTGACCGGTGGCGGTGTCCTTTCCCGCACTCTTCTCCGCCAGCCGCCCGTACCCCGCGCGGGGCGCCGCCTCGCGCGCCGCCGAAGAGGTGGGCGGAAGGTTTCCCAGACCGAGGGCCGCGAGATGCGGAATCCTCGCGTGCCCGAGGCTCAAGACGTGCCCGAGGGTGTCCGAGTGGGTGTCGCCGAAGAGGCCCGCGTCAGGGGCGGCGCCCACGCCGAGGCCGTCGCAAACCACCACTACGGCCCGCTTGTACGGTCCCATCATTTCCCCATTCCTTCGTTTTTGACCCATCGGGCCACGCGCTCTCCCGCCGCGCCGCTCTGGGCGAACCAGTCGACGTTGAACTGGTGCCGGAAGTAGGTCATCTGACGCTTTGCGTACTGCATCGTCGAAGTGACAATAGCACGCTGAAGATCGTCGTCTCCCCCAGCCTCTTGAGCCCCCGCGGCGAGTCGCGCGACGGTTTCGCGGTAGCCGATGGCGCCGAGCGGACGAGGAATCGGACTCCCTTCGGGCACGCGCGCGAGGGTGCGCCGCGTCTCTTCGATCAGGCCCTGCGCCAGCATCCCTTTCACCCGCGCGCTCACCCGGGTTCGGAGCTCGTCCCGGCTCGGATGGAGGCCGACGATGAGCGTCTCCCCCGAATACGCGGGTCGACGGTCCTGTTGCGCGCGGGAGAAGGATCGGCCGAAGGCGAAGCAGACCTCCAGGGCGCGCACGATCCGAACTCGATCCGTGGGCTTCGTCTTCTTCGCGTAGTCGGGGTCTTTGACGGTGAGAAGGCGGTGCAGCCGCTCCGAGCCGTGACGGTCGGCCAGGCTCTCGAGCCGGCCGCGCATCGAAGGGTCGGCGGTCCCCTGCTCGAACAGTCCCTTCAAAAGCGCGGTCAGATACAGACCTGTCCCTCCGGTGACGATCGGCAGGCGCCCCCGGCCGCTGATGTCCGCGATCGCCGCGGCCGCGTGCTGCGCAAAGACCGCGGCGTTCATCTCCTCGTGGAGGTCGAGAATGTCGAGGAGGTGGTGGGGCACGCGCGCCCGCTCGGCGGGGGTTGGCTTGCCGCTGCCAATATCGAGACCGCGATACACCTGCACGCTGTCGCAGGAGACGATCTCGCCGTCGAGTCGGATCGCCACCTCCATCGCAAGCTCCGACTTGCCGCTCGCGGTGGGACCCACGATCGCGACGATGCGGGCCGCGCTCAGCTCCGGCTCCAAAGGCGCCACGCGGCAAGGAGGACGAGCAGCAGAGTCACGATTCCGAGACCCCGGATCTGCGCGTCTGGAAGTCTGGCCAAGGCTAGAGAAGAGCCTTCACAAAGGGGTCACACCTCGATGAGCATGTGTTCGGGGCGGAGCGCCTTCAGGATGTTGGCCTCGTGATCGGCGCCGATGGTCTTGCGCACCGCGAAGAGCATCGCGTAGAGGAGTTCGTTCAGGGTGTTCGTGAGTTGAAGCGACCGCTCCGACTCGGGGATCTGCGCGACGGCGACCAGCAGTGGGCCGGGGTCGATGATGCCGCCTTTGGTCACCCGGCAGGCCGGCATGAGGCCGCCGGAGACGTGGAGTTCGCTCACCGCGCTCTGGAGCGTGCTGTCGGCCTCAGGGCCGGTCTCACGCAGCAGGTACCGATAGATGTAGGCGTACATCGAGTTGTAGGCGGCAAGCGCCGATTCGGAGACATTGCGCCCGGGCTCCTCTCCCACCGCCCGGATCTTGCGACCGCGCACGCGCAGAAAGCCCCCGCAGAAGAGGGCGTAGAGAGTCTTTTGGGTCTCGCCGTCGCCGATCTCGCTCTCCCGGCAGATCTCCGACACCGAGCGCTGTCCGTCGACCACGGAGAGGATGTGCTTCTCGTAGGGCTCGAGGCCGCTCAGGTCCGCTTCCTTCACCCCCTCGAGGATGAGGCCCGGGTCGGGATAGCGGCCCTTGAGGGCGCCTTCAGGGTCGATACGCCGGAGGCCCTCGAGAACGAGGATCAGCGGGTCGAACGAGACCGTGACCTTTTCCTTCTGGGGCAAGCTCGTCGACTCGAAGACGAACTCGCCGGCGGACCATTCGAAGAGACTGAACACGATCTCGCGCACCTGGGTTTCAACACCCTCCCACAGGTCCTGCGGGGCCATCGCTCCCATCTCGATCAGGACCTTGCCCTGCCGCCGTCCGTGCGAGATCTGCTGGAGGGAAAGCTCATATTCCTCGACGCTGATCTTCCCGAGCCGGAGGAGGGTTTCGCCGAGCCGGTCGTTCGGAGAGTTGCTGGTGGCGAACACCACGCGGCCGTTGTGGAAGTAGACGGCCTTGCGGGTGCCTTCGCTCTCGACGGAAAGGATGCCGGTGGAGCCGGTCCTTCGGAGCTGGATCAACAGCTCCGGCAGCGGAAGCGCGGACAGGTTTCCCTTGAGCCCTTGCGCCGTGATGAAAGGCACGAGGCGCCGGGGAATCGCGTCGGTGTGGGTGCTCATGGCCATCGGTACAGGGTGGAGTCTAAATGGGCGCGCACCAGTTCGATACCGGAATAGTAGTGCTTCAGGATTTCCTCGTAGGTGGAGCCCGCCTGGGCCATGCCGAAAGCTCCCACCTGACACAGGCCCACTCCGTGGCCCCAGCCCTTTCCGGTGAACACGAACTGGCGGACCGAACCGTCCTTCGCGAGCTCTCGATCGATCACGAACAGATTCTCGCGAACCCCCAGGGCGAAGCGCACCTCGAGCCCTTTGAGCACAATCTCCCGCTCCGAGCCCTGAACCGCAAGCTCGATCACGCGGCCGGATACCCCGGTTCGCCGCACGTGCAGGTCGAGGACGCGGCCCGGATTTCCGTAGCGCTCCATCGACTTGGCGATCTGCGCCGGGGTGAGCCTCTCCTCCCAGCGGTAGAGGCGGGAGGAGCGGTCCGCGGACGGCCCCATCCG
Organism: Vicinamibacteria bacterium; assembly: GCA_031392925.1. GTDB lineage: Bacteria > Acidobacteriota > Vicinamibacteria > Fen-336 > JAGNNV01 > JAGNNV01. The sequence goes on from JANMVV010000242.1 coordinate 13,970, forward strand.
GCTCTGCTCGGCCACGAGAAAGGCCAGCCGCCCCTCGCTCACGATGTAGCGCACTTTGTCGCCCTGGGTGAGCGCCAGTTCGGAGGCGGCCACCGGCGTGCCGGAAAGATCGCGAAAGAGGCGAAGACGGTCCGAGACCCGCACGGTCTGGACCACGTCGCCCACCCGGAACCGGAACTCGCCCTCGGTCCCTCCGGCGAACTCCGCTCGATCGAGGGAAGGAGGACCCATCCGCAACGCCGATCGGGCCAGGATGCCGATGGCCGTGCTCCGCTGAATCCGACCGCGCGGCGAAAGGCTCCCGCTCGAGGACGGAGTGAGCACGTCCTCCTGGATCAGGATGGCCGCGGCCCGCGATTCCTCGGGACTCGCAAAATCGTTTTGATCCTCGGACTGGCGGAGGAACTCGACGTCCCGGTCGGAGAGCAGCCGATCCGCGCGCTCGTTCCAGCACAGTGCCGCGGAGACATAGACAAAGAAGGAGCCCCGGCGCCCAAGATCCGATGCCGTCCCCGTTTTGCAGCCCCGGCGGCCGAGAGCTCGCAGCAGACGCTGCGTCCAGGCCTCGGCCTCCTCCGAGCGGAGGCCTTCGGCGAGCCAGGCCGCGTCCTCCGCGGTCCTTCCCACCACATCGAGGGCGATGAGAAGAGCCACGTCGCGATTAATGCCGGGCTCCGAACCAAGCTGAGCGATCCTTCCGTTCGATCGAAGGACCGCGAGTCGGTCGCGTTCGGCCACGCACTCAACCCCTTTCAGGTAGGCCTGGGTCTGGGTCGGGAACATGTTGAAGCCGTCCTCGGTGTGCCCTCCGCAGGTGGACGTATACAGCGCGTTGATGAGCTCGCCGTGAAACTGCGCGGACACGCCGGCGGTTTCCGCGACCGCCTGGTCGGAGAGCGGATGTTCGGTGCCGAAGCCGCGATACACCTGGCACGCGGGCGTCGCGCAGAGGTCGTAGCCGCGATCCTTGAACTGGCCCAGGTTCCGCAGGGCATAGGTGCGCGCGGCTACCGCCTGCGCCTTGAGTGCCTCGATCTGCGGGAACTGGCCGGGCGAGAGTTCGTTCGGAACCACGCCACGCAGGTAATCCTCGAGATTCAGGACATTCACCGCGGTGACGCCGCTGGTGCCTGGGCGCATCTCCACGTAGCCGCGAACCGGCGACGTTCCGACCACGAGCTTCTCCTCTTGATTGATGGCCTGGAGGATGACCGAAGGCGCCACCTCGCCCGTCTCGATGATGCGCACGAGGCCCTGGATAGACCCTCCACCATTCTCGGTACTCACGAAGGCGCCCGGGAAGCCCAGCGCGGCAATCTGGCGAGAGAGAGCCGCCGCGTCCTCGCGCGAGGCGAACAATCCCGCTTTCACCTGGTAGGTGCGCGTCGAGTCGTTCCATACCGGCTCGACGCTGAGGCCGGTGGCGTCGGCGATCTTCCTCGCCGCCTGCTGCGCCGTCGGCCGATCCGTGAGGCTCGCCGCCTGCACGCGGAATCGCACCGAAATACCCGCCGCGGCATTCGCAAGCTCGAAGGTCAGCCGCTGGGCGGTCGCGCTCTTCGGGCCGACGAGAACTCTCATCCCCGAATCCGCGCCGCCGATCGAAACCCGGGCGACGTCCACCATGAAGCCGACGCGGATGGTGGGCGGGGCGAGCGATGAGGCGAGATCAGGTGTCGGGGGAACCGGACGGGCCGACGGCGTCGGGGCTGCCGTGGGCGCAGGTGTGGCTGGAGCGACCGGCGGTTTCGGACCCTTCGGCTTCGTCTTGGGCGCGCCCGATCGGCAACCGGGCGCAAAAAACGCCGCCATGAGGCCGGCGACGAGCACGAGGCGACCAGCGTTCATGCCGCCACTAGTAGACAAAGGTCACGCGCATGGTGACGCTTCCCGCCGGATAGTCTTCGGGGAGCGGGAGAAGATCGCTGCCCTGGAGCGCGTTCGAGGCGGCGCGATCGAGCGCGGGCATGCCGGACAAGGACAGCATGGCGATTCGCGTGATCTTGCCCGCGCGATCGACGGTGAACTCGATCCCAACCTGACCCCGCACGCCGAGGCGCGCCGGTTCCGGGATGATCCAGTTACGATAGACCTCGCTCTTGAAGTGATTGATCCATCGGGTGAAATCGGCGCCCTCGGGATCAAAGAACAACGGGCCCATCTGGTAGCCGGGAATCTCCATCTGCGACATGTCCCTCCGCTCGCGCAAGGCGCGCTCGACGCTGCGAGTGGACGCGCTCAGGATGCCGCCGGAGGGTCCCATCACCCGGGGGTCGTTCGCTTGCGACATCGGATTCGCGCCGCCCGCGGGAAGGGGCAGTCCGCTGTGCTGGGCGTCCTCGCCGCGGCCCTCACCCGCGCGCTTGTCCGATTGAGGGATGGCCTCTTGAGGCACCGTCCGGTCCTGCGCCGTCTTCGTTCCCCTCCGGCCGATATCGCGGTCGCGCTCGAGTCGAAGCTCTTCCGCCCTCTTCTCCGAGGCCTCGCCGATGCTGATCTTGGCTGACTTCGGAGGCGGGGGCGGGGTCGCGACTGGCTGCGGCGGAGGGGGCGTGGGCTGGGGGACCGCCTTTGCGACCACGCGGGGGGCGGGAGGCTTGGCCGCAAGTTGAGGCGGGAGGAAGAAGGCCCGGGGCGCCTTGGGCTTTTCCTCCTCCGCAGGCAGCGTGGGCTTGTGCGGCTGAATCAGGAAGAGGAGGGCGAGGGCGCACGCGTGAACGACGAGCGACCCGACAACGAAGGCGTCGTGGCGCGGGGCCTCGATGCGCGGTATGGGCCGCCGCGGGTCTTCCGTGATCTCGGTGACCTCATCGACCTCGTTGAAATTGAATACCGCCACGATTGCTGCAGCGATGTTCTCAGGACTGGCCGGTTGGACCCATGCCGCTTATTTTGTCGAGAATCTCTTTCGCCATCCTTAAGACCGAAAGTCCGTGGGCGCCCGAGACGATCAACGCTTGCCTGCCCGCGCATGCACCCACGAAGGCCTTCGCCTGTCGCCGCAGGGGTTCGCTTTCCGGATCGCTCGGACCCGAGCCGATCGCCTCCATCTTGATCTCGGGCGCGCCGCTCGCCCCGACCACCAGCTTCGCAATCTGGGCCTGGCGCGTGATGAAGTCGCACGAGGCGTAGAGCCTCGAACCGAAGACCCGGAACTTCCGGATCTTTTCCGCGGAGACCCGGCTCGCGGTGAGGTTCGCGATCAGGCCGGACTCGAAGCGGATGCGCACGTTCGCGATGTCCACACGGTCGGTCAGGACGGGAACGCCCACCGCGTCGATCTGAACCGCCTTCGACTTGTCCAGCGCCAGGAGCAGGTCGAGATCGTGGATCATCAGGTCGAGGATGACGTCGATGTCGAGGCTCCGGTTCGGGAACGGGGACAGTCGGTGAACCTCGACGAAACGCGCGGCGCCGATTCTCTGCAGGGCCTCCGCCGCGGGGTTGAAGCGCTCGACGTGCCCGACCTGGAGCACGACACCCTTCTCCGCCGCGAGCGCCACCAGCCCTTCGGCGTCCGCGAGGGTCGAGGTGATGGGCTTCTCCACCAGGACGTGACGCCCGGCCCCAAGGACCCTGATCGCCACCTCGGCGTGGGCCACGGTGGGAACCGCCACCACCGCCGCGTCGACGCCTTCGATGAGTTCGTCGAGGCTCTTCGCAACCGCGGCGCCGAACGGGTCCCCCACGGCCTTAGCCTTGACGGGATCGAGATCGAAAACCGAGACGAGCTTCACGTCGGGAAGGCCCGCGAACACCCGCGCGTGATGAGAACCGAGAGCCCCCGTGCCCACCACACCCACTCTCAGGATCCCGCCGCTCATGTCGACGCCCCATCCGCCGGTTTCCGGACCACGCCCACCACGACCAGTCCCATCTCCTTGGCGGAGGCCAGGAAGGCGGGCTTGTCGAGCAGAAGCGTCTTCCCCGCCTCCACCGCCAGAACCGCGGCCTTCGCGTCGCGCAGGGACTGAAGGGTACGCTCGCCCACCACCGGAACATCGAAGCGCATGTCCTGGCGCGGCTTCGCCATCTTCACCACCACCACACCCGGCCCCGCGATCCGGGCTCCGCGCGCGATCGCCTCGTCCGTGCCCTCCATGGCCTCAAGCGCCACCACCGCGCGATCCTTCACCACCACGGTCTGGCCGAGGTCGAGGCGTCCAAGTTCGGTGGCGATCCGCACGCCGTACTCGATGACCTTCCGCTCGTCGGGAGAGGGTTTGTTGCCGCTCATGGCGCCCTCGTCCGCGAGCTGGTCGCGAAGCAACTCCACGGAGGACATCAGCCGAATGCCCTCGCGCTCCAGCGCGTCGGCCACTCCGCCGATAAGGCTGTCCGTATTCTTGAAGGCGAGCCTCGCCAGAACGCCCATCAGGGTCAGGTCGGGGACGATGCCGGCAAAGATCTGCCGGTGCCGGACCTGCCCCGCCATGATCGCTTCACGGGCGCCGGCCTTCCGGAGCGCGGCGATGCACGATCCGAGCTGGCCGAGGGAAACCTCGTGGGTCTCGTCCACCAGGGCCTCGAGCCCTTCGTCCGTCTCTTCCTTGAGCTTGATCAGGACCACGCGCCGGCCGCCTCTTCGGGCGGCCTCGGCCACGAGGAAGGGGAACCGGCCATTCCCGGCGATGAGGCCCAGGGGTCCAGGGCCGGAGGCGGGCTCAATCACTCGTCGTGGTCCGCGACCCGCTTCCGGCGCTTGAGAACGACGCCGCGCTTCGCGGTGCGCATGAATTCGATCAGGATCTTCACTTCCTTCTGATCGCCCACTCCCGTCTCATTCTCGATCTGCTTCAGGGCCTCGGTCGCCGGCAACCCGCTCTGCATCAGGACTCGATAGGCGCGACGGATTGCCGCCACCGCTTCCGGCGCGAAGCCGCGGCGCTTGAGGCCGAGAGTGTTGGGCCCGAACAGACACGCGGGACGATTGCCCACGGTCTTCGAGTACGGAAGCACGTCCATGGTGGCCACCGTGAACCCGCCCAGGAAGGCGTAGGGGCCGACGCGACAGAACTGGTGCACCGCGGAGAAGGCCCCCACGGTTGCGTAGTCCGCGACCTCGACGTGACCGGCGAGCGTCGCGGCGTTGGCGAAGATGGTGTTCGAGCCGACATGGCAGTCGTGGGCCACATGCGCCTGGGCCATGAACAGGTTATCGGAGCCGATGGTGGTGATCCCACCACCGCCCTTGGTGCCCTTGTGGACGGTGACACCCTCGCGAAACACGTTGCGGTCCCCGATCCGGACGCACGTCTTCTCGCCGCCGAACTTCATGTCCTGGGGCGCGAGGCCGATCGATACGAACGGAAAGACGTGATTGCCCTCGCCCAGGCGCGTGTCTCCGTCGATCAGCGCGTGAGCGTCGACGATGGTGCGCGGCCCTAGATGCACGTCCGCTCCGATGACCGCGTAGGGGCCCACCTTGACCCCGGGGCCCAGTTTCGCGCCCTCGGCGACGATCGCGGTCTCGTGAACCTCCGGGGGCCGGAGGTGCGACACCGAGAGCAGCAGCCTCGCCTCGGCCACCCGCTGGTCCGCCACCTTGATTTCGCCCTTGATCCGGAACAGGTTTCCCCGCCGGTGGATGAGGGAGATCTCGAGGTCGAGGCGGTCGCCCGGGGTCACCGGCTTCCGAAACTTCGCGTTGTCAATGCCGACGACGAGCACCTCGGTGCGGGTGGGGTCGGTGGACTGAAGGAGCCAGATCCCCGCGGCCTGGGAGAGGCTTTCCATAAGGAGGACTCCCGGCATCACCGGGGCGCCGGGGAAATGGCCCTCAAAGAACTCCTCTGCGCCCGTGACGGTCTTGAGCGCCTTGAGGCCGGTTAGCGGATCGAAGTGAGTGATCCGGTCCACCAGGACGAACGGGTACCGGGTGGGCAGCCGCCGCGCGAGACCGCCCACTTCCATCTCGGAAAGAAGGCCGGCAATCTCCTGAGTTTGTGATTCCAAAGGACCGTCTCCTGGATCGCCCCAGGTTCTCCGGAGCGGGTCGACCCGAGCCGGGCGGCTCCCGAAGGCCGAGCCGCCCGTGCCCGGATCAGGGAACGAACTTACAGAAAGGGAGTCGGAGTCGGCTTCGGAGCTGGCGGGGCCGCTGGAGCGGGCACCGTGGGAGCCGCCGCACCCGGCGCGGCCGGAGCTGCCGAGGGTTTGGTCTCAGCCGGCTTTGGAGCCGGAGCTGCCGTGGGCTTGGTCTCCGCCGGCTTTGGGGCGGGAGCCGCCGGTCGTGCCGCCTTCTCGGTGTCGTCCGCCTTCACGATGACGTCGCGCGTGATGTCGAGCTCGGTGTTGACAAGCACGATGGTCGCGCGATCGAGAATGAAGTCGAGGCCCTTCTCCTTGCCCACAACCTGGAGGATCGGCTGGATCTTCGTGTTGAATTCCACCTGGAACTCCTGAGCCTTCGCCTGAGCCGCCTGCTGCATCCGCTGGATGTCGGCCTGGGAGTCCTCGGCGAGGGCCTGGCGATCGCGGTTCTTCTTCACGATCTCCTGCTGCTTCTTCTCCACCGCATCGGCGGAGAGAATGGCGCTCTGCTTCTGCAGCTCGTCCTGAAGGGCCTTGATCGAGGCATCGATCTGGGCGATCTGGTTCTGGCGCTTGGTGAGCTCCGACCGGATCTCGCTCTCGAGCTGGTCCATCTTGGTGGCGTAGCTCTTGCCCAGCAGGCTCTCCTGCGAGATCCGCTGCATGTCGACGACCCCCATCTTGATGGGCTTGCCGGTGGGGCCGGTGGTCTGGGCGAACGCGGTGCCCGTGGTCAGAATCAGGGCGAGCGGGCCAATAAACGAAAACGACTTCTTCATCAGTTCTCCTTAGAAAGTGGTGCCGACCGCGAACCGGAAGGTCCGCTTCTCCGCGAAGAGAGGGTCGGCGTTGGGATTGATCGCGTAGATCAACCGGAACGGGACGTTCAACACCGGCATGATAAACCGAAGCTCCGCTCCGGTGGAGACCACCGCGCTCCTGAACCGCATGGGGTCGCCCTTCAGGAACGCCTGGCCGGCATCGAAGAACAGGAGGAAACGGACAGGGCCGAAGACGTCAACGTAATACTCGGCGTTGAAGAGGGCGAACTTGTCCCCGCCCACGAGGGCCCGGCTCGAGGGCTCCCGGGGCCCGACCGCGCGGATATTGTAGCCGCGGATCTGCTGCTCGCCACCCATGTAGAAGCGGAGATAGAAAGGCAGGCTCGACCTTCCGGTCACCGGGTCGATGACCGCGGTGGAGGCATAGGGCGCAATCATGCCGAATTGCGCGCGCAGCCCCAGGGACGTTTTCTTCGTATGGGGGATGTAGATGATGCCCTCGAGGTCGGGCCTCAGGTAGTTGAGGGTTCCGCCCAGCGGTCCGCCCGTGATCTGTCCCGAGGCGGACAGCTTCATTCCCCGCCGCGGGGTGAAGGGGCTGTCGACGGTGTTGTAGACGAGCGAGGGAGACAGGCGGCTCTCCCGGCGCCTTCCATAGTCCTCGATCAGGAAGGAATCGGAAATGGTCGGAGTCGAGAAGTTCAACGGATCGTTGGGATCGAGTGTCGTCGGCGAGATGTCCACGACCTCATAGGCGTAGTTCAGGAACAGCCGTGAGAACCGGCTCATCGGCAGACCGGTGGTGAAGGAAATGCCCGTGCGGTCGTCCTGATAGCCGAACACGTTCGCGGAGGCGTAGGTCTGGTAGATGATCTTGCGTTTGTAGAGGTCGATGCCCGCGGTGATGGGCCGGTCGAAGAGGTAGGGCTCACTGACCGCGAACTGGTAGTTCTTGGTGCGCTTGCCGGTCTGGGCGGAGATCTGGAAGGTCTCGCCCTGCCCGAGGAAGTTGGAGGTCTGGAACGAGGCGTTCAGGAATCTTCCTTCAAGCCCCGAGACACCGCCGCCGAACGTGAACTGGTTACGGTTCTGCTCCTCGACCCGGAGCTTCACGTCGATCTTGTTGTCGGCGAGCTCCGACGGCCCGAGCTCCGGCGCCTTCTCGATAGGCTTGAAGTAGCCGAGCTGGTTGATGCGACGGATCGAGAGCTTCAGCAACTCGGTGTTGAACACGTCGCCTTCGGTCAGGTAGACCTCGCGGCGGATGACCTTGTCCCGGGTCGAATCGTTTCCGGCGAAATTGATCTTCCCGACGAAGTACTGCTTGTCCTCCTGGATCGCGAGGGTGAGATCGACGACCCTCTTCTCGCGGTCCGGGGTGCGCTTGGTGAAACCGGTGTACTGGAAATAGCCCTGGGCGCCGTAGGCATCGCGGAGTTTCTCAAAGCCCTTCTTCAGCTTCTTCTCGGAGTAGACCTCGCCATCCCCGAGCTTGAAGATGGGGAGCACGGCTTCGGGCTTGAAGAGCTTCAAGCCCTCGAAGTTCACCTTCCCCACGTGATAGACATCCCCCTCGCTGACCGGGATGTCGATCATCATCCATTTGATCGGCGTCTTCTTGAAGAGCCCGGACGTGCCGTCCACGTACGAGATCCTCGGCTCGCCGATGCTGGCGGTGACGTAGCCGTTGTTCAGGTAGTGGTCGCGAAGGAGTTCCTGATCTTCGCCCCACTTCTCCTCGTTGTAGGTAGCCTTGCCCGAGACCCAAGAGAGATTCCAGAAGCCGGTCTGCTTCAGCTTCTTCATTTTGCCGCGCAGACGGCCGTCGGAGAAGACGTTGTTGTTCGCGAAGGTGATGGCCTTGATCTTGGTCTTCGGTCCGTCGTCGATGGTGAAGGTGACCTGCTCGCCGCTGCCGCCGATGGTCTTCGCCTCGTGCTTGACCGTGCCGAAGAGCCGGCCCTTTTCCTTCAGCAGGTCACGGATCACATCCTCGGCGCGGCGGGCCTTGCTCGGGTCGTAGAAGGTGTCGAGCTTGAGGGTCGCTTCCTTCTCCTTGAGCTTGTCCTCGATCACGGTCTTGGTGAGGGCCTTGCTGCCGCGGAAGTCGACGACCTGAACCCGTTTGCGCTCGCTGACCGTGAAGATCAGGACCTTGTTTCCCGAGGGGGCGTCGTTCTCCTCGACGCTCATGTTCTCGAGGAACCCTGCGTCCCACAGTCTCCGGAAGTCAGCCTTGATCACCTCCTCGTTGTAGACGCTTCCGACCTTGGTGGAGACGTAGTACAGGATCGTGTCCTTGGGAAGGTACTGGTTCCCGCGAACCTCCACGCGCTCGACGATCACCGGCCGCGCCGAGGCCTGACCTGCGGGGGCGTCCTGGGCCTTCGCGCGAGCCGGGGCGCTCACGGATAGGACCAGACAGACGCCGAGTGCGAGTGCTAGACGGATAAATTTCATGCGGACAGTCGGCCTCGGTTTTCGTTTTGCCAGTACCAGAGAGCGCCTTCGTGGACGCCCACCTCGATGGGAGCGTCGGGGGTCAGGACACCGCGCAGGAACGCTTCAGAGAGCGAGTCCTCGATGTGCCTTTCGATGGCTCGCCGAAGGGGGCGCGCCCCGTAGGAGCGGTCTTTGAGGGTCTTGCGGAGGAGCCATTCGATGCCATCATCGCGGATGGAGATGGAAAGTCCCTTGGAGCGGAGATTTTCGGAGAGGTGCCCAACCAGATTCCGGGTGATCCGGCCGAGGTCGGCGTCTGAAAGCGCATCAAAGAGAATGATCTCATCAATCCGGTTGATGAACTCGGGGTTGAAGGTGTGTTTCACCTCCGCCATCACCGCGTCGTTGGTGGCGAGGTCAGTCTGGGCGGCGTCCTGGGCAAAGCCCATGCGGCCCCGCTTCTCGATGGCACGGGACCCGAGATTCGAGGTCATGATCACGATGGCGTTCTTGAAATCGACCAGATTCCCGAAAGAGTCGGTGAGCCGGCCGTCGTCGAAGACCTGCAGGAGGACATTGAAGATGTCGGGATGCGCCTTCTCGATCTCATCGAGCAGGATCACGCAGTAGGGGTTGCGGCGGACGCGTTCGGTGAGCTGGCCTCCGTCCTCGTAGCCCACGTAGCCGGGCGGCGAACCGATGAGCCGCGACACCGCATGCTTCTCCATGTACTCGGACATGTCCACGCGGATCAGGTGGCGCTCCGAGCCGAAGAGGAGCTCGGCGAGACCGCGGGCCACCTCGGTCTTGCCCACCCCGGTCGGGCCGAGAAACAGGAACGAGCCCACCGGCCGCTTCGAATCACGCAGTCCGGCCCGGGTACGGCGGATGGCGCGGGCGAGGGCGGAGATCGCGCGGTCCTGGGACACCACTCGCTTGTGGATCTCTTCCTCGATGCGCAAGAGCCGGTTCGACTCGTCCTCGCGGATCGACATCACCGGGATCCCGGTCGCGCGCGCCACCACCGCGTCGATATCGTCCCGGAAGACGAAGAGGGGCTCGGTCCGCCCGGGCAGCAGGGACAGGGTCAGGGGCGCCACATCCACCTCCGGAACCGCGTCCTCGGAGCGCTTCAGAAAGCGGAGCTTCACCCGGCTCCCCGCCTCGTCGAGCACGTCGATGGCCTTGTCGGGGAGACACCGATCGGGCATGTAACGCGAGGACAGGGCGACCGCGGCCTCCAGGGCCTCGTCCTTGTACTGCACGCCGTGGAAGCGCTCATAGCGCGACTTGAGGCCCCTCAGGATCTCCACCGACTCTTCTTCCGTGGGGGGCTTGAGGGTCACCATCTGGAAGCGCCGGGAGAGCGCCCGATCCTTCTCGATATGCTTGCGGAACTCCACCGGCGTGGTGGCGCCGATGCACTGAAGCTCGCCGCGCGAAAGCGCGGGTTTGAGGATGTTGGCCGCGTCGAGGCTTCCTTCCGCCGAACCCGCGCCCACCAGAGTGTGCAGCTCGTCCATGAACAGGATCACATTGGGGTTCTCGGAAAGCTCCTTCAGCAGGTTCTTGAGACGCTCTTCGAACTGGCCGCGGTACTTGGTGCCGGCCACGAGCAGCGCGAGGTCGAGCGCGAGCACGCGCTTATCGAGAAGGGGTTTCGGAGCTTCGCCCTGCACGATGAGCGAAGCGAGGGCTTCGACGAGTGCCGTCTTCCCCACCCCGGGTTCGCCGATAAGCACCGGGTTGTTGCGCTGTCTCCGGCCGAGAATCTCGATGACGCGCTCGATTTCGTCGCGGCGGCCGATGACCGGATCGAGCTTCCCGCGCACCGCAAGATCGGTGAGGTCGCGGCAGTACTCGGCGAGCAGGGGCGTCTCCTTGGCCCGGGCCTGCGGCTGGGTCTTCTCGGCCAGCAGCCGGACGATCTCTTCGCGCAGAAACGGCAGAGTGAGACCGTTCTCGCGCAGGACCTCGGCCGCCGTCGCGGTGTCTTCGCGGAGAAGACCGAGGAGGAGGTGCTCGGTGCCCGTGTAGGAATGACCCAGCTGCTCGGCCTCGTCCTGGGCCAGGGCCAGCACGCGTTTCACCTCGGGCGAAAGCGGCATCTCCACCGTAGTCGAGACCTGGTCGCCGTACCGGCACCGCCCCTCGACCTGACGTCTCACCTCTTCCATTTTTACGCTCCCGCGGTTGAGCAGCCGCTGGGTCAGACCCTTCCCTTCGCGGATGAGGCCGAGGAGCACATGCTCGGTTTGAATGGAATGGGCGCCGAGCTGCGAGGCTTCGTAGCGGGCGAAGAAGATCACCCTGCGGGCGCGCTCTGTATATCGTTCAAACACGGTGACTTGAGGGGGTTGGCAAGACGAGAATTGTACGCGATGGACTCGGATCCTCTTCATTTCCCTGGCCTTTGGACGAGCGGTGGGCCATGAGGGACGGAGCAGGAATGCTTAAGTCTCGGTCTCAGTTTCCTCTAGAGCCCTTGCAGTTCGAAAACCTTGTTTCTGGAAGTCTGACCGGAGGAGAGACGAACCGCCGACCTGGGAATATTGTGAATCTCGGCGAGCACTTCGATGACCGCAGCGTTTGCCTTTCCGTCGACTGGGGGCGCGTTCACCCAGACGTGGAGTTCTTCGCCGCGTTGCTCCGTCTTCGAAACCCGGGCGCCGGTGTGAACGCGCACGCGAACCTTCATGACGGGGTGATCGCAGGAGGCTTGTCGGCCGTCCTTCGCCTAGAACAGGGATGCCGCGGCGGCCTTTGCGAGCGCCATCAAGGGTCCCGGTGCGACACCGAGGCCAAAGGTCAGAGCCGCCGCGAACGCCACGATCATCGGCGACCAGCCCGCGTCGGTCTCGAACTCGATGCCTTCCTCCGGCTCCTCCATGTACATGAGGACCACGAGTCGCAGATAGTAGAACGCGGACACCACGCTCATCAACACGCCCACCGCGGCCAGCCCCGAGTAGCCCGCGGTCACCGCGGCCTTGAAGAGGTGGAACTTGCCGACGAAGCCCACCGAGACGGGCACGCCGGTGAGGGAAATGAGGAGGACGGTCAGCATCGCGGCCAGCACGGGATTCCGCCGCGAGAGACCAGTGACGTCGGTGGTGAGGCTCGGCTCCTTGCCGCTCCGCCGGATCGCGATCAGGATGCCGAACGCTCCGAGGTTCGTGATCGCGTAAGTGGCGACGTAGAAGAGAACCGCTTCGAGACTTTTCGCCTGTTCCCCCTGCGAACCGACGGCCATGCCCACGATACCGCTGAGCATGTAGCCTGCGTGGGCTACCGATGAGAACGCGAGCAGGCGCTTGAGATCGGTCTGGGCGAGCGCGCCCAGGTTACCGATGACCATGGTGAAGCCGGCGACCAGCGCCACTCCCGGAGCCCAGGAGCCGCTCAGCCCGCCAATGGCAACCGCGACCACGCGACCGAGCGCGCCGAAGGCCGCGATCTTCACCGCGGCGGCCATGAATGCGGTTACCGGCGTGGTGGCGCCTTGATAGACATCGGGCGACCACATGTGGAAGGGCGCAGCACCCACCTTGAAAAGGAATCCCACAAAGAAGAAGGCGGCTCCCATCAGCGCGAGCAGGCCTCCCCCGGAGACGCTGCGAGCCATCACCGAAAGGGTGGTGCTGCCGGAGGCGCCGTACAGAAGAGCGATGCCGAAGAGCAGGAACGCCGACGAGAAGGCGCCGGTGATGAAGTACTTGATCGCGGCTTCCTGCCGCTGCGGACCGGTGCGAGGCATCGCGCACAGCGCGTAAAGCGCCACCGACATGATCTCGAGGGCCACGAAGAGGGAAATCGCCTCCCCCGCGGTGGCGAGACCGAGCATGCCTACCACCGAGAAGAGCATCAGGGCGAAGAACTCGTGCGGGCGAACCTGATCGTCATCGAGACGGGCGGCGGCCAGACAGACCGCGAGGACAGCGACCACCAGGATCGAGATCTCCACGAACGCGCTGTAGGCGCCGCCGAGGATGGTGCCGCCCATTGCGCCTGTCGGGGGCGCCAGCAGGATGAAGAGGAGCGCCGCGCCGAGGCCGGCGGTGGCCAGGTTCCGGCAGGCGGCAAGGCCGCTCTGCACGAAGGCCCCGGCAAGGAGGACCAGGATCCCGGTCAGCGCGACCAGGATCGCGGGCAGAACGGGCAGGAGGTCGACGTTCACGGCTGCGCCTTCTTATTGTTGACCGAGGGCGCTTCCCTCGAACGCGTGGGAATGACCCGGATCCGGTCGTTCATCGGCAGCGACCGGGCGCGGGCGTCCTGGATGATCTTCATGACCGGCTTTTCGATGCTGGGCGTGAAGAGCGAGCTGAATACGCCCATGAACAGGGTCAGAAACACGAGCGGCAGCAGGGTTGCCCATTCACGCGGATTCAGGTCGGGAAGGTTGGCGTTCTTCTCGTTCGTCACTTCCCCGTACATCACCCGCTGTACCATCCACAGAATGTAGGCGGCGGAGAGGATGACGCCGAGGGTCGAGAAGATCACCAGGCCCGGCGAGAACGTGAAGGAGCCGACCAGGATCAGGAATTCGCCGATGAAGCCGTTGAAGCCCGGCACCGCGATGGACGAGAGGCAGACCAGAAGGAACACCGCGGCGAATCGGGGCATGACGCTCTTCAGGCCGCCGAACTCGGAGATCAGCCGGGTGTGCCGGCGCTCGTAGAGCATGCCGACCATGAGGAAGAGGGCGCCGGTGGAAACGCCGTGGTTCAGCATCTGGTAGCTGGCGCCCACCACGGACATGGGCGAGAAGGCGGCGATGCCCAGCATCACGAACCCGAGGTGGGACACCGAAGAGTAGGCGACGAGCTTCTTGAGGTCGGGCTGAACCAGGGAGACCAGCGCCCCGTAGACCACGCCGATGGCGCCCAGGAACGCGATGGCCCAGGCGGCCTTCTGCGCGGCCACTGGAAAGAGCGGGATGGCGAGGCGGAGGAAGCCGTATCCCCCCATCTTCAGCATGACGCCCGCCAGGATGACCGACCCGGCGGTGGGCGCTTCCACGTGCGCGTCCGGCAACCACGTATGGAACGGGAACATCGGGACCTTGATCGCGAAGGCCAGGGCGAAGGCCAGGAACAACCACATCTGGAGGCTCGGATTGACAGACGTGCGAACCAGCGCGGGCAGATCGAAACCGCTCGAACCCGTCTCGCGATAGAGGACCAGGAACGCCACCAGCATGAGCGCGCTGCCCGCCATGGTGTACAGGAAGAACTTCACCGCCGCATAGATCCGCCGGCCGTGCCCGAAGATGCCGATGAGGAAGTACATGGGGATCAGCATCGCTTCCCAGAAGACATAGAAGAGGAAGAGATCGAGGGCGCAGAAGACGCCGATCATGGCCGATTCGAGGACCAGAATGAAGATGTTGAACTCGCGCACCCGCTCCTCGATCGACGTCCAGGAGCCGAGAAGCGAAATCGGAGTGAGGAGCGTGGAGAGGATGATGAGCCACAGGCTCAGGCCGTCGATGCCGAGGTGATAGCTGATCCCCCACTGCGGGAGCCAGCTGATCCTTTCCTCGAAGCGGTAATCGGCGCTCGACTCGAAACCAGAAAGCTGAAGCAGCAGGAGGAGAGACGCGCCGAACAGGGCCAGGGTCAACGCCAGCGAGAAACGCTTGATGCTCTCGTTCGACATCCCGCGTCCGAGGACGAGAACGAGGGCCCCCGCGAGCGGCGCCAGAATCAGGAGGGAAAGGAGACCCATGAGCTTCGTTCCGGTTCCTAGCTGTTCGCCCAGAGGATGGCGCTGAGCAGAGCCACCGCGCCCGCGAGGATGGAGAGGGCGGAACCGCGGACCAGGCCGCTTTGCAGGAGCTTGCCGCCCTGGGAGAAGTCGTTGGTCAGCTGGGCGAGGCCGTTCACGACCCCGTCGATCCAGCCCGCGTCGACCTTCTTCCAGAGCACCCGCTCGGAGATGTCGACCACCCCGTTGTATCCGTTGCGGACAAACGAGTCGTACGCGTCGTCGAAGCCCCACTTGGCGTCGAGGAGGTCCTTGATCCCCGCGTACTTCGCGGCGACCTTCGCCGGCATCTCGCGCATCGGGCCCGCATACATCAGGTAAGCCAGCCAGAATCCAGCGAAGGCGACGATGAAGGCCACGACCGGCATCCAGGCGATGTGTTCAAGCGCTTCCTCGACGCGGATCGCGGGTTCAACGAACTGGGGAACGTGGATGTAGCCCGCCAGGATCGCACCGACGGCCAGAAGGAAGAGAGGAATCAGCATCACCGCCGGCGATTCGTGGATTCCACCGTGGCCATGGCCTATGTCGTGGTCATCGGCCTGGTGCTTCGCGCCGTGCGCGGCCTGCGCGCCCGGAGCAGAGTGGTCGTCGTGCTTCTTCTCGAGACCGCCGCGATACTCACCGAGGAAGGTCATGAAGTACAGGCGCGACATGTAGAACGCGGTGAGGCCGGCGGTGAACAGGGCCATGCCGAAGAGGAACTTGTTGTGGCCGAACGCCGCCATCAGGATCTCTTCCTTGCTGAAGTAGCCGGACAGACCCGGGAAACCGATGATGGCCAGCCAGCCCGCGGTGAACGTCCAGAAAGTCCAGGGCATCCGCGTCCTCAATCCACCCATCTGGCGCATGTCCTGTTCACCGGACAGACCGTGGATCACCGATCCGGAGCCCAGGAACATCAGCGCCTTGAAGAAGGCGTGGGTGACCAGGTGGAACACCGCCACGCCGTAGGCGCCGACGCCGCAGGCCAGGAACATGTACCCAAGCTGCGAGACCGTCGAGTAGGCGAGAACCTTCTTGATGTCGTTCTGGACGATCGCGATGGTCGCCGCGACGAAGGCGGTGACCGCCCCGATCGCCGCCACCACCCACATCGCCGTCTCGGAGAGCTGGTAAACCGCACCGAGGCGAGCCACCATGTACACGCCGGCCGTCACCATCGTGGCCGCGTGGATGAGCGCGGAAACCGGAGTCGGACCCTCCATCGCGTCGGGCAGCCAGACGTGGAGCGGAATCTGAGCGCTCTTGCCGCAGGCGCCGATGAACAGCGCAATGGCGATCAGGGTCAGAGGTCCGAAGACCCCGAACTCCTCCTTCTGCATGGTTGCGACTCCGGTGGAGATGTCCATGAGGCTCAGGGTGCCGAGGTTCGCGGCGGCAAGGGCCATGCCGATGATCAGGCCGGCATCCCCCACTCGGTTGACGATGAAAGCCTTCTTGCCGGCGTCGGACGCGCTCTTCTTCTTGAACCAGAAACCGATCAGCAGGTACGAGCAAAGGCCGACACCCTCCCAGCCCACGAACATGAGAGCCAGCGAAGCGCCGGTGACGAGGACGAGCATGAAGAACGTGAAGAGGTTCAGGTACGAGAAGTACCGAACCCGCTCCTCGTCGTGGGACATGTAGCCGATCGAATAGAGGTGGATCAGCGAACCGATGCCGGTGATAACCAGCATGAGGGTCACCGAGAGAGGATCGATGAGCAGGGTCATCGGGATGGTGAAACCGGCCACGTCGATCCAGTTGAGGGGCAGGGTCGGCTGGACGAAGTGGAGCGCGTGAGCCCCCGCGGGCAGGGCCAGAAGGCTGCGCGCGGTCAGCAGAGTCAGGAAGAACGACGCGAACGTGCACGCGGTGGCGATGACCATCATCCCCTGCTGCTTGCCCTGCTTCTTCGCGAGCCCGCCCAGAAAGGCGAGGACGATGAAGCCGAACAGGGGCATGAAGGCCACCATCCAGGGCGCCCACAGCACGATTCGATCGGGAGCAAACATGGTTCTTCGCTTAACCCTTCAACAGATTGAAGCTGTCCACGTCGAGATCTTCGCGGTTGCGCTGGAGCGCGATCACGATGGCGAGGCCCACCGCGGCTTCCGCGGCGGCCACCGTGAACACGAAAAACACCAGGATCTGGCCGTCGATGGTGCCGTGAGCGCGGGAGAAGGCGATGAAAGCCAGGTTCACGGCATTGAGCATCAGCTCGATGCACATCATCACGGTGATGACATTGCGCCGCACGAAGACGCCCACCGCCCCGATGACGAACAGAAACGCGCTCACCGCCAGGGCGACCTGGACGAAGCCCGCGTGGGCGGTCTCGAAGAAGGCCATCATTTCCCCTTCTCTTTCCGGGCCACCACGATCGCCCCCACCATGGCTGCGAGGATCAGGATGGAGGTCGCCTCGAACGGATACAGGAACCTTGGATCCGAGAACAGGCCGCGCGCCACATCCGCGGAGGCGGTCTCCTGGTGATTCGTGGGCAGGCCCAGCGAGCCCTTCCAGACCACCATGACGGACTGCAGCGCGAGAATGATGCCGAGGCCGATGCCGGCCCGGCCGATGCCGCCCGCCCGCTCACCCTCTTCCTGTTTCGCGTTCAGGAGCATGATCACGAAGAGGAACAGGACCATGATCGCGCCCGCGTAGACCACCACCTGCAGGACGGCGATGAAGCCGGAACCGAGCATGGCGAACATCACGGCCAGCGAGCACATGGTGATGATCAGGGAGAAGGCGCTGTTGATGGGGTTGCGCTGGGCGATCACGAACAGGCCCGACGCAATGGCCACGATGGCGGCGCCGTAGAAGAGGATGACGTCGAGAATCATCGCGACACCTGCCCGGCCGCCGGAACGATGGCGACGGCCACGGTGGCGGGCGGCGTCTTCTTCTCCCCGAAGAACGCGGTCATGCCCGAGAAGAGAACCACCCAGATCGCGGCCGCGGGGATGAGGCGCTTCCAGCCGAAGTCCATGAGCTGGTCATAGCGGAATCTCGGAACGGTGGCGCGCACCCAGATGAAGACGAAGAGCAGGAAGAGCATCTTCGCGAAGAACCAGAGCGGCGAGTTGGGAAGGATCCCGGGAAGCGGCGAGAGCCAGCCGCCCAGGAACATGTTCGAGGCGAGCGCGCACACCGTGATCATGTTGATGTATTCGGCCATCTGGAGAAGCGCGAACTTCATCGAGGAATACTCGAGGTGGAAGCCGGCCACGAGTTCGGTCTCACCTTCCGGAAGGTCGAAGGGCGTCCGGTTTACTTCCGCGCAAGCCGCGATCATGTAGATGACGAAGGCCGGGAACTGCATGGCGAACCACACCCACACGTTCATGCGCTCCGCGGTGGCCACGATGTCGGCCAGGCGGAATGACCCCGCGGCCATGATGACCGACACCCAGGACATCCCGAGCGCCAGCTCATAGGAGAACATCTGCGCCGAACTGCGCAGGCCGCCGATGAGCGCGTATTTGTTGTTCGACGCGTAGCCGGCGAAGACGATTGAATACACGCCCAGGGCGGTGATGGCGAAGATGAAGAGGATGCCCACGTCGAGGTCGGCCATCTGGATGTT
>JANMVV010000286.1:0-3411 GCA_031392925.1 Vicinamibacteria bacterium
TTCCAGCTCTCGTTGTCGTAGATCCGCGTGATCCGATAGCGATTGTTCTCGATCGCGAAGTCCGCGCCGAGAAGGCCGCCCGGGGAAGGCGGGATCTCCGGAAGCGCGCCGCCGCGGACGTAAGAGTGTCCGATCGCGATCTCGGAGCCCATCATGTCGATGAGGTAGGTGAGGTCGGCGCGATGCATCGCATAGGGAAGCAGGGCCGCGTACATCTGTTTCACCTTCGGCCAGTCGGCGCCGTGGAGGTTCGGGACATAGAGGTAGTCGCGCTGATTGCGCCAGCCCTCGTTGAACATCTGGGTGAACTCCGCCTTCGGGTCGACGTTCATTCGCAGGGTGACGTCGAGCTTGCCCTGGCCCGCGGTGGGAGGTGCCTTGTCGGCTTCGACGAGGAACAGGGACGGACGGCTCTCGGCGGCGCCCATAGCGGGCGGAGCGCCGGGCCCGCCTCCCGGAGCGGGCGTGCGGTAAAGAAGCTTCTTGCCGTCGGCGCTCACATCGTACTCGGCAACGCCGGTGACGAACACCGCGGTCTTCCGATCGGAGAGCCTGTAGCGGTGCAGCGTGCTCCCGCGCGCGCCGCTGCCCGCGTCGGGAGCCTGCAGGTAGTAGACGGTTCCCGTGAGGCCGGCCTTCAGGGCCGAGTACTGATGCTCGGGCACGCCGGCGACCGAGAGAATGCGCTGCTGCAGGCCGTCGAAGTCGATGGCCACGCTCACCGGCCCGTTCGCTCTCTCGGCCGAAGGCGCCGGAGAGGGAGTCGCGTCAGGCGAGGGCGAGGCCGCGGCTTTGGGCGCATCCACGGGCGCGCCCTTGTCCTCATCGCTCTCCGGCAGCAGCGGACTCGATTCCCCCTTCTTGAGCACCGCAAGGTACAGACCGAAAGTCTCATCGTGGTCGTACGAGGTCATGTCGAGCCACTGCGACTTCAAACCGAGATCGGTGGAGGCGAGGAACCACAGGTACTTCCCGTTCGCGTCCCACACCGGGAACATCGCGTCGGCGAGACCATCGGTGATCTGTTTCTTCTCGCCCGTCTCCACGTTCGCGATGAAGATGGCGCGATAGAGAGTGTTGAGGCGCGAGGCGTAGGCCACCCATTTCGAGTCGGGGCTCCAGCTTGGGTTGAGGGTGCGCGACGGCACCGCCCAGGGGTCGTGGCCGAGGAGCTTCGGCTGGCCGCTCGCCACGTCCATCACCCACACATTGAAGTCCGTGTCGGTGAAGAGGATCTTCTTCGAATCCGGCGACCAGGACGGCGTGTAGTAGTGCTTCGCGTTCTTGATCGGAATCTCGCGCGGCGCGGTGATGCCGTCCTGCGATTCGATGACCAGGGCGTATTCGCCCGACCGGTCGGAGAAGTAGGACACCCACTTGCCGTCGCGCGACCACGCGGGCTCGCGCTCGGCCACCCCGGCCGAATGCGTGATGTTGCGGATGTCGCCCTTTTCGGCGGGTATCGTGAAGATCTCGCCGCGCGCCTCCACCACCACGCGCTTGCCCGTGGGGGAAAGGGCGATGTTCGCGATCCTCGCGGTCACGTCATCCCATTTGGGCATCATCCAGGGGAAGTCGCCCACCGCCTTGATGTTCACGACGTGCTCGCGGCCGGTCTTCGGATCCAGCTCGTGGATGTAGCCCGCCTGCTCGAACACCACCGCGTCAGCCCGGCCATCGAGGGTCTTCACGTCGAAGTCGATGAACTTCGTGACCTGCGTGAGCTTCTTCGAACCGAGGTCGTACGACCACACGTTCGAAACGCCATCGCGGTCGGAGAGGAAGTAAACGGAATCCCCCACCCACGCGGGCTCGATGTCTTTCGAGTCGGTCCACGGCGGGGTTACGAGATCCCAGGTCTTCAGATCGACGATCCAGATCGGGCGGTTCTGGCCGCCGCGGTAGTTGCGCCGCTCGTCGTCCCAGGAGTTGTTCACTCGATAGGCCACCCGGGTTCCGTCGGCGGAGATGCGGCCCTGGTAGGCGCGGGGCAGGGCCATCGGCGTCTCGACGCCGCCCGCGGCAGGCACGGTCCAGAAGCGGGGGGCGGCGCTCGGAGCGGAAGTCGCGCGCGACGAGGCGAAGACGATGGAAGCGCCATCGTGCGTCCAGCCCTGCGCGGTATCGGCGCCCGGGTGCCAGGTGAGTCTCTTCGGCTCGCCGCCCTCGGAGGGGATCACGTAGATGTCGAGGTTGCCCGCGTATTCGGCGCTGAAGGCGATCCACTTGCCGTCGGGCGAAAAGCGCGGATTCAGGGTCTGGCCCTGGAAGCTGGTCAGGCGCCGGGCCGTCCCGCCGGCGCGCTCGACCGTCCAGATGTTGTTCGCGTACGCGAACGCGATGTGGGAAGCGCTGACCGTGGGCTGCCTGAGGAGCCGGGTGGAGTCGGCGTTCTGCGCGGCCGCGTCGATGGCGGTCGCGGCGAGAAGGGCGACGACCAGGGTGGAAATCTTCATGGAATGACCTCGATTGGATTCTTCCGGACCGGGAGGGAAGTCCGGAGGGATTTGGGGAGGTTACCCCGGCCTTCGAAGTCCCTGGACAAACCAGCCCGAGCCGACCCGCGAAGGTATATTCCCCGGCTCAATGAATATCGTGGAACGCCGGATCGGCGACATCACCATCATCGACCTCCAAGGCAACATCATGTTCGAGGACGGCGACCAGGAACTTCGTGGCGCTATCGCTTCGGTCCTGGAAGCGGGCGGAAAGAAGGTGATCCTGAACATGGGCGAGGTGCCCTACCTCGACTCCGCCGGCCTGAGCGAGCTGGTTCGCAGTTTCGTGGCCATCAACAAGCGCGGCGGAAGGGTCGCCCTGATCGACCTCACCCGCAAGGTGCACGATCTCCTGACCATCGCCAAGCTCCTGACCATCTTCGAAACATTCGACTCCGAGGCGAACGCCATCTCGAGCCTCGGGGCCGCTTAGCCCGAAAACGCCAGAAGTCCGATCCCCCACCGCCCGAACCGTCGGAACTCGAGCCGCTGTCGCTCGAGCTCGAGCGAGAGCCCGCATCGCCTCAGTGTACGGCCAGAAACGACCGACGGACCTCATTCGGCCCATTTCCAGCGGATTGGGACACCCGGTCAAGCGTAACAGCCCGGGCCGAGGGCCGGAAAGCCCGGGACCTAGGATTCACCTGCTCGCGAAAGAGGCGCATCATGACCCCCAAGTTCACTCTCTTCGGCCCCGCCCACCTCATCACCCTGGCCGCTCTGGCGGTTTGCGGCGTGGCCGCCATTCTGGCCGCTCGATGGAGCAACGAGAACTCCCGCCAACGTCTCCGCTTCGGCCTCGCCCTTGCGCTCGTCGCGTGCCACCTCACCGAATACACGGTCGCGCTCTGGCAGGGCTGGTACGAGCTGCAGATGCTTCCGCTCGAGATGTGCGACCTGGCCGCGGCTTTCG
>JANMVV010000302.1:0-4557 GCA_031392925.1 Vicinamibacteria bacterium
CGGTTGTACAGCATCGTCCCCATGGCGCCGTCCCCGAGGACCAGGCCCTTGGCCACAAGGTCCAGTATCGACGCACGTTTGGTGAGGGTGGAAGGGTCGGGAGCCATCGCTTCGCAAGATTAGCATCGAGACAGAGGTCGGGCGGGTACTCGCGAGCTCTTGCCCGGACCAAACCCCACCACACAGGGAGCCCCCCATCTCGCTACATGAACCTGAACCGCCTCGCTCCGCGCTAGTATCCCCTGCACAGTCGAAATACATTCGGAGGACGCTCGGGGCAATGCGCTTTACGATGGGGTCCACTACGCGGCAGTCGGGCCTTGCCTCCGGCTCGTCCCCTTCGGTCCGGTTCTCACGATGAGCAACCCCTTCTTCGAACGGCCTATCCTCAACTCGCCGTATGAGCGACCGAAGCGCCACTGGGAACTCGACGCAGAAGGCCAGCCCACTCAGAAGATCATCGAGACGCGTCGCAAGGCCGAGTTCATCACCCCGATCCCCACGCCCAGGAAACGCAAGGGCCCCAAGAAGCAGGAAGCGATCATCTTCGACGAAGGCAAGGGCCTCTCGACGAAGCAGCAGCAGTACGACCCCACAGGAATCATCAATCTCCTGCGCAGCCAGGTCGATAGCTGGCGCGATCTGCCCAATCCGAACAACTGGCTGGTCACGCCCGAAACCCAACGACTTCTCCAGCACTGGCGTCACCACAAGTTCAACAACCTCCGCCCTTTCTTCTGCCAGATCGAGGCGGCTGAAACCGCCATCTGGCTGACCGAAGTCGCACCTCACATAGGCAAGACAGGCAAGGCGATCCTCGATCACCTCACCGACGCAAGCGCCGCCGCGAACCCCCAACTCCTTCGAGTCGCACTCAAGCTCGCGACCGGCGCGGGCAAGACCACCGTCATGGCCATGCTCATCGCCTGGCAAACCGTGAACGCCGTCCGAAGCCGCCAAAGTAAGCACTTCACCCGTGGCTTTCTGGTTGTCACTCCCGGCCTCACCATCAAGGATCGCCTTCGCGTCCTTCAGCCGAGCGACCCGGACAGCTACTACGCAGCCAATGAGCTCGTGCCCGAGGACATGCTCGACGACGTTCGCAAGGCGAAGATCGTCATCACCAACTACCACGCCTTCCAGCGCCGTGAACGCATCGAACTGTCGAAGGGTGGCCGCCAGCTTCTACAGGGCAAGAGGGGCAAAGACCTCGATACCCTGGAAACCGAAGGACAGATGCTCCAGCGTGTGATGCCCGAACTCATGGGCATCAAGAACATCCTTGTCCTCAACGACGAAGCACACCACTGCTATCGCGAGAAGCCACGCGCTCCCGACGAGGAAGACGACCTCAAGGGCGACGAGCGCAAAGAGGCTGAGAAGAACACCGAAGCCGCCCGCGTGTGGATCTCGGGCCTCGAAGCGGTCAACCGCAAGCTTGGCGTCAACAGGATCCTCGACCTCTCCGCCACACCCTTCTTCCTGAGCGGCTCCGGCTACGCCGAGGGCACCCTGTTCCCATGGACGATGAGCGACTTCTCGCTGATGGATGCCATCGAGTGCGGCATCGTGAAACTGCCGCGTGTCCCCATAGCCGACAACATCCCGGGCAGCGAGATGCCGATGTTCCGCAATCTGTGGGAGCACATCCGGGCCAAGATGCCGAAGAAGGGCCGCGGCAAAGGCGGCGAACTCGATCCGCTGAGCCTGCCGCCGCAGCTTCAGACCGCGCTTCAAGCTCTCTATGGTCACTACGAGAAGACCTACGAGCTATGGGCGAAGAAGGGCATCAAGGTCCCGCCGTGCTTCATCGTGGTCTGCCAGAACACAGCCATCTCGAAGCTCGTCTACGACTTCATCTCCGGCTTCGAGCGAACCAAGGAAGACGGCACCTCGAAGCTCGAGAACGGCCGCCTCGCGCTCTTCCGCAACTTCGACGAGAACGGGAATCCGTACGCCCGCCCCAATACGCTCCTGATCGACAGCGAACAGCTCGAATCCGGTGAAGCCCTCGATGACAACTTCCGCGGCATGGCCAGGGACGAGATCGAGCGCTTCCGACGCGAGATCATCGAGCGCACCGGTGACCCGCGACAGGCCGAGAACCTCACGGACCAGAATCTCCTCCGCGAAGTCATGAACACGGTAGGGAAGCACGGCCAACTCGGCGAGCAGGTTCGCTGTGTTGTCTCAGTCTCGATGCTCACCGAAGGATGGGACGCGAACACGGTGACGCACGTCCTCGGCATCCGTGCGTTCGGCACCCAACTCCTCTGCGAGCAGGTCATCGGCCGCGCTCTCCGCCGCCAGTCCTACGAACTCAACGAAGACTGCGAGAACGCCGGCCTCTTCAACGTCGAGTACGCCGACATCCTCGGCATCCCCTTCAACTTCACCGCGAAGCCCGTAATTGCCCCGCCGCAGCCGCCGCGCGAGACCATCATGGTCAAGGCCATGCGCCCGGAGCGCGATGCCCTGGAGATCCGCTTCCCGCGCGTGGCCGGCTACCGCGTCGAGCTACCCAACGAGCGCCTCACCGCGACATTCAACGACGACTCCATCCTCGAACTCACGCCCGACCTCGTGGGCGCCACCGAAACTCAGCAGTCGGGCATCATCGGTGAGCGTGCGGACCTCAACCTCGTCCACACCAAGGACGTTCGCCCGTCGCAGGTCCTCTACGAACTGACCTCCCATCTCGTCCTTCAGAAGTGGCGCGATCCGGGCGAAGAGCCGCGGCTCAACCTCTTCGGCCAACTCAAGCGAATCGCGCGCCAGTGGCTCGACGGCTACCTCGTCTGCAAAGGCGGCACGTATCCCGCCCAACTCCGCTACAAGATGCTCGCCGACATGGCCTGCGAGCGGATCATCGCCGGCATCAACCGCGCCCACATCGGCCAGAGCCCGATCACCGCTGTCCTCGACGCCTACAACCCCATCGGCTCCACCGCCCACGTGAAGTTCGCGACCTCCAGGACCGACCGGTGGGAAGCAAGCTCCGAGCGGTGCCAAGTGAACTGGATCATCCTCGACAGCGACTGGGAGGCCGAGTTCTGCCGCGTGGCCGAGAAGCACCCCCGCGTCCGGCGCTACGTGAAGAACCACAACCTCGGCCTGGAGGTCCCGTACCGCTACGGCTCCGAGATGCGCCGCTACATCCCCGACTTCATCGTCCTCATCGAGGACGGCCACGGCGAGGACGACCTCCTCCACCTCATCGTCGAGATCAAGGGATACCGCAAGGAAGACGCCAAGGAGAAGAAGGCGACCATGGAAACGATGTGGGTCCCCGGCGTGAACCATCAGAAGCGCCACGACCGCTGGGCCTTCGCCGAGTTCACCGAGGTCTACATGATCGAAGCCGACTTCGCGGCGAAGGTCGAGGGCCAGTTGGACAAGATGGTCGCTGAAGCGGCGAAGGCCGGCGCATGAGCACCGAAGCCTTGTCCAGAGCGGTCCAAACCATTTTCCTGACGTCAGGAAAATGGTCCCCGACCGACTCCGGCTGGTGGTATCAGGGAGGCATGAATACCCCGATTTCGTCGAATCGCCCCATTCCAGACCATTTTGTTGACGTCAACAAAATGGTTGTACCAGCCGGCTTCCGGCCCGATTCTTCTGCATTCTCCAATTGTCTCGGCACTGCCGAGACAATTGCACCGCGATGACTCCCAAGAGGACGCAGGCACCGAAGGTGGCCAAGAAAGCCAGACCCAAGAACGCTGCGGCGCCCGCGCGGGCGGAACAGAAACGGGCCAAGCGGGCCACTCCGCGAAAAGCGGCCAGCGTCTCCGCGTCCTTCGATGAAGTGGTGGCTCTCATCCGGGAATCACGCGCGAGGGCCTTCAAGAACGTCAACAAGGCACTGATCGAGCTCTACTGGCGGGTGGGCGATTACATCGAACAGAAGATAGCGTCTGATGGATGGGGCAAAGGGACCATCGTGGCCCTCTCCGAACACATTCAACGCGCCCAGCCCGGCGTTAGAGGGTTTTCCCCACAAAACCTGTGGAGAATGCGCCAGTTTCATCAGACCTACAGCCGCGATTCAAAACTCTCACCACTGGTGAGAGTTTTGCCTTGGGCGCACAATTTGGTGGTTCTCGGACGAACAGGGAGCCGCCAGGAGACCGAGTTCTATCTTCGCCGCGCGGTCCGTGAAGGGTGGACACGACGCGAGCTGGAACGCCAGATCCGGAGTGGTCTCTTCGAGCGCTCCCTCGCCCAGCCGCCAAAACTCTCACCAGTGGTGAGAGAACTTCATCCCGGCGCGGAAACCGTCTTCAGGGACTCCTACATGCTGGAGTTCCTCGGTCTGCCCGAGGATCACTCCGAAGCCGATCTCCACTCGGGGCTCATCCGCCACCTGGGCCGATTCATCAACGAATTGGGACGCGACTTCGCATTCATCGGCTCCCAGTATCCGGTTCAGGTGGGCGGCCGAGACTTTGCGCTTGACCTGCTTTTCTTCCATCGCGGCCTCAACTGCCTGGTAGCGATCGAGCTGAAGGTCGAGGAGTTCCAGCCCGAGCACCTTGGGAAGCTTCAGTTCTATCT
>JANMVV010000326.1:0-3580 GCA_031392925.1 Vicinamibacteria bacterium
GTGTGCGCCGCGGTCATGGTTCTGAGGGTCAAGCGCCCCGACGTGAAGCGCCCCTTCACCGCGCCCGGAGGCAAGTTCACTCCGATCGCCGGCGTCGTCTCCTGCGCCTACCTGATGCTTTCCCTGGCCGTCCTGACCTGGATCCGGTTCCTGGTCTGGCTCGACATCGGCATGCTGATCTACTGGTTCTACAGCCGCACGCACTCGCCCTTGTTCAGCGCCGCCGACGAAGCGAAGAAGTCGTCCAGCGAGCGCACCAGCGACTTCCTCACCATGTGGGGAGGCCTCGGACTCTTCAACGGCGCCTGGATCACGCTGGTCGGATTGATGACTTTCCTCGGAATCAACGGCGAAGCGACCGCGAAGTGGCACGAGATCGGCGTCACCTCAGGCCAGGCCTCAGCCTGCGGAGCGGTAGTCCTCGCGATCTCCGGCGCCCTCTTCATGATGGGCCGGCCGACAAGGGCTTAGACGCCGCGTCATTGCGAGGCCCCAGTCCGTTTCGCAGTGGGCCGAAGCAAACCCGTCCAGCCACTACCCCCCAACGCGGGCCGCGCTCGGTCTCAGGTTGGTAGTGGCGGGAGGGGGTTGCTTCGTCGGTCGCCATCGGCTACCTCCACGCAATGACGGAGCAAGAGCGGTTGGCTGATAGTGGAGGGACCGGGTGAGAGGGTCCCTACGATTTACTCGCCAGGTGTTCCATCACTGACACCGATGTGATCTCCGCGAGCTGTTCGAGGATGGTCTCCCCGTCCTCGATGGTGGCGGCACCCGGGTCTCCGAAGTACGCGTCCTCGCCGCCCACCTCCTTGAACGTCTTGCCGCCCTTCTTCATGGACGCCACCAGGCCGTCCATGGGCGGGATGCTGATCCTCTCGTGCTCGCGCACCAGGGGGAGATTGAGGGCCATCATGGCCGACGTCTCGAACGCACCCGCATGATCGCCCTTCAAGAAGGCCTCGCCGAGCTGCTGAGACCAGCGTTTGCGGGTGAGATCCACGAAGCAGGCCGACACACCCGCCTTCTTGGAGTCGTCCACCACCTGCTTCAGGACCTCGAGGTGAGCGGCGTCGAGATGGGTGTTCACGAACGCCACCGCCCGGAAGTTGCGCGTGGCGTTTTGCGCCACTTCCTTGAGGAACGCGATCGCGGTGGCGCGAGAGAGGGAGAGCGTGCCGGGGAAATCGGCGGCCCGCTCGGAGACGCTGTACGAGATGTTCGGGAAGACGACGGCGCGCACTCCGTGGCCCTTGAGCTTGCGGGCCGCGCGCTTCGCCGCGTCGATCGCGAGGTAAGTGGCGGTGGCGAGCGGCAGGTGCGGCCCATGGGCCTCGGTGGCTCCGAGGGGGACAAGCGCTACAGCCTTCCTGTCTTCAGTGGCCTCTTGCACTTCGGGCCAGGTCATCTCGGCCAGTACGATGTTTTCCGCCATAACACTTGCACGCGCGCGAGGGACGCGGCCTTTCGAGGCAACGCTTCGCGCGGTTCGTTCTCCTTATTGTGGGCTCTAAGGTTTCTTCTGGACTTTTCGAAGCGTTTCCTGCCACCGGCGTTCTTCCGTGCTTGAAGCATCGGGAGAACCCCGGGACGTGGGACCTTTATACCCGACTCATTGGACCGGTCACAACCCGGGCCCTAGTGCTCGATCTCGTCCTCGTCGGTCGGAACCACGGGAAGGGGCCCCATTTCGGCCTCGATTCCGCGGTTGGCGAGTCGTTCGAGGAGCTTGTTGAAGAGGGCGAGGTCGGGGGGCGGCGCGTCACGCACGAGGGAAAGCGCTTCCTCCAGATAGGCGACGCTCCGCGCGAGATTGGCCAGGGATTCGACGGGCAGCGGGCTCCCTGGTTCGGAGCAACTCGCGAAACGCTTTTCGTCCGCGAAAGTCCCCAGGACTTCGACGACCCGGGCGCACAAGGAGTCGGCCGCCTCGTTCACCGCTTCGTGGTGGAACGCGGTCTGGGCGAGAGCGAGGGCGTCCTCGATCTCATCATCGCCCCAGTCGTCGCGAAGGCGATCGAAGTCCCCCACCGGAAGGGTGAGATTGACGCCCTCCTCGTCGGCGGAAGCAGCCACATCGGTAATCAACTCAACAATTCTTCCCATGGCGGGCGATCCTATCTTCCGCCGGCGCCCTTCAGGTACTTGAGCAGTTCTGAGTCGGTGGAGAGGACGAGAACCGATTTCGCGTCGATGGTCTTCTCCAGGGTCTCGAGCGACTTCAGGAACGCGTAGAAGTCCGCGTCCTTCTCGTAGGCGTGCGCGAAGATGCCCGTGGCCTTCGCGTCCGCGGCGCCCTTGAGGAGTTGCGCCTTCTTGTAGCCCTCGGAGGACGCGGCGAGGAGGTCGCGCTCCTTCTGGCCCCGAATCTCGGCCGCCCGTCCGGCGCCCTCCGAGCGGCTCTTCTCGGCAATCCGCTTCCGCTCGGAGATCATCCGCTCGAAGACCTTGCCTTGCACGCTCTCCACGTAGCTGATCCGCTTGAACCGCACATCCACGAGCTCGACGCCGAACTGAGGAGTGATGGCGGCGGCTTTCTCCAGGATGACCGCCGCGATCTTCGAACGACCGGTCGTCACCTTGGTGGCCTTCTCGTCGCTCTCTTCCACTCCGGCAAGTTCCTCGGTCGCCTCGAAGACCCGATTGGACGTCCGTACCAGCTCGATCACGTCGAACGAGGCCACCGCGTTGCGGGTGGCGCCATCCACGACGTCGTCGAGTCGGCTCTGGGCGCCCCGCTCATCCTGGACCGCCTGGTAGAACCGCAGCGGATCGGAGATCCTCCAGCGGGCGTAGGTCTCGATCCACAAGTACTTCTTGTCCCGGGTGGGGATCTGGTTCGGATCGCCGTTGAACTCGAGCCAGCGCTTGTCGAAGCGGTTGACCGCCTGGATGAAGGGAATCTTGAGGTGCAGGCCGGGGGTGGTGACCGCCTCGCCCGCGGGCTTGCCAAAAATGGTGAGTACGGCCTGCTCGGTTTCGCTCAGCGTGTAGACGCTCGAGAAGGCGAGCACCACCAGGATGGCCGCCCGAACGAAGTTGTTCACGAAGCGGGAGTTCATTTCTTCTCCTTGATGTCCTTGGCCAGGCCATCGAGCTGAAGCAGAGGCAGGATCCCCTTCGCCTGCGAATCCACGATGATCTTGTTGCCTGAGCGTTCGAGAACGCGGGCCAGGGTCTCGAGATAAAGACGGCGGCGGGTGACCTGCGGAGCCTTGCGATACTCGTC
Organism: Vicinamibacteria bacterium; assembly: GCA_031392925.1. Taxonomy (GTDB): domain Bacteria; phylum Acidobacteriota; class Vicinamibacteria; order Fen-336; family JAGNNV01; genus JAGNNV01. The sequence goes on from JANMVV010000326.1 coordinate 3,227, forward strand.
GTAGACCGCCTCGAAGCGCTTCGCGTCACCCTCGGCCACGTTGACGCGCTCGAGCGAGTAGCCCTCGGCCGCGCGCACCTGCTGCTCGGCCTGGCCTTTCGCCTGGGGCACCGCGGAGTTGTAGTCGGCGAGCGCCTCGTTGATGGCGCGCTCCTTTTCCTGAATCGCCTGGTTGACCTCATTGAAGGCCGGCTTCACTTCATCGGGAGGATTCACGTCCTGGAGCACGAGCTGCTGGACCTCGACGCCATTGCCGTAGCGGTCGCAGAGCGCCTGCAGCTCTTCCTTGGTCTGCAGGGCAATGGCCTCGCGGCCCACCGTCAGCACCTCATCGACGCTGTGGTCTCCCACCAC
>JANMVV010000352.1:0-23531 GCA_031392925.1 Vicinamibacteria bacterium
TCGAACCGGCTGGTCGTCTTCGACTCCCTGACCTACGCGGGACACCTCGAGGGCATCGAGGATCTCTTCGCAGACGATCGCGTGTCCTTCGTTCGCGGTGACATCGCGGATCGGGACGCGGTGCGAGCGCTCTTCTCCGAGCACCGGCCGCAGGCGATCCTGAACTTCGCGGCCGAGAGCCACGTGGACCGCTCCATCGACGCCCCGGGCGACTTCGTCCGCACCAACGTGACCGGGACGTTCGAACTCCTCGAAGCGTCGCGTGCGCTCTTCGCGACCCTTCCGGAGGAGGATCGGGAGGCCTTTCGCTTCCTTCATGTCTCCACCGACGAGGTCTATGGTTCGCTCGGCCCCACCGGCGCTTTCCGAGAGGACACGCCCTACGCTCCGAACTCGCCCTACTCGGCGTCGAAGGCCTCGGCCGACCATCTCGTCCGCGCGTGGCACGAGACCTACGGACTGCCGACCCTTATCACCAACTGCTCGAACAACTACGGCCCCTATCAGTTCCCCGAGAAGCTGATACCTCTCATGATCATGAACGCGCTCGAGGGGAAGAAGCTTCCGATCTATGGCGACGGCGGCAACATCCGTGACTGGCTCTTCGTCACCGACCACTGCGACGCCATCCTGGCCGTGCTCAGGGAAGGGAAGGTCGGAGAGAAGTACAACGTCGGCGGGAATTCCGAACGCACGAACCTCCAGGTGGTGGACGCGCTCTGCGCGGCCATCGAGGCGGAGCGTCCGGCTCGTTCGAACCCGGCGCTTCGAGACCAGGGGCTCAAGGCCTACACCGATCTCAAGACCTTTGTGAAGGACCGGCCCGGCCACGACCGGCGTTATGCGATCGACGCCAGCAAGCTCCGGCGCGAACTTGGCTTCGAACCGAAGCACGCGTTCGAGTCGGGCCTGCGGCTCACCGTGCGCTGGTATCTCGACAACGCGGAGTGGACATCCGCGGTGACCCGCGGAAAGTACGACCGTGAACGGCTGGGCCACGCCACCAAGGCCTGACCCGCGGAGCAGAAACAGGAGACGAACATCAAAGGCATCATCCTCGCAGGCGGTTCGGGCACGCGCCTCTACCCGCTGACCCTGGCGGTTTCCAAGCAGCTTGTCCCCATCTACGACAAGCCGATGATCTATTACCCGCTCACCACCCTGATGCTCGCGGGGATCCGCGACATCCTGGTGATCACGACCCCTGAGGATCAGGAAGGCTTCAAGCGCCTGCTCAAGGACGGGTCGCAGTTCGGGATCCGTCTCGAGTACGCGGTTCAGCCGAGCCCGGACGGCCTGGCCCAGGCCTTCATCATCGGCCGGGAGTTTGTGGGCAAGGACAGCGTCGCTCTGGCCCTTGGCGACAACATCTTCTATGGCGACGGTCTGCCCCGCGATCTTCAGGCGGCGGCGCAGCGCGAGTCGGGGGCCACCGTCTTCGCGTATCGCGTAAAGGATCCCGAGCGTTACGGTGTCGTGGCCTTCGACGGCGAGGGGCGCGCCACCAGTCTGGAGGAGAAGCCGAAGCAGCCGAAATCGAGCTTCGCGGTCACTGGCCTGTACTTCTACGACAACCGGGTGCTCGAGATCGCGGCCGCCCTCAAGCCCTCGCCGCGCGGAGAGCTGGAAATCACCGACGTGAATCGGAAGTATCTCGAGCTCGACCATCTCAACGTCGTCATCCTCGGACGCGGCATGGCCTGGCTCGACACCGGTACCCACGAGTCTCTGCTTCAGGCTTCCACGTTCATTCAGGCCATCGAAGAGCGGCAGGGCTTGAAGGTCGCCTGTCCCGAAGAGGTCGGCTTCAAGATGGGCTTCATGACCATCGACGAGGTGGAGCGCGCCGGACGGGTCATGGCGAACAACGAGTACGGGCAGTACCTGCTCCGCATGGTGGCCGAGGAAAAAGGGGCTTGAAGGTCACCGAGACGAGCCTGCCGGGCGTCCTGATCATCGAGCCCGCGGTGTTTCAGGACGCGCGCGGCTTCTTTCTGGAGACCTTCAGCGCCAGTCGTTACGAGAGGGCGGGAATTCGCGGCCCCTTCGTTCAGGACAATCATTCGAGGTCGCTCAAGGGCACGGTCCGCGGCCTGCACCTGCAGGTGACGAAGCCGCAGGGAAAGCTCATGCGCGCGGTGTCGGGCTCCATGCTCGACGTGGCGGTGGACGTGCGCGTGGGATCGCCGACCTTCGGGAAGTGGACGTCGGCGCTTCTCTCCGGCGACAACTTCAAACAGCTATACGTGCCCCCGGGTTTCGCGCACGGCTTCGGTGTTCTTTCGGATGTCGTGGATGTCGAGTACAAGTGCACCGACTACTACGACCCGAAGGACGAGCTCACGGTTTTGTGGAACGATCCCGCGGTGGGAATCGAATGGCCGATCCAGGAGCCGACGCTTTCGGTCCGCGACCGGAACGCGCCGCGTCTCACCGAACTGATCGAACGCCTTCCCAGGTTCGCCGCCTTATGAAGATCCTGCTCACCGGCGCAGGGGGGCAACTCGGCCGTCAGATCCAGGCCCAAAACCAAGGTCACGCGATCGTGGCCCTCACCCACAAGGATCTCGACATCGCGAATCTCGCGGGAGTTCGCGAAGCAATTCGCGCGCACAAGCCGGACCTGGTTCTTAATGCCGCGGCGTTCAACGATGTGGATCGCGCCGAGTCCGATCCGGATGCCGCCTTCCTGGGGAATTCCTTGGGCCCGAGGAACCTGGCCCTCGCCTCCGTCGAGGCGGGTGCGGCCACCCTTCACGTCTCGACCGACTACGTTTTTGATGGCCAGAAATCAACTCCGTACCACGAGTACGACCGTCCCGCCCCGCTTTCGAACTACGCGAGCAGCAAACTCGCGGGCGAGATCGCGGTCAAGGAGTTGAATCCCCGGCACTACATCGTGCGCACCGCGTGGGTCTACGAACCGAAGGGCAACAACTTCCCGAAGACCCTCTATTTCCTCGCCCTCAAGCACAAGGAAGTGAAGGTGGTGAGCGACGTGAAGGGCTCTCCCACTTCGGCCGCGCACCTGGCCCGCGCGGTCCTCGCCCTTGTTGATACCGGAGCCTTCGGCACCTATCACCTCGCCGGCGCCGGCGAAGGGGCTTCATGGTTCGATCTCGCGACCTGTTTCTTCCGCGAGCTTCGCATGGACACCGTCGTCCTGCCCGTGTCGTCGAACGAGTTCCCGCGTCCCGCGCCGCGCCCGCGCTATTCAGTCTTGCGTACAATCCAGCAGCCGCGAATCCTCCTGCCACCGTGGCAGGAAGGAATCGCGGAGTTCGCCCGAGACATCAAAGGCCAGTTTGGAGACCTCGCTAAATGAGATTCCTAGCCACCGCGACCCTGGTCGCCTTCTCGGCCGTGAGCCCGGCCTTCTCCCAGGAGAAGGCCGACTACGCGGCCATTCAAAAGATTCGCGACGAGGCCCTCGGCTCGAACTCCCAGGTCATGGAGACCCTGCGGCAGCTCACCGACGTGATCGGCCCTCGCCTGACCGGCTCGCCCCAGCTCAAGACCGCCAACGAGTGGACGCGCAAGCAGCTCGAAGACTGGGGCATGGCGAACGCCCATCTTGAATCCTGGGGTCCTTTCGGCCGCGGCTGGTCCTTCGACAAGTCGTCGGTCGCCCTGGTCTCGCCACCGGGGCAGGCGGCGCCCCTCATCGCACTTCCTAAGGCGTGGACACCGGGTACTTCCGGCGCGGTCCGCGGCAAGGTGGTTCGTCCGGGCCGGCTCGAGTCCGAGGCCGACCTCGAAAAGTGGAAGGGCAAGCTCGAAGGCGCGATCCTCCTGATCGGCGATCCCCGCGAACTGAAAGCGCCCGACAAGAACCTGTTCCAGCGCTACGATGCCGATGAGCTCGCCAAGCTGAGTCTGTTTGAATTCCCGCGGCCCCGCGTGATCCCGGGGGCGGTGCCCGGTGCGCCCGTCGACCCGCAGGCCTTGGGCCGCAGGTTCGCTTTCCAGAAGACCCTTCGCGAATTCCTCGCCAAGGAGAAGGTCCTCGCGACCGTCGAAGAGTCGGGTCTCGATGCGAACATCATCCGCCTCGGCGGCGGCGGTTCGCGCGAGAAGGGCGAAGAGACCGGTCCCCTCGCCCTCGTGATGGCGGCCGAGCACTTCAACCGCATTGCCCGGCTCATGGAGAAGAAGATCGATGTCGACCTGGAGCTCGATGTTCGCGCGCGGTTCCATGACGACGACCCCAACGCCTACAACACGATCGCCGAGATCCCCGGCAGCGACCCGGTGAAGAAGAACGAGATCGTGATGGTGGGCGCGCACCTCGACTCGTGGCATCCCGCGACCGGCGCGACCGACAACGCCGCAGGCTCCGCGGTGGCCATGGAAGTGATGCGCATCCTCAAGGACATGAAGCCGAAGCGCACCATCCGCATCGGCCTGTGGACCGGTGAAGAGCAGGGCCTCCTCGGTTCCGCCGCCTATGTTCGCGAGCACTTCGGATCGCGTCCTCTTCCGCCCGCCGATGCGCGCGCCCTTCCCGCGTTCATGCGCCCGCCCGCGGGCCCCATCACCCTCAAGGCCGACCACGCGAAGTTCTCGTCGTACTTCAACCTCGATAACGGCACCGGCAAGGTCCGCGGCGTCTATGCCCAGCAGAACACCTCGGCCGTTCCCATCTTCGAGTCGTGGATCAAGCCGTTCGCCGATCTGGGCGTCACCACGGTGAGCATGCGCAACACCGGCGGCACCGACCATCTCTCCTTCGACGCCGTCGGACTGCCCGGATTCCAGATGATCCAGGACGAGGCCGACTACGACACCCGCACCCACCACACCAACCTCGATACCTACGATCGCATTCAGCGAGAGGACATGATGCAGGCCTCCGCGGTGATGGCGTCGCTCGTCTATCAGGCCGCGAACCGGGACGATCTCTTCCCCCGAAAGCCCCTGCCCAAGGACACCATCCCCGCCCCGGCTCCCTCGCCATCTCCCGCGCCCAAGAAGAAGTGAGCGGTCCCCGCGACGGCGCGGGCCGCTTCTGATCCCCATGTCGAACGCGCCTGAAGCATCGTCGGGGCGCGAAGGCCGATCGCCTTTCAGGGTGATCGGCCTTTTTCTTGTCTTCTACTTCCTCACCCGAGCCTTCAGCCTGAACGCGCTTCCCATCTTCCTGGACGAGGCGGTGCATCTCCAGTGGGCGGAGCGTCTCTTTGGCGAGGGCAGGATTCTGAGGCCGGTGGGATCGGGGCGCCTCCTTTCGGTCGCGGCGTACGGCCTGGCCCTGCCCTTCGAAGACCGACTGTGGGCGGCGCGACTGATCGCGTCGATGGTGGGGGCGGCCACGCTTTTCTTCACCATGCTTCTTTCCCATCGGCTCTTCGGAGCCCGGGCGAGTGTCGTCGCGGGAACGCTCTACCTCCTCAGTCCTTTCGCCCTCGTCTACGACCGCCTGGCGCTCTCGGACGGTTTCCTGAGCGCCTGCATCAGCGGACTGATGCTCGCGGTCTGGACGCTGGTTCACCGGCCCGACGAGGCGCGGCCTCGTATGGGGGTGGCGGCCCTCATCGCCCTCGCGGTGGTCTCGAAGGTCTCCGCTCTCTTGTTCTTCCTCACCGTTCCCATGGGCGTCGCTGCCCTGTCCCCGGACCGCCGTCGTTCGGTTCGTTCCGCCGTCATCGCCTCCCTTATCGGCCTCGTGTTCGCCTCGCCCATGCTGTGGTTCTTCGCCCGGCACAGCGGCGAGATCTCCTCGCAGCACGTCGTGGACCCGACCGGGTTCGGCTCGACCATCGTGGCCACGCTGCTGGACATGCGCGAATGGGCGCTGTCCTACTTCACGGTTCCCGCCCTGGTCGCCGCCGCCGCGTCGGTGGCCCTGCTCCGGGATGGCCGGGCGCTCTGGCTCGCCGGATCGGTGGCCCTGCCCTTCGTTCTCTTCGCCCTCTTCTCGCAACCCTGGTCTGCCCGCTACGTGCTGCCGACCCTCCCTCCTCTTCTGATTCTGATCTCGGGAGGAATCGAGGGACTCGCCTCCCGGTTGAAGCCACCCTCCCGCGGGGCGGCGGCTTCCGGCCTCACCATCCTCGCGTTGCTTTCGAGCCTCTCATTCGACCGGGATCTCGTCTTCAATCCGGAACAGGCGCCGTTTCCCGGAGACGATCGTCGGCAGCTCGTCACCGGCTGGCCCTCGGGCTACGGTGTCCGTGAACTCGCGGCCCGACTGGAGCAGGAGGCGCAAACCGGCGAACTCACCGCGTACCTGGACACCGGAGGCGCCCGGACCTTTCCGACGAGCCTCGGGATTCTCCTGGGCCGGCACCCCTCCATTCGGCTCGTGGAAGGCGATTTCGCATCCCCCGGCGTCCGGGCCTCCATGGTGGAGGAGACGAAGACCCGCCGCGTGTTCGCCGTCTTCGGACCAAGGTCTATGGATCTCGACTTCAAGTCGCAGGTCGCGGGCGCCGCGGTCGAACGCGTCGAGGTCTTTCAGCGTCCCGGAGGGGAGTGGGCCGCGACACTCTTCCGTCTCCGCGGTCTCGCGTTCTAGGATCCGGAGACGCCTCAATGAACATCCTGATTCCGGTCCTTACCATGACTCTTGCCGTGACCACGCAAACCAACCCCCCGCCCGCCCCGGCGAAGACGCCGGAGCAAGCACTCTTCTCCGCGAGGCGCCTCGCCGCGGAGAAGATCATCGGAGAAAGCGGAGCCGAGGTCTCCGTCGCCTATCGCCTCCTCGACGGCAGCGAGGAGTGGATGCAGGAGGCCGACAAGGTTTACCACGCCGCGAGCACCATGAAGGTTCCGGTGATGATCGAGCTGTTCCGGCAGGAGTCCCTGAAACAGCTGAGCCTCTCCGAGACCCTAGAAATCCGGAACGAATTCAAGAGCGTCGTCGATGGCTCGCCCTATTCCATGGATCTGGGAGACGACTCCGACGCCACGGTCTACGAGAACGTGGGGAAGACCATGACCCTGGAAGACCTGAACGTACAGATGATCACGGTGTCCTCGAATTTCGCCACCAATCTCCTGATCGACCGTCTGGGAGTCAAGAACGTGCGGGCGACCGTGGAGGCCATGGGCGCTAACGGCCTCGAGGTGAGGCGTGGCGTCGAGGACCAGAAAGCCTTCGACCAGGGAATCATCAACGAGACCACGGCCCGCGGGCTCTTCGTGCTCCTGAACGCGATCGCCCGGGGTACTGCGGTCTCGAAGAGCGCGAGCGAGCGGATGGTGGAGGTTCTTTCCGGCCAGAAGTTCAACGACGGCATCCCCCAGGGCGTGCCTCCGGGGACGAAGGTCGCCCATAAGACCGGGACCATCACCCGGGTGCACCATGACGCGGCCATCGTCTACAGCGCGCGCCCGTGCGTGCTCGTGGTCCTGACCCGCGGGATCGAGAAGGAAGCAGACAGCGATACTCTCATCGCCCGCATCACCAGGGCATTACTGCCATAGACGGCCGCAGCCCTGATTTTCGAGACAAAGGGGCAGGAATCGAGCCTATTCACGGCGTTCCCGATGCTATGCTCGAAAAATCGTCGAGGGATCTTTGAGCGACATACCAAAGAAGACGTTTGGCAAATATGAAGCGATCAGCCACCTCGGCTCCGGGGCGATGGGAGTCGTCTGGCGGGCCCAGGATCCGGTCCTCGGGCGAACCGTGGCGATCAAGACCATTTCCGCCGCTCTGGGTTCGGACAACGAGAACAAGGAGCGCTTCCTCCGGGAAGCCCGAGCCGCCGCCCAGCTGAACCATCCGAACATCATCACGGTGTTCGACTTCGGCCAGGCGGACAACGAGCTCTACATGGCCATGGAGTTGCTGGAGGGCAAGGACCTCAAGGAGCTCATCACCCAGGGCCAGCTCACCTTCGACCAGAAGCTCGACATCATGGAGCAGGTGGCGGACGGTCTCGCCTATGCCCACGGCCGGGACGTCATCCACCGCGATCTGAAGCCGGGGAACATCCACGTTCAGCCGAACGGACAGGTGAAGATCCTCGACTTCGGCCTCGCAAGGCTCGGCAGCTCCGACCTCACCAAGACCGGCGTGGTCATGGGCACTCCCAACTACATGTCGCCCGAGCAGGTCATGGGCGAGCGCGTGGACGCGCGATCCGACGTGTTCTCCGCGGGCGCGGTGTTCTACGAGCTTTTGACCAACCGCAAGCCCTTCGATGCCGAATCGGTGCACGCGACCCTTTATCAGGTGGTTCACCGGGACGCCCCGCCGCCGCGCCAGTGGGATCCGAGGCTTCCCGACGCCATCGTCACGGTCATCGAGATCGCGATGAACAAGCAGGTCGACGGCCGCTACAAGAACGCGGGCGCCTTGCGCGATGCGATCCGCGCGTTCCGATATGGCGAGGAGCCGGAGGTCGTCGAGTTCGACGAAGGCGCTCAGGACCAGGCGCCGGCCGCGCCCACGCCCGACGCCACCGCCGTGGCTCAGTCTCCGCCCGCGGCCAGTAACACCGGGAGCCAGAAGACCGCGCCCTTCCGAAGCTACGGACGAACCACCGGTTCCGGGTCGGTGCCACCCACCGCCGGCGTCTCGTCCGCGCCCTACACCACCGGAAGGATCACGCGCCCCGGGTCGCGTCCTCCCGCTCGGCCTGGCGGCCCCGCCGACCAGCGCTCGGCTTCGGCTTCCATTCCGCCGCCGCCCCCGTCCACGAATCCGCTGCTGATCGTCGGCGTCCTCGGTCTACTGGTGATCGTGGGACTTGTCGGCTACGGCGTGCTGACTCGTCAGAGCGGGAGCAGCCAGTCGAGCATCGACGCATTGACCGCGAGCCTCGTGGAAACCCAGCTCGATCTGGCCCGGCGCGTTCTCGAGGACAAGGACTACAAGGGCGCGGTCACTCGAGCGGCCGGCATCCTCAAGCTGGATCCCAAGAACCCCGAAGCCCTTGCCATCCGCGAACAGGCCCAAAGCGCCACGCGAGAAATCGAGACCTCGGTCGCGTCGGCCCGGGAAGCGGTGACGCGCGGCGACTCCGCCCAGGCATCGACGGCACTCGAACGCGTCATGGCCCTCGACCCGAAGAATCCCGTGGTCGCCGAACTCTCGAGTCAGTTGAACGCCAACTTCTCCAGGCGCGCCACCGAGGCGAAGACGGATATGGAGAAGGCCAAGGCGCTCGCCGATGCCAAGGAGGGCGTTTCCCAGGATCCGGCCTATTCCGAAGCGGAGAAGTTCGTGACCACCGCCGCCCAGAACCTGAAGGACCGCCAGTTCACCGCCGCCACCCAGACCTACCTGCAGGCGCGCGACGCCTATGACCGGGCCCGCCGCGCGATCGAAAACAAGGAACGCGACAAGGCGAAGACCCCGACCCCGACGCCGCACACGACAACGACCCCCGCCGTGGTGGCGACGCCGTTCCCGACGGCCACGGTTCTTCGCACCATCGACCTGAAGCCCCTGCCGACGGCAACACCCGCGCTGGCCACGCCCGCGCCCATCGTTGTCCAGACGCCGCCCCCCACGCCGACGGTTGCGGCGCCCACGGGCGAAGTCCGGGAATTCCTGACGGGAAGGACACGCGTCAATCCGGCGGCCGACGCCAAGGACACGCCCTTCGGCAAACTAGTCCTCTTCGGCGGCAAGTTCGAGTTCGAGGTGACGCCGAATCCCCTGACCCCCGGTACGCCTTTCCGGGTGCGGATCTTCCTCAAGAACGACGGCAAGAACGACACCAAACTCGACACCCTGACCGTAAAAATCTCTCGAAACGGAGAGGTCTCGACCCCGCCGGTGCGAATCAGCGAAGACAACGTAAAGGTGGATCAACGTCCGCTGGTGGCGGAGATTCCGGGCACCTGGGCTGCGGGCACCAACACCTGGATCATGGACGTCGAGGCCACGTCGAAGAAGGGCGAGCGGTTCCGCTCAAGCCTGACCATGAAGCAGCCCTGAGGGGCCGATGAGCGTCACGACACGGCTGCGCAATGCCTTCATCGGCGGCCTGGTCGTCCTCGTTCCGATCGTCATTACGATCAAGGCGCTGTGGTGGCTCTTTTCGTACCTGGACGGTCTCGCGCATCCTCTGTCGAACCTGCTGCTCGGCCGCGACATCCAGGGCCTCGGGTTCCTCATCACCATCGGCACCATCCTTCTGGCCGGCCTGCTGTTCTCGGCCGGGCCCTTGAAGCGCCTTCTCGACGGCGCGGACGCCGTGCTCGATGTCGTGCCTCTCGTCGGCGCGGTTTACGGCACCACCAAGAAGGTGCTTTCAGGCTTCGGGGGGCCGCAGTCGAAGGACGCCTTCCAGCGCTTTGTCTTCGCCCGGCTTCCTGGGCGTACCACCCCCGGCTTCGTGACCGGCTCGTTCAAGCTGACCCTGCGCGACGGCGTGACCCACGATGTGCTGACGGTTTATGTGCCCACCAATCACCTCTACGTGGGCGACGTGGTGATCCTCCCGGCGGAGGATGTGGTGGAGACGGATCTTTCGGTGGAAGACGGGGTGAGCCTCCTGTTATCGGCCGGCGCCTCGGTTCCGCTCAGCATCAAGGAAAAATGAAGGAAGACTCATGAGTTCGAAACGCATCGTCCTGATCCTCACCTTGCTCGCCGCCATGTCCGGCCTCGGCGTGATCGCCCGAGCCCAGGCCCCCGCGGCCCCGACCGTCGACGCGAAGCTCTTCGGAGGACTCAAGTACCGGATGGTGGGTCCGTCGCGGGGTGGACGCGTCACCGCGGTCACTGGACATCGCAAGCAGCCGGGAACTTTCTACTTCGGTTCTTCCGGCGGCGGTGTCTTCAAGACCACCGACTACGGCCTCACCTGGAAGCCCACCACCGACGGCTTCCTCGACACCGGCTCGATCGGCGCCATCGAGGTCGCGGAGTCGAATCCCGACATCGTCTATGTGGGCACGGGGAGCGATGCCATTCGCAGCAACGTCATTCTCGGAAAGGGCGTCTACCGCTCCAGTGATGGGGGCAAGACCTGGGCGTCGGCCGGCCTTCGCGAGGTGGGCCAGATCTCAGATGTGCGGGTGAATCCCGGCAATCCCGAGGTGGTCTTCGTGGGCGCGCAGGGGATGGCCTGGGCTCCGAACCCCGAGCGCGGCGTCTATCGCTCGAACGACGGCGGCAAGACGTGGAAAAACGTCCTCTACGTGAACGAGACGCTCGGTGCTTCCGCCGTGGTCATGAATCCCGCGAATCCGAACGAGCTGTACGCGGCTCTCTGGCTCGGCCAGCGCAAGCCGTGGACCATCGTCAGCGGGAGCGAGGCAAAGGGCGGGGCCGGGATCTATAAGACCATGGACGGAGGCGAGACCTGGACGAAGCTCACCGTGGGCCTCCCCGCGGGACTCATCGGAAAGATCGATCTCGACCTCTCGCCCGCGAACCCGAAGCGCGTCTACGCCCTCATCGAAGCCCCGGGCGACGAGCGCGCCCTCTATCGCACCGACGATTCCGGGGCCACCTGGACCCGGCAGTCGAATGATCCGAACCTGCTGCGCCGGCCCTTCTACTACACCAATGTCCACGCGCACCCGAAGGATGCCGACACCGTCTTCGTGAACAACGAAGGCTTCTTCAAGTCCACGGATGGCGGTAGGACGTTTCGGACCGGTACCACGCCGCACGGCGACAACCACTCGCTCTGGATCAACCCCGACAATCCGGACATCATGATCCAGTCAAACGACGGCGGCGCGAACGTCACCACGAACGGAGGCGTCACCTGGTCCTCGCAGATGAACCAGCCCACCGCGGAGATCTACGCGGTGGAGACCGACGATCAGTTTCCCTATCGCCTCTATGGAGCGCAGCAGGACACCGGCTGGCCCATCATCGTGCCCAGCCTGCCGCCCTTCGCCCACAGCTACGCCGACCCGCTCATGATGCAGGTGCCAGGCCCCGGTTGCGAGACCGGTCCGGTGAAACCGAAGCCCGGCGCGCCTCACATTGTTTACGGCGTGTGCAAGGGCGAGTTCTACCGGATGAACATGGAGACCGGCCAGGAGCAAAGCTACTGGATCTACCCGCAGAACCGCTACGGCCAGGCCGCGAACGCCATCCGCTATCGCATGCAGCGCATCACGCCCTTCGAGATCTCGCCCCACGATCCGAACGTGATCTATCACGGATCGCAGTTCCTACACCGCACCGCGGACGGCGGCCAGACCTGGGACACCATCTCTCCCGATCTCACCGCGCATCCGGAGGGGACACAAGGGATTTCCGGCGAGCCCATCACCCGCGACATCACCGGCGAGGAGATCTACTCGACGATCTACGCGATCGAAGAATCGCGCCTGGAGAAGGGCGTCATCTGGGTGGGAACGAACGACGGCCTGGTTCAGGTCACGCGCGACAACGGTAAGACCTGGACGAACGTCACGCCCAAGGGCATGCCTCCCCTGGGCCGCGTGCAGTCGATCGACGACTCGCCGCACCACTTGGGTTCGGCCCTCGTCTCGTACTACCGGACGCTCCTGGGTGAATTCAAGCCCTACATCTACAAGACCGATGACTACGGGGCCACCTGGACGCTGCTCACCGACGGCAAGAACGGCATCCCCGGCGACTATCCGACGCGCGTGGCCCGCGAGGATCCGGGTCGGGAAGGTCTCATCTACGCGGGCACCGAGTTCGGGATGTTCATCTCCCTAAACGGCGGCAAGACCTGGCAGAGCTTTCAGCTCAACCTGCCCGTGACCCCGGTGACCGATCTGAAGGTCTTCCGCGGTGATCTCGCCGTCTCGACCATGGGCCGCAGCATGTGGATCCTGGACCACGTGGTGGCAGTGCACCAGCTCGCGAAGGTCGACGCCGCGGCCCCTGCCGCCTTGATCGCTCCGCCCGTCGCCTATCGCTTGCGCTACGACGTCATGACCGGACCCGCGGATCCGCAGTTCATCGAGCCCGGCGCCGTCATCGACTACGAGCTCAAGGCTGACGCCACCGAGAACCTTCGTCTCGAGGTCATGGACGCCACGGGTGCGGTGATCCGCGAGTTCGAGGGCGGTCCGGGGCAGACCGCGGAAACCACGCAGGGCATGCGCGCGCCCGAGAGGCGCTTCGCCGGAGCGAAAAGCCTGTCGGCGAAGGCCGGCGGTCATCGCTTCGTCTGGGATCTGCGCCACAACGGCGTGCCTGGAATGCGCGGGATGCAGGGACCGATGGTGGCGCCCGGCGACTACAAGGTCCGGCTGTCGATGGGTGCTTTCTCGGAAGAGCGTCCGCTCAAGGTCCTCTCCGATCCGCGGCTGGTGAAGGACGGCGTCACCGACGCCATGATCGCGGAGCAGACCAGGCTGCTGCTCGACATCCGCCAGAGGGTCGGCGAAGCGCGGAGCGTCCTGCAGAAGCTGAACGAGTCGCGGGTGAAGGCCCAGGCCGACAACCGCGCCGCGGGTGGGACGAAGGTCAAGGCCATCGACGCGGTCATCGCGAAGATCCAGACCGCGGGCGGCGCCTATCCGCAGCCCATGCTCATCGATCAATTCGCGAACGTGTCGCGCATGCTCGGCCAGGCCGATCAGAAGCCGGGCCGGGACGCCTACGAGCGCTTCAACGACCTGGTCAAGGAACTCGAGGCGGTCAAGGCGGAGGCCTCCAGGGTCACGATGTAGGCGTCAGCCGAAGGGAGAGTCCAATGAAGTATCGCGTTCTGGGCCGGTCCGGCCTGAAGGTGTCCGAGATCTGTCTCGGCGCCATGACCTTCGGCGAGGATTGGGGCTTTGGCGCCTCGAAGGAGGAGAGCCGGAAGCAGTTCGATCTGTTCGCCGCGGCAGGCGGCAACTTCATCGACACCGCGAACGTGTACACCAAGGGCACTTCGGAGCGATTCGTCGGCGAGTTCGTAAAGAGCGACCGCGACAAGTTCGTGGTCGCGACCAAATACTCCATTGCGACCCGCTTCGACGACATCAACGCGTGGGGAAGTTCGCGCAAGAACCTCGTTCAGTCCGTGGACGCTTCGCTTTCGCGTCTCGGGCTCGACCGAATCGACATCTACTGGGTTCACGTGGCCGATCCTCTCACTCCCACCGACGAGCTGATGCGGGCTCTCGATGATGTCGTCCGCGCGGGCAAGGTCGTCTACGTTGGCGTTTCGGATACCCCGGCCTGGCTGGTCGCGCGTGCCAACACCATGGCGGAGCTGAGGGGCTGGAGCCGGTTCGTCGGCCTGCAGATCGAGTACAGCCTCATCGAGCGCACGCCCGAGCGGGACCTGCTGCCCATGGCCGAGGCTCTGGGACTCGCGGTCACACCCTGGGGCCCGATCGGCGGCGGCGTGCTCTCGGGGAAGTACTCCGTGGGCTGGGAGACTCCCGATTCGAAGCGGGTGGCCGCCAATCGCCACCGTTTCTCCGACCGCAACATGAGGATCGCCGGGGAAGTGTCGGCAATCGCGAAGGAACTGGGGCGGTCGTCGGCCCAGGTGGCGATCGCGTGGGTGATGGGACGCGGGCCCCGCGGCACGATTCCCATCGTCGGAGCTCGAACCGCGGCTCAACTGGAGGATTCGCTGGGTGCGGTCGACACCGTGCTGACTCCGCAGATGCTGGAGCGCCTGGATACGGTTTCGAAGATCGAACTCGGCTTTCCCCACGATTTCCTGGCCCGGCCGTCGATGGCCCGCGCCCTGCGCGGGGACCTGGGGGACAAGCTGGTTCCCTAGTTTCGAGGCGCCGCTGGCTCGAAAACCGGGCCGCGCTATAATCCCCGCCCCTTCGCCGAAGAGCCGTGGGTCGGGCGCGACGGGAAAGACGCATCGTTCCTCAGTAGCTCAATGGTAGAGCGTTCGGCTGTTAACCGAAATGTTGTAGGTTCGAATCCTACCTGGGGAGCCAGCCTCGTTTGGATCCGCTCCGGTCCTTCGGGCCCTCAGCCTGCGTGCGGCCTGGTCCGGGCGATGGCGCGGACACCGGCGATCGAGAAGGTTGCGATGTGGTCGGCGGCCTTCTCGATGAATTCCGGTGTGGGCTTGAAGGCGAAGCCCAGCCGTGCCGCGATCGGATTTCTCAGGTAGGTGAAGGCCTGGGACTGGATGCTTCCCACGCAGCGGAGGACCCTCGGGTCCTTCTTGTCGCACTTCATGATCAGGGCGACGAGGCTCGAGAGGTATTCGATGCGCGGACGCAGGCCCTGTTCCACCAGCGCATCGAAAGCCGGAGTGGGATCGTTCACCTCGCGCGTGATCAGGCGATGGATTCCCTCGCTGCCCGGGCTCAGGACGCGGGCGAGGAAGATGCGCAGATAGCGGCGGAGCTGCTCCTCGGGCGGCCGACCTTTGCCTTCCGCCCGTGCGGCCTCGTTCGTGGCGCGCATGCCGTCGATCGCGGACTGAAGCACTTCACGATAGAGGCCCAGTTTGTCGCCGAAGTGATAGTTCACCGCCGCGACATTCGCCTTCGCGGCACGGGAGATCTCGCGCACCGTCACCTTCTTGAAGCCCTTCTCGCCGAAGAGCTCTTCCGCCGCCTTCAGGAGCCGCGCCCGGGTTCTCGGGTCCGGGTTCATAGCGTGCGTTTGAAAAGGCGGGTGGCCATGGTCATGGCGAGGGCCGAGAAGAGCGAAAGGAAAAGGAGATCGAAGGCGATCGCCCCGAAGCCCGTGTTCTTGAGGAGCAGGCACTTGAGCGCGTGGACCGCGTAGGTGAAGGGATCCGCCACCGCGATCACCTGCATCCAGGCCGGGAAGCCCTGCTGCGGGTAGACGGCGCCGCTCGGGAAATAGAGCACGGTGTTGAGCACGCCGAACATGGCGCGGGGGAGCAAGGGGTCGGTCACCCGCACCATCAGGAGGAACATCAGGCTGATGAGGGCGAAGGCGGTGACCACGACCACGATGAAGAGGCGGAACAGGCGCAACGGGTCGAGGGGATTCGGGATGCCGGCGATGAACGAGCCGATCACGATCAGGAACATGCCCGCGGTCACCGCCTTGATTGTCCCCGAGATGTTGAAGCCTGCGATCAGTTCGAGCTTGGTGATGGGCGTGACCAGATAGCCCTCGTGCAGGCCGCGCGCCTTGTCGTCGATGTAGATGATGCCGCCGCCGATCATCACCATCACGAAGATCGACATCACCACCGAGCCGGGGAGCAGGTACTGGATGTAGGGGACGTAGGGGTAGACCTCGACCACGTCCAATCCTGCTTCCCGCGTGACCCGCGGCACGATCTTCACCCCCGTCGCATACGAGGCGAGGACCGAGTTGAGAGTGCTCGAGAGCGTCACCGATACGAAGGTGTCGGTGTTGTCCTCGATGAGGGCGACCCGGGGTGCTTGCTTTGCGAGCACCCGGCGCGAAAAGTCCGGAGGAATGGTGAGGACCCCGTTCACGTGGCCGTCGCGCAGATCGGCGAGCGCTGCGCCCTGGTCCGAGTACGCCACGGTGTCGAGGGTGTGGGCTCCCGACGAGACCGCCGACGTCATCTCCAGGAGGCGAACCGCCGGGACCCGGTGGTCCTGGTCGACGATGGCGAGCTTCAGATGCTTGACGTTGCCGCCGAAGGCATACCCCAGCACGACGAGCTGAACGATCGGCATCATCATCGACATGGCGATGAGCACCGGACTCCTTCGGAATCGCCGCATCTCCCGCTCGATGATGGCCCAGGTGCGACGCATTTCAGCTTCTCCGCATCATGAAGGGGCTGTCGGTCACGGCGGCGGCCTGAAGCTGGTCGCGAAGGTCGCGGCCGGCGTAGTGCACGAAGACATCGTCGAGAGTCGTGCCATGGACGGAGAGGGACTGCACGTCGATATCGACCCGCGCGGCCTCCTGCATCAGGGCGAGGGTGGTGGCGGGGCCGTTGCTGGTGTTGATCCGGAAGATGTGGTCCTGGCTGCTCACCCCCTCGACACTGGGCAGGGTCCCGAGCCTTTCCGCCCAACCCGGGGGCACCGAGGAAAAACTCACCTCCACCGCGTTGTGGCCGGGAATGGAGGCCTTGAGCCGCATGGGCGAATCGAGGGCCTTCAGTTCGCCGTGGTCCACGATGGCGATCCGGTCGCACAGTTTGTCCGCCTCGTCCATGTAATGGGTGGTGAGGAGGACGGTGAGGTCGCGCTCGGCCTTGATCTTGCGCAGCATCTCCCATACCGCGACCCGCGACACCGGGTCGAGGCCGGTGGTGGGCTCGTCGAGGAAGAAGATCCGGGGTTCGTGGACGAGGCCCCGCGCGATCTCGACTCGCCGCCGCATGCCGCCGGAGAGATTCTTCACCGGGGCCTTGCGCCACTGCGTGAGCTCCACCGCCTCCAGCAGCTCCGGAATCAGCTTGTTGCGTTTCTCCTTCGGCACACTGTAGAGCTTCGCGAAGATCAGGAGGTTTTCCTCCACGCTCAGTTCGAGGTCGCTGGTGAGGGCCTGGGGTATGACTCCAATCGACCGGCGGACGCTGTCCGCTTCCCCGATCACGTCGAAACCACTGATCACCGCGGTGCCCGAGGTCGGCGGGAGAAGGGTGGTGAGCATGCGGATGAGCGTCGACTTGCCCGCGCCGTTCGGCCCGAGGAGGCCGAAGATCTCGCCGTCCTCCACGGTGAAGCTCAGGCCCTTCACCGCCACGAAGTCGCCGAACTTCTTGACGATGTTCTTTACGTCGATCGCGGGCATCGAGGGCTCGTTATCGGACCGGAAGCGAAACGTAGGCCGTCATTCCGAGGGCAAGGCGCCGGTCGCGGTTGTCGACGCGAAGGCGGACTTCGAACGTCTTGATGTCGCGTTTGGTCCGGCTCACGTCGCGTTGGGTCGCGTAGGCCGCGTCCACTCCGCGGTAGAAGACCTTGCCGGGACGCTCCTCTCCGGAGGGGAGGCGCACGGTAAGGATGTCGCCGATCTTGACCCCTTCGATGTAGGTCTCCTCGATATCGGCGCGCACCCACAAGTCGTCAGGGTTGATCAATGTCACCACCGGCTGTCCCGGATTCACGTATTCGCCGGCCCGCACTGCCCGGACATCCACCTGCCCGTCGATGGGGGCCCTCACTTCCGCGTAAGCGAGACGCACGTTCGCCTTGGTGCTCTGGGCGGCCGCGGCGGCTTCGAGGTGCTGGGTGGCCTGAACCTGGCTGCGCCTCACGCTCACCTGCTCCGAATTGGCCCGGGCGAGGGACACCGCCTCCCGCTGCGCCTCCGCCTGTTTTTTGAGCGCATCGAGCCTCGCCTGCGCCGCCTCCACCGCGGCGCGCGCCTGGTCCATGTCCTGGGCGGACGCGATCTGCTGACGGGCCAGGCTCTGCGTGCGGGCATACGTGGCGGCGGCGGCTTCGACATCGGCTTTTCCGGCCAGCACCTGAGCCTCGATGGCGGCGAGCGTCGATTCCGCCTGGGTCGTCTGATGAAGAACCTGGGTCTGCTCCAGTCGAAGGGCCGCCTCCGATTCGCGCACCTGGGAGGTGAGCCCCTGGGCGTTCTGCGCGTAGTAAGCGGTGTCGGCCCGGAGTTCGTCGGGTACGATGGTGGCGATGAGCTGGCCCTTCTTGACGAGGTCGCCCTCGGTGACCAAGAGCTCTCCCACCAGGCCCGCGACCTGGGGAGAGACCACGACATCGTTGGTGGTGACGATTCCGGTGAGGGTGAGGGCTTTCGGCCGCAGGCTCGAATACGCGACCGAGACAATGATCACAATGAGCAGGGGGATAAGGAGGCGAGCGCGTTTCATGGCGGCAAACGTTTGTATAAAACAATTGTTTTAATTCTGTCAACCCCGGAGGAGCCTTGACCACTGGCTGGTTCAGCGGCTCCTGGCAGAATCAGACGCCCTTAGGCAAGGATCCGTCGTCCGCCCACTCGGCGATACTTCAGCAGCCACGTCTCGGAGGACAGCCTCTCGGCGCCCACGACCTCGAACCTGAAGTCCGTCCGGCCTTCGAACATCCGCGTTCCCTCGCCAAAGGCCACCGGCTCGATCGTCACCCATAGTTCGTCCAGCAGATCCCGCGCGCACGCCTCCGTGTAAAGGCGGGCGCCGCCCAGAAGCGCGCAGCGCGAACGCCCTCGATGCCGGAGCTCCGCCACGACCGCGGAAGTATCGGCATTGCGAAACTCCAGATGCTCGGCCATTGAATCCGCCTCGAACCGTTCCGGCGCGCTCGTGAGCACCATCTGCAGCCGCGAGCTCTCCCGCGCGCGCAGGATGGATTCCCGTCCCGCCTGGTAGGTGAGCCTCCCCGCGATGCTGCTGTCGAATGTCGGCAGCGCGGCCCGGAAGAAGGCGCGGTCGGCGGCCGAGCCGAAGCCCGTGCCGGGACGATCGTGATGCGTGAGACATCCGTCCAGCGACATGACCACGAACCCGACTATGAACACCGCTTCGCCGGCCTCTTCCTTGCCGGACGCAAACTGCCCGTGCGGTTCCACCGCACGATCGCACCACTCATCGAGACCATCAGCGGCAGTGTGATGAGCTGCAGGTTGCGGAAAAACTTCCAGGTCCACATCATGGCGGGGGATGCTAACGCTAAGCTCCCATCCTCGATGGCCCCTCGCAAGAAAGCGCCCGCTCCCGGCCTGTTCGGGCCGGATGAACCCCCCGCGGCGTCCGACGAGGCCCCTCCCCCGAAGGCTCTGCGCAAGAGAGCGTCCCGCGCCGCCGCACCGCCGCCGGTCGATGACCAGGTGGCGTCCGCGCTCGCCCGGCTGCCCGATCTGGTGGAGAGGCTCGAAGCGCTGATCGCCGACGTTCCCAAGGCGGAGCAGTTTGAGCCTCTGGCCGAGCACATCTACTCCTTCGCCCAGAGCGGTCCGCGCCTCATGGAATCGCTCGAGTCGGTCAAGGACGCGGTGCCGCAGATCGAGTCCGCCACCAAGGCCCTGGGCGAGACCGCGACCACACTTCAGGATACGAACCAGCGTCTGGCCGAATCCCTGATGAGGCTTCCCGCGGCCGAGGACTACGAGCCGCTCGCAGCGCCCCTCATCGCGTTCACCAGGATCTCGCCGGCCCTCACCGAGACCCTTCGTGAGGCGGTGGTCTCCTTCGCCGCGGTCTCCCAGGTCACGAAGCGCCTGGAAGGGATTTCGAAATCACTCAAGCAGATGGAGACGGCGGAGACTCCCTTTCCTCGAGGGAAGGCGAAGGCCGACACCGCGGAAGCACCGCGGCACGGGAAGGTGGCCGAGCACCTGGAAACTCTCGCGAACGAGATCGATGGCGCGCTCGAGAAGATTCCGAAGGACCCCGAATACGCGCGCGTGGCCGAACAGCTCCGCGAACTCGCCACCGTCTCGCCGTCCCTGATGGACTGGATGAAAGAGGTGAAGCCTCTTTCGCCGCCGCTCGCCGGGTCGGTCATGACCCTGAGGCGGGTGGCCAACAGCTTGCGGGAGAACGCCTCTGTCCTGCGTGGAGAAAAGAACCAATGAGAACCGCCCTGAAACCCATCGCCGTCCTCGCCGCCGGCCTCGGCCTCTCGTCCCTCGGTGGCTGGGCGGCCGCACAGGGCGCGGTCGCTCCAAAGGCCACGGCCTCTGCGGCCGTCGCACCGAAGCTCAAGGGGCCGAAGGTGACGCTCCTGCCCAACGGCTGGCGCATCTCTCCCGTGGGTCAGCACTTCACGGTCGGCGATCTGCCCATGAACCTGGTGGTCACACCGGATGGCGACCATGTGATCGTCACCAACAACGGCTACAGCCAGCCGAACCTGGTGGTCTACGACTACACGAAACAGATCTCTCGCGACCGCGTGATGCTGGAGTCCGCCTGGCTTGGCCTCGTCTTCCATCCCGACGGCAAGCGCCTCTACTCCTCAGGCTCGGCGAAGAACCGCGTCGACGAGTTCTCCTGGGACAAGGCCGTCCTCAAGAAGATCGGGGAGTTCGCTCTTCCCAAGCCCGCGAACGACAGCTTCGTGGGCGGTCTCGCGGTCGCGCCCGATGGCAAGCGGCTCTACACCGTGCACGTGCTGGGCGAGAAGCTTCACGCCATCGATCTTCAGACGCGCGCGATGGTGAAGACCATCGACCTGCCCGCCGAGCCGTACACCGTCCTGGTTTCTCCCGACTCCGCCACGGTCTACCTGTCCCTGTGGGGCGGCTCGAAGGTCCTGGTCTTCAATGCCGCCGATCTCTCGCTCAAGCACGAGATCGCGGTGGGCGAGCACCCGAACGCCATGACCTTCTCGAAGGATGGTTCCCGACTCTTCGTGGCCTGCGCCAACACGAACGCGGTCTGGAGCGTCGACCTCGCCAAGGGCTACGCGACCGAGCAGATCGGCATCGCCCCCTTCCCGAACATGCCCCCGGGCAGCACCCCGAACGCTCTCGACCTCTCACCGGACGGCAAGACCCTCCTCGTGGCGAACGCCGACAACAACACGGTCACGGCGATCAAGATCGAGGACGATGGCAAGGGCGAGGTGGAGGGCTTCATCCCCACCGGCTGGTATCCCACCGGCGTTCGCTACTCGAAGGACGGGTCGAAGATCTTCATCCTCTCCGGCAAGGGTCTGGTCGGAGCCTCCAACCCGCGCGGCCGGCAGGCCGGCATCGTCACCGCGCCGGACGGCCAGTACACCGGCGCGATGCTCTGGGGCTCGCTCACCACCCTGGACACGCCGAACGCGGCAAAGCTCAGGGAGTTCACCGCCACCGCGCTCTTCGTCACCCCCGACACCGGGAAATCCCAGCTGACCCCCGCGAAGGCACCCCCACGCTCGGTCATTCCCGGCAAGGTGGGCCTGCCCTCGCCGATCAAGCATGTCTTCTACGTGATCCGTGAGAATCGGACGTACGACCAGATCCTGGGCGACCTGCCCCAGGGCAACGGGGACCCCTCGCTCACTCTGTTCGGCGAGAACACGACCCCCAACGCTCATGCGCTCATGCGGCAGTTCGTCCTCCTCGACAACTTCTATGTCGATGCGGAAGTGAGCTACGACGGCCATGCCTTCTCCACCGGAGCGTGGGCCACCGACGCGGTCGAGAAGATCTGGCCGATGAACTACGGCCGCCGCGAAGCCCGGTATCTCTCCGAGGGCGGTGGCGCCATGCGGAACCAGTACGGCAACCTCGCCGCGGGACCGCGGGGTTACATCTGGGACGCGGCCGCGCGGGCCAAGGTCTCCTATCGCAGCTACGGAGAGTTCTCCATTCCCGGCGCGGAGATCCGGATGGATGAGGAGGGGATGAAGCCGCCCTACCGCGGCTCGGTGCCGGGGCTCAAGGAGCACGTGCATCCGACCTACCCGCCCTACAACCTGAGCATCCCGGACAACCAGCGCATCGATGTCTGGCTCGAGGAGTTCCGTGAGTTCGAGAAGAACGGTAATCTCCCGCGGCTCAACATCCTGCGGCTCGGCAATGATCACACTGCGGGGTCGAGGCCCGGTTCGAAGACACCGCGTGCCATGATCGCGGAAAACGACCAGGCCCTCGGCCGCTTCGTAGAGGCGATCTCGAAAAGCAAGTACTGGAAGGAGACCGCGATCTTCGTCCTCGAGGACGACGCGCAGAATGGT
This sequence comes from Vicinamibacteria bacterium, assembly GCA_031392925.1. Classification (GTDB taxonomy): domain Bacteria; phylum Acidobacteriota; class Vicinamibacteria; order Fen-336; family JAGNNV01; genus JAGNNV01. Next base: position 22,417 of record JANMVV010000352.1, read on the forward strand.
CCCGACCATGTGGATGCGCACCGTTCTCTCGGTTTCATCATCAGCCCGTATACCCAGCGTAAGGGTGCGGTCGACAGCACTCTGTACACCACTTCGGGCTTCCTCCGAACCATGGAGCTGATCCTCGGGCTCGAGCCGCTGTCCCAGTACGATGCGGCCGCGACACCCGCCTACAACGCCTTCTCCCTTGCTCCGAACCTGGCGCCCTACGCAGCGCTGGCTCCGAAGATAGACATCACGGAGATGAACGATCCGCGGGCGTGGGGCGCGCAGGCCTCCGCGGAGATGAACCTGGCGGAGGCGGATCGGGCCCCCGATCTGCTGCTGAACGAGATCGTCTGGCGCTCGGTGCGCGGCCCCGGTTCGAAGATGCCGCCTCCGGTCCGGGCCGCCTGGCTGAAGCGGGGCGTGGGCGACGTGGACGACGACGATGATGATGACGACGGCGACGACGTGAAGAAGGAACTGAAGCCGGGCCGCCCGCTTTCATAGAGTGTTTAGAACCGCTCTCAGCTCTCGGTTCGCCGCTTCCCCATTTTTCGGACACGCTCTTCCTTCCGCCCTTCGAGGAGAGCGGTGAAAAGCGCCGCTCGCGGATCCACCACCCCGAAGCCCTGCTGCTCCGGCTTCAGCTCACCGACCCGCCGCGCGGTCCGGGTCAGGATGGCCTTGATCTCCAGGGGCTTGAGGGAAGGATTCGCCTCGATCATCTGGGCGGCGATGGAAGCCACGATGGGAGAAGAGAAGCTCGTTCCGTCCACATGCTTGTAGGACTCGGAGATCACGTTCTGGTCGTGGTACTTCGCCGAGACGAGTTGCCGGATGAGCTGGGGCGCAAGCCGAGACGCGTTGTCCAGAGTCTCGTCGATCCCCTGATGATCTGCCAGTACTTCGGCGAGACGCGAGTCGTCGGTCTGAAGCAGCAGAGAAAAGAGCCCGGCCTGCTGCGCGGACTCCGTTCCCGGAAGAAGTGGCGCCGCGAGCCAGATGCTCGGCGCCACCAGTTCCGGCTTCTGCAGGCCGTCGATGGTGGGCCCGTAACTCGACTGGTAGGGCGTGACCCCGAATCGGCTGAGGCGGTTGCGATCGTTGAAACCTCCGACCGAGAGCGCCGA
>JANMVV010000367.1:0-3318 GCA_031392925.1 Vicinamibacteria bacterium
CGCCATGCGGGCGAGGGGAGCCAGGAAGTCTCCGTCGCCGAGCAGACCTGCGGCCTCGCAGTAGAGGCGCGCGCGGTCGGCGCCCAGGGTGTCGAGGCTGAGGAGCAGATCCTTACGGGCCAGACGCGATCCGATTCGGGCCAGGGCAAGGTGGGCTTCGCCCCGCTCCCGCGACACCGAGGCTCGTTCGTTCCGCCTCGGCGGGGGCAGGGCCCGGAGCGCATCGAGAGCCTGAGACTCCGGTCCTTCACCTGAAGGGGCGGGCAACCGCGCGGGCTTGGCATTCGCGGGCGCCGCCGCCTCGGAGCGGATCAGACGGCTCCGCAGGGCCTTCGCGTCCGCGGTCTGCACGTCGCGCAGCGCGTCCATCAGCGCCCGGCGAGCGTGAGCGTCCAGTCGTGCGAGCTCGTCGGTGACGTGAGGAACCACCCGGGCGCCCAGCGAGCGAAGCCGCATGACCGCGCCCGCCCGGCGCTTCGGGTCTGAAAGCTCCAGGAGCAGCCGGCGGATTTCACCGCCCCGGGACGCGACTATGGGCAAGGTTCCCTTAAGGGGTGGAAGACGACCTGCGCTTCTTGCCGAAGAGGGCCGCGACCACCACGCCGAGCAGATAGAGCCCGATCATGGGGATTGCCAGGAGGGTCTGGTTCACGATGTCAGGAGTCGGGGTGACGATGGCGGCCACGATGAACGAGAGCAGGATCGCCCACTTGAATTGACGGAGCAGGAAGCCCGCCGTGACCAGACCAATGCGCGCGAGCACGAAGATGACGACCGGAACCTGGAACACGATCCCGAGGGCCAGAAGGAACCAGGAGTAGAAGTCGTAGTACTCGGTGATGCGCGGGAGGAACTGAACGTCCGCCCCGCCAAACGTCCCCAGGAATTGAAGGGCGACGGGAAACAGGACGTAGTGGCCGAAGGCCGCGCCGGAAACAAAGAAGACCGTGCCGAACAGGACGAAGGGAATGGCGTATCCCTTCTCGTGCGAATAGAGGCCCGGGGAGATGAAGGCCCAGACCTGATAGAGGAGAAAAGGGGCGGCGATGAAGATGCCCACGAAGAAGGACATCTTCATGTAGATCATGATGGTCTCGGTGGGCGTAGTGGCGATGAGCTTGAGGTTGGGGTCGAATTTTCGAAGCGGGCCCACCATGAAATGGAAGATCTCTTCGTGGTAGCCCCAGGCCACGCCGAAGCCCACGGCCAGCGCGACCAGGGCCTTGAGCAGGCGCGAACGGAGTTCCTCGAGATGATCGAGGAACGACATCCGCGCTTCGGGGTCTTCTTTGGCCAAGGAGGTCGGCGCGGGGTCTCAGGAGGACGGGTTCTCCCCGCCGCCTCCCGAGAACTTGTCGCCGGACATGTCGGCCGTCGAGGCGAGCAGGGTGGAAGTCGGAACCGAACCCTCGGCCTCGCGGATCAGCGGAGTGGCCGCGGGCGCCTCGGTCGGAGGCGCCGCCGGCGAAGCTGGATAATCGGCGGACGAGATTTCCTTGCGCAGCCGCTCCGTTTCCACTTCATCCTCAACGGTGCGCTGGAAATCAGCGGAGGCGCGTTTGAACTCGCCGATCATCTTCCCGAGGCTCTTGCCGATCTCGGGCAGCTTTCGCGGACCGAAGACCACGAGGCCCACGATGAAGATGAGGATGAGTTCCGGGCCGCCGAGAGAGCCAAACATACGCCGATGATGTTAGCAAAGAGGTCCATTTGACCAAGGGACGAGGCGCCGCCGGGCCTCGCATTGACAAGAGCGTACGGGTGCTTCAGCATTGTCCCGGCATGCAGGATCCCTCGAATGAACCGGCCGGCGATCTGCTGGTCCCCGACGACGAGGCGGCCATGACCTTCCGCGGCGACGTCCGTGTCTCCGGGACCCCGAAGATCCTGAGGACGATCCTGCAGAGCGGCGAGAGCGGCGTTTTGTCATTCTGGAACGGTGTCTTCACCAAACGCATCTTCATTTCCCGCGGCCGCCTCGTCCTGATCACGAGCAACGATCCGGACGAGAGACTTGGCGAACTGCTGTTGACAGATGGCCGGATCACCGCCCGTCAGTTCGTCGAGGCCTCCAAGCTGATCAGGCCCGGGAAGCGCCTCGGCACCATCCTGGTCGAGATCTCCGCCCTCGATGCCGAGGATCTGATTCCCGCCATCACCAACCAGGCCCAGCTGATGCTCTTCGAGCTCTTCAACTGGACTTCCGGCACTTATGAGATGTCGCTCGGAGACGTGGACGAGTCGGAGTTCGTTCCCCTGAACCTCGCCGCCGATGAAGTCATCGCCCAGGGCATGAGGAAGCTCAGGTGCTGGAGCCGGGTCTTTGCCGGTATTCAAAGCCTGGAGACCATCTTCGTCCGCGTTCCCGAGGTGGAGACCTGGCATCTCAAGGTCGAACTGCAGGATGACGAGCAGACCGTGCTTTCCCGCGTGAACGGCCGGTTGACCGTGGAACAGGTGTCCGACCTGTCGTTCGGAACGAGCTTCGAAACCTGCCGCACCTTGTGGATGCTCTCTGTCCTTGGCCTCATCCAGCGCGCGGAGACGGGCGACCTCCAGCGTTCGCAGACCCAGGCCGACGAGGCCAGCGATCGAGTCGAGGTGGGGCACATCGTTGACCGCTTCAACCGGCTCTTCGAGCGCATCTATGCCTACGTCGACTCCAGACCGGGCGAAGGCGCCGAAGCGTTCACCCAGAAAGCCGTGGCGGAGATTGCGCCGCACTTCGGTTCCCTTCTGCAAGGCGTCAGCCTGAAGAGTTCGGGCCGGGTCGATCCCGATCTCGTCTACCAGAACCTCCAGACGGAAACCATCGAAAATCGCCGGATGCTGGTCTCTACCGGCCTGTCCGAACTCGTGTACGCGATGCAGTTCCTCATCCGCCAGAACTACGGGCTCCAGGAAGAGGCGGTCGTCTCCGGCTTTATCCGGGACGGGCTTTAAGCTTGGGGCCTAAACTCGCGGCGGGAGATGCCTCCCTTCAAGGGTTGGTGAAAGGAACGGTCGGTGGCTGAAGGAGAAACCCAGTACAACATTCCGGTGAGCTCGAAACAGCTCATCGTGTACTTTGTATTTCTCGTCATCGCTCTCTCCGCCGCCTTCCTGGCCGGGGTCATGGTGGGGCGAAACGTCGACTCGTCCCCCGAACCCACGGTGCGCGACATCCAGGAACCAGGCCTGCCCGAAGAGCCCGCGGCCTCGCCCACGCCGGACGCCCTGACCTATGGCTCGACGCTCCAGGGCGAGAAGGTCGAAGGGCTCTCGGCCGCAGCCGCCCCGGCGGCTCCCGCTCCAGTTTCGAAGGCCACACCCTCGACG
>JANMVV010000376.1:0-13280 GCA_031392925.1 Vicinamibacteria bacterium
GGTTTTTCCATGGGACCGTTCAGGGTGGCCCGGCCGCTGATGTGACCCCCGACCATCGGCGCCTCTTGGGCTTGAAGCCCGAGATCTGAGATCTCGACTTCCTTGACCTCCACCTCGCCGTCGAATGCTCTGGCCGAGCCCTCTCCGCTCAGCCGGCCTTTGACGAGAAGCTCGCCCCCCCCGAGCCCCGCCTGGAGGCTTTCCACCTGCAGCGCCTCGCCCTGGAACTGGAGCTTGAGGTCGCCCCGGACGAAGGGAACTCCATAGGCCTTGCCCACGGCGGCCGTGAGGTTTGCGTGGCCGAGCGGCTTCGACCGGCCGCCGAGCAGGCGCAGCGTGCCGGAAGCCGTGGTGTCGACATCGAGGTCGGAGCTGACCACGCGCAGCAGGTCTTTCGCCGGCCAGTCCTTGATCGCGACCGTCAGGTCCATGGCATCGTCGACTCCCTGCGCGCCGAGGCGCTGCACGCCGCTCATCTCCACGCGCGAGACGCCCCGGACCGCGATCAGCTTGTCGCTCCGAAGCTCCGCGGCCGTGGCGCTTCCGGCCCAGTCGATGGCGCCCCAGGAAACGCCTAGGTAGGCCACACTCGTACCGCTGAAGCGGCCGGTGAACACCGGTTCGCTCATCGTCCCCGTGGCCCGTCCCTGGATAGTTCCATTCCCGGTGGCACCCAGAATCCGGGCGTCTTTTGCGCCAAAGGCGGTGCGCAGACGGACGCCGAGGGCGTCGGTGACGGCAAGGTCCTCGCTCAGGAGAGTGACGTCGAGGTCGAGACCCTTGTCGGGCTTTATGGCGCCGCTCATGTTCACCGTGGTCTTCGGCGCTTCGAACCGCACCGCGGTCATGGTGATGACGCCCTTCTCGGCCGTGAACGGGAACCTCCCGGAAAGCGGGTCGCCCTGGGCAGGATCCCCGAGGAAGAGAAGGTCTCCCGAGCCGCTCAGGAGATTCGTCGCTCCGCGCGGAAGCGAGAGGTCGATCGGTCCGGAGACTCGGGCCCCAAGACCCGCGGTGCCGTAGGCGAAGAGCCAGTGAAGAAGGGGCTCGGCGCGGAGATTCTCGAGTGTTCCCTTGATCCGCGTGGCGGCCGCGTGCGGCATCGCCACGTCGAGAGAGGCCTTGCCGCCGAGGGCTTCGACCATGACGTTCTTGAGCTGGAGGTCCGCGCCGTTCCATTCAAGGTTCGTGGCGAAGGTATCGATGGGGATCGAGTCGAACGAGCCGCGCTGCCCCTTCAGGCTGCCGGTCAGCGCCAGCTTCCCGTCATCGATCACCAGCACGGCCCGGGTCTGGGCGATGCCCTTGAGGGCGAGACCGGTGGCGATGACCCCTCGATCGAAGGTCTCGAGGTCGAAGGGGCCCACGAACCGAAGCTCGCCCTTCGGCTGCTGGTGAAAGTCGAGGCTTCCCGAAAGGGACAGGGTGGTGCCTCCGGCGCCGCTGAACGACCCGCGATCAACGAAGAGCGTCGAATCCGCGAATCGGATCCCCATCTCGAACCGGGCATCCTGCGCGGGCAGCTCGCCGAAGCGCATCGGTCCGGGCCCGGCGGAAATGTCGCCTTTGAGCAGGTTCATCGAATCCGCGAGAAGCGAAGCCTCGAAGTTCGGCCAGTCCAGTTCGAGCGGGATCTTCTGGTCGTTCAGAAGAAGCTCTCCCTTGCTCACCACGAGCCTGCCGACCGACACTTCGCGGGAAGGCGGCCCGCCCGTGGAATCCATGCCGGGAAGATCCGTGGAACCATCCGGGAAGACCTGCAAAGACATCCGGGGCTTCTCGAGCTCCAGCCCGCGAAGCAGGATCCGCCGGGTGAAAAGGGATCGGAAGGAAAGAGCGATGCGAACGCGAGGGGCCGTGAACGAAGGCTGCTTCGACCCCGGAAGGCCCGGAATGACGAGGTCGCGCAGTTCGACCACGCGGCCCGGCAGGTTCACGGAGAGAGCCCCCACCGTGACTCTGCGGTGGAGCGCCTCGGCCAGCCGGCGTTCGACCTCGGTCCTCAAAACCCTCTCGCCGAACAGCGCGACCACGGTCAGGACCGCGAGCCCGGTGAGGGCCAGCACGGTCAGACTGATCCGGCTCAGGCGAGCGATCTTCCTTATCAACATCTACATGATCGCAAAGGATGTCCGTTGCTCCTCATTGACGTCGGAGCCGGATCAGCCGATGACGAGAAGGACAGCGCCCATTTCCACGGCCTGGCCCTCCTTGACCCGAACCTCCTGGATGGTTCCGGCTCTTATGGCTTTGAGCTCGTTCTCCATTTTCATGGCCTCCATGACCAGTACGCCGCGGCCGGCCTCGACCGCATCGCCTTGGCTCACCAGGACCTTGACGATCTTCCCGGGCATGGGTGCGGTGAGTTTGAGGGGTCCGGTGTGCGCAACCTTCCCGAGGTCGACGCCTTTGACCGCGTCCTTCAAGTCCACGTCGAATCGGTCGCCGCGGATCAAAACGCCGAAGCCTTCGGCGGTCTTCTCGACCGTGACGTCCAGCGAGGCGCCATCGACCAGGATCGAGGCCTCGTGCTCGCCCGTCCGGACCCAATCGAGCTCGAGGGTCTTGTCGCCGATGGTCACGTGATAGCGACCCTGGCCCTCGCGGACTTCAATCCGGGAGGTCTTCCCAAGGGTGGTGGCGTCAAAGAACACGGCGGGCTCCTGAATCCTTTGGGCGAATCAAAGCCGAGTCACCGAATCACGGTTGCCGAGACGCCACCACAAGGACCCCGCGGATTTTCCGGCATCGGTGTCGGCCTTGGACCGGCGACGGGCGCGATAGGTGGCGACCGCGGCCACCGCCATCGCTATCTCGGTCGCCCGGGCTCGCTCGTCGTTCTCGCCCTGGAGCCTCCCCACGAAACTGGTGTCGAAGTCGCCCTCGATGAACTTGGGATGCCGCAGCGCCCGGTCAAAGAACGGGAGTGTCGTCTTGATGCCGGTGATCCTGTATTCGGACACCGCGCGAAGCATCCGGGCAATGGCCGCTTCGCGGGTCTCGGCATGGACGACCAGCTTCGACATCAGCGGGTCGTAGAACATCGGCACTTCATAGCCCTCGTAGACGCCCGAGTCGTCGCGAACGCCGGGGCCTCCGGGGACTCGCAGGGTCTCGATCTTCCCCGGATTCGGGATGAAGTTCGCGTCGGGGTCTTCGGCGCAGACGCGGCACTCGATGGCGTGGCCGCGCTGGGTGAGGTCCTGCTGGGTGAAAGGCAGCGCTCCTCCCTCCGCGACGAGTATCTGCATCTTGACCAGATCGATGCCGGTCACCATCTCGGTGACCGGATGCTCGACCTGGAGCCGGGTGTTCATCTCCAGGAAATACGGTTCGCGGTTCTCGTCGACCAGGAACTCGAGGGTGCCCGCGTTCACGTAGCCGACTTTCTTCACCAGGGCGACCGCGAGGGCTCCCATCCTCTCCCGCAGCTCACGGGTCACGAAGGGCGAGGGGCTCTCCTCGATGATCTTCTGATGACGCCGCTGGATCGAGCACTCGCGCTCGAACAGATGGAGCGCGTTGCCGTGGGTGTCGGCGAGAACCTGGATCTCGATATGGCGCGGCTTGAGGATCGCGCGTTCGATGTAAAGGCTGTCGTCGTTGAAGGCGCTCTTCGCCTCGCTTCTCGCGCGAAGAACCGCGGCTTCGAGGTCTTCGGCCCGGTGGACAAGGCGCAGGCCCTTGCCTCCCCCGCCGGCCGCGGCCTTGAGCATCAGGGGGAAGCCGATGCGCTTCGATTCTCTTAGGATGGCCTCGTTATCAGCGAGCGGGTGAAGGGAGCCCGGAACCACGGGAACGCCGGCATCGACGGCCACGCGGCGCGCCGAGGTCTTCTCGCCCATCGCGGTGATGGCCTCCGCGGGAGGCCCGATGAAGACCACGCCCGCATCCTTGCAGGCCTTCGCGAACGCCGCGTTTTCGGAGAGGAAACCGTAGCCCGGATGGATCGCCTCGGCCCCGGAGCGCTTCGCGACCTGCAGGATCGTCTCCATGTTGAGGTACGACTCGCGGGACGGCGCCGGCCCGATGAAGTACGCCTCGTCCGCGTAGCGGACGTGAAGAGCCGCGCGGTCGGCCTCGGAGTACACGGCCACGGTGGAGGTGCCGAGTTCCCGGCAGGCCCGCATCACGCGCACCGCGATCTCGCCGCGGTTGGCAATCAGGATCTTTTTGAATTTCCGGGGACTGGGCACGAGACCCGGGATTCTAGTGGTTCAAGGGACAAGGCCGGAGTCGAGCTTGCCTCTATCCGCGTCCTTGTGACATCCTCCGCGTCGCCCGATGGAGGAGCGGTCCCCATCAGTAGTCTTTCTGACGGTGCTGTGATCGGTCGACGGAGGACGAAAGGGGAGGACCGCCGAAGGGATCAAGGCCTTCAGCACCTTGATCCTTGGACGTGAGGGGAGAAGACCCCGCGGCTGCTGCGGTCTCGCAAAAGAGATCGTGGAGTGCCTGAGGAACAATGGTCGCCGCATCCTTTGCGGCGAGAAGAGTGGACTCTCAAAGGTCCACCGTTGTTTCGACCATGGACTCCTGAAGGCGGAGTTCAACCGAGATGAAACAACCGCGATGAGTCGCATTCCCGTCACCATTCTGGGCGCCACCGGCGTCGTCGGCCAGCGCTTCGTGCGCCGCCTCATGGATCACCCCATTTTCGAGATCCGGCATCTCGCCGCATCCGACCGGAGCACCGGCAAGACCTACGAGGACGCGTGCGGGTGGCGTCTCGACGGTGAAGCCTACGGCGGCCGGCGAAAGCAGATGCTCCGCGCGGCTCATCCGGCGGAGGCGCTGTCGCCGGTGGTGTTCAGCGCTCTCGATTCCGGGCCGGCCTCGGAAATCGAGCCTCTCTTCGCGGCCGCGGGCTCGTTCGTCTTCTCGAATGCCTCGGCGTTCCGCATGGCCTCCGACGTACCGTTGCTGGTTCCGGAAGCGAACGCCGATCACATCGGCCTGATCGAGACGCAGCGGACATCGCGCGGATGGAAGGGCGCCATCGTCTGCAACCCGAACTGCACCGCGACCGTCCTGGTCATGGGCCTCGCCCCCCTCCACCAGGTCTTCGGCATAGAGCGCGTCTTCATGGCCTCGATGCAGGCGATCAGCGGGGCCGGGTATCCCGGAGTTCCGAGTCTCGACATCCTGGGCAACGTGATTCCCTTCATCCGCAACGAAGAGGAGAAGGTCGAGGAGGAGACGCCGAAAATGCTTGGCCGGTTCGTGAACGGCGGGATCGAAACCGCACTTTTCGGGATCTCCGCCATGTGCCACCGCGTTCCCGTCATCGAGGGTCACAGCGAAGCGGTGAGCGTTACCCTTCGCGGCAACCCTTCGCCCGATCGGGTCGCCGAGGTCTTTCGGACCTGGCGTGGCGATCCGCGCGTGACTTCCCTTCACTCGGCGCCCGCGGTTCCGATCCGCGTGCACACCGCCGAGGATCGGCCTCAGGTGCGTCTCGATGTCGAGAAGGATGGCGGCATGAGCGTGCATGTCGGCCGCGTGCGGGCCTGCCGTCTTCTCGGTATCAAGTTCGCGCTGCTCGGCCACAACACGGAACGCGGCGCCGCGGGCGCCTCGGTCCTCAACGCCGAACTCGCGCACGCGATGGGGTATCTCGGATGAGCCTGATCCTGAAGTTCGGCGGCAGCAGCGTCGCCGACGCGACGTGCGTGCGACGGGTGGCCGAGATCGCGAAAGGGGCGGCCCCCCGCTCTCCGATCGTGGTTCTCTCCGCCATGGGCAAAACCACGGATGCGCTGTTCGCGGCCGCCCAGGCGGCCGAACGTGGAGAAACCGAGGCGGCGCTCAAAGCCCTCCGGGAGATCGTCGCGAAGCACAAGAAGGCGTGCTCTGAACTCTGGGAGGGCGAGCCGCCCGTCGACCTTCAGCAGTTCATCGAGGCTTTGTCGACCCAGATCGACATGCTCCTGCGCGGCGTATCGCTGCTTCGGGAGCTTTCGGCGCGCAGCCGCGACGCCATCGTTTCCTTCGGTGAACTCCTGAGTTCACAGATTGTGGCGGTGTTCCTTCACTCCCAGCGCGTCCCGGCATCATGGCTCGACGTCCGGCGCGTCATGCGCACCGACGGGCGCTTTGGCGGCGCGGAGCCGCAGGTCCTGGAGATCGAGGCCCTCGCGCGCACCGAACTTCAGCCTCTCCTGGGCCCGGGTCGAATCGTGGTGACCCAGGGCTACATCGGCTCCACCAAGGACGGCATCACCACGACCCTCGGCCGCGGCGGCAGCGATTACTCCGCGTCCCTCCTCGGCGCCGCGATTGGCGCGGAGGAAGTTCAGATCTGGACCGATGTCGAAGGTATCCTCACCGCCGATCCGCGGATGGTGCCGGAAGCGACGCCGATTCTGGAACTCAGTTTCCGCGAGGCCGCTGAGCTTGCGGCCTTCGGGGCCAGGGTGCTCCATCCCGCCACGATCCAGCCCGCGGTGGACGCCAACATCCCCGTGACCGTGCGTCACACCATGCGGCCCGAAGGAAAGTTCAGCACCATCACTGCGAGGGGCGGCAGCGGCTCGCCGCGGCCCGCTACCGCGATCGCCAGCCGGAGTCCGATTCAAGTCATCACCATCGAGAGCACGCGAATGCTCGCGCAGAGCGGTTTCCTCGCGCGCATCTTCGAAGTGTTCGGGCGTCTGGGCGCGTCGGTCGACGTGGTTGCGACCGCCGAGGTGAGCGTCTCGCTCACCGTGGAGGCGACGGCGCCCATCGAGGCGATCAAGAAGGAACTCGGTGCTTTCGCGCACGTCAGCGTCGCCACGGACCGCGCCCTGGTGGCGCTCGTCGGGGAGAGGCTCAAGCACACGCCCGGCCTCGCGGCGCGGGTCTTCGGGGCCCTTTCATCCATCAATGTCGAAATGATTTCGATGGGCAGCAACGAGATCAACCTGAGTCTCGTGGTCGAGCGCAAGGACGAAGCGGCGGCGGTGCGGCTCCTCCACCAGGCGCTCTTCGCGGGGAATGGAGAGTCGAAATGAAGATCGGAATGTTCGGACGCGGGCGGCTGGCCACGGCGATCGCGACGCTGGGCGGCGATCGGATCTCCTGGCAGGTGGGCCGGAACCAGGCGCCGCCGAGCACGGTCGATGTGGCCATCGACGCCTCCATGGGAGAGGCGGCGGAGGCGCACGTGAACTGGGCGATCGAGAACTCCACCGCCCTCGTGATCGGGACGACAGGATGGTCGATTCCCGATCTCAAGGAGCGGGTGGGCGATCGCATCGGCGTGGTGGTGGCGCCCAATTTCTCGATCTCCATCGCTCTTTTCACCCGCCTCTCGCTCGTGATGGCGCGGTTCGCGGCACTCGACCCCGGGCGTGATCCCTATGTCCTCGAGCACCACCATGCCCGCAAGAAGGATGCTCCCTCGGGCACCGCCAAACTCCTGGCGCGAGTCATCATGAAAGGCTGTCCGCGCAAGACCGAGTGGACGCTTCAGGGCCCGGGCGAGCTCAAGGAACACCAACTGAGCGTCTCCTCCATCCGTGCCGGTCATACCTACTCCAGCCACCTCGTGGGTATCGACGCGCCGGCGGAAACCCTCGAACTTCATCATGCCTCGCGCTCCCCCATGGCCTACGCCGACGGCGCGCTGCGCGTTTCCGCATGGATCCACGGCCGCAAAGGCGTCTTCACCATGGACCAGTTCTCCGAAGAAACACTCGATCCACTTTTCAAAGAGGTCAGACCTTGACGCCCCCAAAGACCGCCGATTTTTCCGGACTCTCCGTGGCCCTCGCCACACCGTTCACCGCCTCGGGCGATATCGACATGAAGGCGTTCCGCGCCCTGGTCAGGCATGTGGCCGAAGGAGGCGCCGACGTCCTCGTCGTTCTCGGATCCACCGGAGAAGCCGCGACCATCACCGAAAGCGAGCGCGATCCGTTGATCGCGGCAACCCTCGAAGAGGCGCGCGGGAAGAAGGTGGTGGCGGGAACGGGACACAACTCCACGCGCCAGACCGTGGCCTGGACGAAGCGGGCCCAGGAACTGGGCGCCCACGGCGCGTTGATCGTGACGCCCTTCTACAACAAGCCGACACCCCAGGGGCTGGTCGCCCACTTCCGCGCGGCCGCGGACGCGGCGCCCGGGCTTCCCTTCATCGTCTACAACGTTCCCGGACGCACCGGCCTGAATCTCACACCCGCGGCTCTGCAACTTCTCTGGCAAAACCCTCAGGTGGTGGCGGTGAAGGAATCGAGCGGCAACCTTGCCCAGATCAGCGAAGTCGCGCGCACCCTGCCCGCGGGCAAGACACTGCTCTCCGGCGACGACAACCTGGCGCTCGCTTCCATCGCGGTGGGAGGGGAGGGACTGGTCTCGGTTCTCGGCAACATGGTCCCGAAGGAAACCAGGGACCTCGTCGACGCGGCACGTTCGGGCCGGCGCGATGAGGCGGTCAAGCTCAACAATCGGCTGCTGCCCCTGATCGACGCGCTCTTCGTGGAGAGCAACCCCATTCCTTTGAAAGCGGGGCTTCAGATGATGGGACTCGGCGGCGACTTCGTTCGGCTGCCCCTCGTCCCCGCGGCGGAGGCGACCCGCGCGCGGCTCAAGGAAGCGCTCGCGCACGCCGGCATCAAGTACTAGCGCCATATGAATCTCGAAACCCTCCGCGCTTTCTATGAGCGGCCTCCCGCGGAGGCCGCCGCGGACCCTCGATGGCCGGAAGCGCACGAAGCGCTGCTCCAGGGACTCGAATCCGGCGGGATCCGTTCGGCCGAGCCGGATGGCGCGGGCGACTGGCGGGTGAACACCTGGGTCAAGCAGGCGATCCTCGCGGCCTTTCGCGCCACGAAGATGGTGGAACTGCCGGGCCCCGGGTTCCCCTTCATCGACAAAACCGCCTTCCCGCCCCGTGTCCTCGCGCTCGAGGCCGGGGTGCGAATGGTCCCGGGAGGTTCAAGCGTGCGGCGCGGGTCGTTCGTTGCCGCGGGCGTCACCGTGATGCCGCCCGCGTTCATCAACATGGGCGCATATGTCGATGAGGGTACGATGGTGGACTCGCACGCTCTCGTCGGATCGTGCGCGCAGATTGGCAAGCGGGTGCATCTCTCCGCGGCCGCCCAGATCGGCGGCGTCCTCGAGCCCGCGGGCGCGCGTCCGGTCATCGTTGAAGACGATGCTTTCGTCGGGGGTCTCGTGGGGGTGTTCGAAGGCGTGCGCGTGCGGCGCCGCGCCGTTCTCGCGAGCGGCGTTGTCCTCACCGCCTCGACCGTGATCCACGATCTCGTGCGCGAGTGCCAGTGGGTGAGCGAGGTTCCAGAAGACGCGGTGGTCGTGCCCGGATCGCGGCCCGCGAAGGGCCCGTTCGCCGAAGGCCGTGGCCTTCAGCTCGCCACCGCAATCATCGTGAAGTACCGCGACGGCAAGACCGACGCCGCGACCGCCCTCGAGTCGGCTCTGCGCTGAGGGTCGCGGGAGGTGGGGGTTGCTTCGTGGCGTCGCATTTCCACGGGCTCCTCGCAATCACGACCGGCCCAACTAGCGGTGTTGGAACGCGAGGACCTCGTGCGAGAGGGTTACCTCCATCGCGCCGAGGGACTCCACGGCCTCGCGTTCGCTCTGGCGGAAACCGCGGTAGGTGACGGTGAGGAGGTCGCGCAGGACGGACGGCTCAAAGGTCCTGGAATCGCGGATCGTGGTCCGGTCTGCGAGCCTCAACGACTTTCCGAGTTCCTCCTCGACCCGTGGCGCTCGCGACTTTTCGAGCTTGCCGCCCAGAACAACTTCGCGCAGCTCGATCAGATCGTCGGGGCCGGGCACGGCGACGAGGATGAGGCCGTCCTTGCGGAGAACGCGCTCGAACTCGCCCGCGTTCACGCGGGAATCGATGGAGGTCACGAAGTCGAAGGCCTGATCGGCGTACGGCAGAAGCCGGTCGGCGTTGGCGACGACGAAGAGGACGTCGGGCGAGGCCTTCGCCGCCATCTCAATGGACGGGGCGGAGATATCGACGCCGTGGCGTTCGAGGCCCGGGATGCCTGCGACGTGACGAAGGAATCCTCCTTCGCCGCAACCGACATCGAGAAGGGTCGCCGGCCTTCCGTCCGATCTCGAACCGAGGACGTGCCCGAACGCGCGGTACACCGCATCCGCGTGGCCGATTCCTGTGAGCCGCCGGCGAGCCTGCGCCGCTTCACGCGAATCGCCGGGGTGGCGCGACCTGCGATCCTGAGCCTGAAGGAGATTCAAGGATCTGGATCGATGCGGATCGAACGAATGGTTCCGAGCGCACACCCATCGCGCGCTCTCGCGAATCAGCGGTTCCGCGCAGCCTCGAACGGTGCACCGTAGAACCACGGTCACCTGGAGCCTAGAGGGGAATGTTTCCGTGCTTCTTGGGGGGATTCTTGTCGCGCTTGGTCCTGGTCATCTCCAGGCCCGAGATGATCCGGCGCCGGGTGTGCCGCGGCTCGATGACCTCGTCGATGAAGCCGCGATCGGCGGCGACGTAGGGGTTCGCGAACTTGTCTTTGAACTCCTGGACCTTGGCGAGGCGCATGGCGATGGCGTCCTCGGTCGCGGCGAGCTCGCGACGATAGAGCACGTTCACCGCACCCTCCGGACCCATGACCGCGATCTCGGCCATGGGATACGCGAAGTTCAAGTCGGTGCGGATGTGCTTGGAGGACATCACGCAGTAAGCACCTCCGTAGGCCTTCCGCGTGATCACGGTGATCTTCGGAACCGTGGCCTCGGCGTAGGCATACAACAGCTTGGCGCCGTGGCGGATGATGCCGCCGTACTCCTGCGCGGTGCCAGGCAGGAAGCCGGGCACATCCTCGAAGGTGACGAGCGGGATGTTGAAGGCATCGCAGAACCGGACGAAACGAGCGGCCTTGACCGAGGCGTCGATGTCGAGGCAGCCCGCGAGCACCGCGGGCTGATTGGCTACGATGCCGACGCTCTTTCCGGCAAAGCGCGCGAAGCCCACCACGATGTTCGCCGCGTAGTGCTCGTGGACTTCGAGGAAGCGCCCGTCATCGACCACCGCGGCGATGAGCTTCTTCATATCGTACGGTTTGCTCGGATCCACGGGGATGAGGGTGTCGAGGCCTGGGTCCTCCCGATCGCTCGGATCGGAAGTCGGGTGGAGCGGCGCCTCCTCGAGATTGTTCGAGGGCAGGTACGACATCAGGTCCCGGATGAGAAGGAGGCACGCGCGATCGTCTTCGGTGGCGAAGTGGGCGACGCCGGAGCGGACGTTGTGGGTCATGGCGCCGCCGAGGTCTTCCTTCGTGACTTCCTCGTGGGTGACGGTCTTGATCACGTCCGGCCCGGTGACGAACATGTACGACGTGTCCTTCACCATCAGATTGAAATCGGTGATGGCGGGCGAGTAGACCGCACCTCCCGCGCAGGGACCCAGGATGGCCGAGATCTGTGGGATCACGCCCGAGGCCAGGGTGTTGCGCAGGAAGATGTCGGCGTAGCCTCCGAGAGACGCGACACCTTCCTGGATGCGCGCTCCGCCCGAATCGTTGAGACCGATCACCGGGGCGCCCATCTTCATCGCGAGATCCATGATCTTGCAGATCTTGAGCGCGTTGGTCTCGGAGAGGCTGCCGCCGAACACCGTGAAGTCCTGGGCGAAGACGAAGACGAGCCGGCCGTCGATGCGCCCGAAGCCGGAGATAACGCCGTCGCCCGGGATCTTCTGCTCGGCCATGCCGAAGTCGGTGCAACGATGCTCGACGAGCTTGTCGAGTTCTTCGAGCGAGCCTTCGTCGAGGAGGATCTCCACGCGCTCGCGCGCGGTCAGGCGCCCTTCGCGGTGCTGACGCTCGCGACGCTCGGCGCCGCCGCCCTCCTCGGCGCGACGGACTTTGTCCCGAAGGACGGCGATGCGATCAGTCATGGTGGTCAGATCTTCCGGAGGTCGCTCGTTTTCTTCTGCACCCTGCTAGTTGGCGAGTCGGCCGCAGTGGGCGGCTCCGCAGGGCGGGCCTTCACCGCATCCGCCCGAGACGGCCGGAGACGGAGCGCTCTTCGAGCCGCCGCCCGTGAAGACGGCGAAGGTGGAGAGCTGACGCGCCACTTCCGAACCTCCACAGCCTGGGCAAAGGGAGCGGTCGTTGAAGGTGCGGGCGTACTTCTCGAAGGGAAGATTGCAGGGGCCGCAGCGGTATTCATAAAGAGGCATGGTGATGATGGGGCGAGGACGGATGATATCGCCGCTCGGGCGAGCCTCACGGGATGATGATCCTGATGGGGGCCCCGGGAACGCTCTCGTTTCCTCCCTTGTCCACGGCCACCACGTCGTAGGCGCGCGGACCGTGGGTCAGATTGGGGTCGCGGATCCTGAGAACCGGACCCTGGGTCTCGATGGCGATGGTTCTGGCGCCGGTGTCGATCGCGCGGTAGATGCGATAGAAGGCCACGTCGGTAGACGGAGACGCGAGCCAGGAGAGTTCGACGAAAGTGGCGCCGATGTCTCCGACCAGGCGACCGGGCGGCTCGGGCGGCACGAGATCCTTGACTTCGACGCAGATGGGCTCGGTGGAAGTACTCTCCACGATCGGCTTGAAGGAGGTCGCGTAACGGAGGGCATAGCACGGCTTCTCGCCGGCCTTCGGGAGAGGATCCAGCCATTCGGACGCCTGCAGCGGCTCGCGGGCGAGTCGGGGAGCGCCGTCGGTACGAAAGATTCGAATGCCCGTGGGGGGGGTGGGCGAAGGCGTCGGTACTGGGGTTGGCGTGACCGAGGGTGAGGGCGTGGGCGAACCACCTGGCGCTGCCGCGGTGGATTTCTCGCTCGTAACCCCTGCGGTCGCCGTCGGTATGCCGGTTGGCGTCGGGGTCGGCATGGGCGTTGGCGTCGGGGTCGGCATGGGCGTTGGCGTTGGCGTTGGCGTTGGCGTTGGCGTTGGCGTGGGCGTGGGCGTTGGCGTTGGCGTGGGCGTTGGCGTTGGCGGTGGGGGAAAAGTGCCCTCGGTCGGGCTTGGCAAGGCATTGGCCGGTGTGGGCGACGGTGTCGGCGTTGGGGATGGACTTGGCGACGGTGTTGGCCAGGGCTCGGCTCCCGGGGGGTTGGTCCAGCGGAGTTGGATGCCCGCGGCGGTGTTGTCGACCTGGAGGCCGGTGGGGGGCGAGGGGACGGGAGCGGGCTTGAAGGGCAGGAGGCCGCCGAGAGGCGACAGGGCCCTTCCGTTGAACGCTCGAACCATGAAGCGAACGTCGCTGGCGGGTCGCGGAAATCGCTTGATGCGTAACTCGCCCGGCGCCACCTCTTCGCGGAGGAGCGAGGTCGCGGCCTTGCG
>JANMVV010000378.1:0-70379 GCA_031392925.1 Vicinamibacteria bacterium
TGGTTGTCGATCCACCACTGATTCTTGCCGCGAATGACGTCCCGACCGCTCATCTGGGCGGGCATGCTCTCGTCGCCGCGCGCTTCGACGCTCACTGCGTCGGCGCTCAGAAGCGTTTCCACCGCCTCGATGTTCCGGCCCGCGCGGCACAGAGCCACCAGTCGATCCGCGATTTCCTTCGTGGTCATGCTTTCTCTCCCTCTAAAGAATGGTCGCCGCTCCGGCATTGGAGGCGGTCAGGAGAATCGTAGACCAGGAAGGGGGTCAGGGCCCCTCGGGCTCACCAGGCCGGTTCGCAGCGGTCGCCGACACCGGGGTGCGACACGTTCCATGAGCTCGACGGGGCGCGCCATTTGAGTTCGAGGGTCACGCACTTGTCAGCCCCGTCTTCACGGAAGCTCGCGTACACATCGTAGCTCCGGTCTCCGCCGCCCAGGGCCTGTTGCAGCATCGCGCCGATCCGGGAGCGAACGATCTGCACCTTCCCCATGCTGAAGCCCTTGAGTTCGCGCGGCACCAGGGCGACTTTGGGGTTGAAATCGGCGGCGCTCATCCGGACACTCTGGTCGATCATCGGGAGCACGGCGCGGTCCGACTCGAGGTCGAAATCCCGTTGTGACTTGACCCCGTTCACCAGCATCGCGCCGGCGATGGCAAACACCGTGACTGTCTTGATAGTGGACATAGGCTCTCCCGTCTTCAAAAAGTGTAGCGCCGTCGACCAGAGGGCCGGTGTGCGAACTCTCACCGGTCACGCGGCGTGTGCGCGGGCGCACACCTTCGGGGGATGCCGCTCACTTCGGGGCGGGCGGTTTCACCAGGAGCAAGGCGTTGAGCTCGCTTTCCATACGGCGCCGCAGGTCGACCGATGACTTCAAGGTCATCAGGTTCTGGAGCTCGAAGGGATCCTGCTGGAGATCGTAGAGCTCGTTCATGCCTTCGAGCTCGCGCTAGCCGAAGCTGCGGATCCTCGGCCACAACTCCGGCCAAGTGACCTTCATCTGACGGCACACGAAGATGTCAGGGTGACGTTCGGTCTCCTCGTTCCTGACGTTGAGAGGATTCGGCGTGTGGGCCGCAACCTCACACGACGAGAAGACGCGGTCCAGACTCTCGCGACGACTGCCGAGCACGATGAGGGTCGTTGGAGGAGGATTCCCGTACCCGCGGGCCCAGTACGAGTTGACCCCGCTGATCGCCTCGGGCAGGCCGAGGGCCTTGCCATACAGGTTCACCGCGCCCGCCTCGCCGTAGTTGGAGGCGATGATGCCGGTCCGCGCGCGTTCGTCCACGGGAAGCGATGAATAGACAGAGGCGATGGTCTGAACGAGTTCGGGCCATCCGACCTCTTCGGCCAGATCGTCGTTTTGTTCCAGCGCAAAGCGCCACCACGCCGAGCCCACGGGGGCCATGGGCAGGGCGATCATCGCCACCGCCGCGCCCACCGCGAAGAGCGTCCACTGGAACACGCGCACCCTTCGTCGGGTAACCGCGCCCAAGCGCCCCGTCGCGGCCTCGGCGGCCACCGCTCCCGCGGCGAGCAGAACGGGATAGAGGGGAGCCGCGTAGTAACCACGGCCTTTGAGAACCACGAAGAGAACGAACGGCACTCCCACGTAGCAGGCGAGCATTCGCTCCCGACCTTGCCGCCACGAGCGGACCAGAGTGAGGGCGCCGAGAATCCAGAGTGGGATGGTTACGGGATTCGCCGCCTCCTTGAATTGATCGGTGAGAAACCCCGCGGTCCGGCCGAGGCCCACGTCGCGGGCGTGAATGCTCTTCAGGAACTCCACCGAGATGAAGTCGTGTTGCGCCTGCCAGATGAAGTTGGGCGAGGCGATGAGCACGGAGAGAACCACTCCGGCCCACAGCCATTTCGAGCGGAGGTCGCGCGGGCGCGCGATGAGAACGCCGGCGACCACGCCCAGCACGCACAGGCCGATCGTGTACTTGGTCTCAACCCCGAACCCGATGGCGGCTCCGACCCCGAGCCACCACCGCGGGTCATCGGTATTCGCGAGACGAAGAAGGCCATACCCGATCACCACCCACCAGAGGAAGTCGAAGGCGACGTATTGAAAGAGCGCGGAGGCGCCCAGAACGACGGGACTGATGGCAACCGCAAGCGCCGCCGTGACCTGGGCGGCACGAGCGCCGCCCAGTTCACGAGCCATGAGACCCGCAAGGACAACGCAGAGCGACATGGCAAGGGCCGGGAAGAAGCGGGCTCCGGAGAGAGACGGTCCAAAGAGGGTGAGAGCCACCCGGCCCACGAATGGCGTGAACGGCGGATAGGCGACGTAGCCCCAGTCGAGATAGCGCGCGTCGTCGAGGGTCGCGAGTTCGTCCCGGTGGAAGCCGTACTCCCCGTTGGTGAGAAGGTGGAGGAGGAGCTTGAGGCCGGCGATGATCAGAACAGCGGCGAGGGCGTGGTCGCGAGAGGCCGGCGAAGGGGGACTCGACATCGCGCCGAAGTCTAAGGACACAACCCTGCCTGGCCCGTCTTTTGCCTCGTTCTTCCGTGATACTGTGCCGGGTCTTCCTCCAAACAACTGAATGATCGGCCAGACCGTCTCGCACTACAAGATCACCTCCAAGCTCGGCAGCGGGGGCATGGGTATCGTGTACGAAGCCGAGGACACCAAGCTCGGCCGCCACGTCGCCGTCAAGTTCCTGCCCGCCGAGATGGCGCGAAACCCGGCGATGCTCGAGCGTTTTCAACGGGAGGCGCGCGCCTCCTCCGCGTTGAATCATCCCGGCATCTGCACGGTCTACGAAATCGATCAGCACGAGGGCCAGCACTTCATCGTGATGGAGCTTCTCGAGGGCGAGACTCTCGACAAGCGGATCCGCCGCGGCTCCCTGGAGGTCGGCGCCCTGCTGGAGTTCGGCATCCAGGTCGCGGACGCGCTCGAATCGGCGAGCGCCAAAGGCATCGTGCATCGCGACCTCAAGCCCGCGAACATCTGGCTGACCTCGCGCGGCCAGGCCAAGATCCTCGACTTCGGTCTGGCCAAGATGGAGACCTCGCGTCCCGGTACGCAGGTCAATCTCGACGAACCGACCGCGGCCCAGGCGGGCGACCTCACCACCGCGGGCATGGTGGTGGGCACCGCCTCCTACATGTCACCCGAACAAGCGCGCGGCCAGACCACGGACGCCCGCACCGACATCTTCTCCCTCGGGGTGGTGCTCTACGTCGCGGCCACCGGCGAGAAGCCGTTCAATGGCGATACCGCCGCGGTCATCACCGAGGCAATCCTGAATCGCGAGCCCGTCCCGATCCAGCAGATCGACTCGAGCCTGCCCGCGGAACTCAATCGGATCATTTCCCGGGCCATGGAGAAGGAGCGGTCGATGCGATACCAGACCGCCACCGACTTTAAGACCGACCTCCTGCGCCTCCGCCGCGACACGCAGTCGGGCAGCCGGAACGCCGCCGATCGCTCTGATTCGAAGCCGGGCGCCTCAAGGGTGGCGGAGAAATCGATCGCGGTTCTCTATTTCGAGAATCTTTCCGGGGTGAAGGAAGACGAGTACTTCCGCGACGGCGTCACCGAGGACATCATCACCGAACTCGCGAAGATCAAGGGACTGAAGGTTCTCTCGCGCCCCTCCGTCCTGCTCTATCGAGACAAGTCGGTCACCGCGGCTGAAGTCGGACGGCAGTTGAAAGCGGCTTTCGTCCTCGCCGGAAGCATCCGTCGAGGAGGCAATCGCCTGCGGATCACCGCGCAGCTCGTCGACCCTCAGACCGACTCGCTGGTCTGGTCGGAGCGCTACGACCGCGAGATGGCGGACGTCTTCTCGGTTCAGGACGAGATTGCCCGCAACATCGCCGAGGCCCTGCGCATCACGCTTTCGCCGCAGGAGCAGGAAGCCCTCGCCACTCGGCCCACGGAGAGCACGGAGGCCTACGACCTGTATCTTCGCGGCCGGACCTACGCTCGAAGGTTCACCCGCCTCGACTTCGAGTTCGCCTACCAGATGTTCGAGAACGCGGTCCGCCTGGATCCTCAGTTCGCCCTCGCTTACGCGGCCATGGCGAACGTGTGCAGCAGCTTCCACATCAACTTCGAACGCGACTCCTCGTGGCTCGGCCGGGCCCGCACCGCCGCGGAGAAAGCGATCACCCTGATGCCCGAGCTGCCTGAAGCCAAAGTGGCTCAGGCCTGGGTGCTCTACGCGAGTGGCGACTACGACAAGGCGCTCGCCATCGCGCGCGCGCTGGTCGGGATGAAGCGAGACACCGAGAGTGCTTACTACCTCCTGCTGCGCGCCTTGTTCGCATCCGGGCAGTACCAGGAGATCGTCAACGTCGCCGAGGCCGCGATCGAAGCGAGCGGCACCGACTACAACGTCTACGTCCCCATCGGAAACGCGCTGGGGGCTCTCGGCAAGGACGAGGCGCGAAAGAACCTGAGTCAGCGCCGCCTGCACGCCCTGGAGACGCATCTCCGCCAGGTCCCCGAGGACGCCCGTGCCCACATGCTCCTGGCCGGCGACTACGGCTACATGGGCCGGATCGAAGAGGCGATGAAGGAAGCGGATCTCGCCATGGTTCTGCGTCCGAACGACGCGAACGTGGCCTATAACGCCGCTTGCGTGTACTGCTCGCTGGGAAAGACTTCGGAAGCAATGACCGCTCTGCGCAAGGCGAAAGGGGTGGGCTGGAAGGACATAGTCTGGACACGTCGGGACCCCGACCTCAAGATCCTCCACGGGGATCCCGAGTTCGACAGGCTCTTCCCGCCCGGCGAGGGCGCGGAATAAGCAACGTCATTGCGAGGAGCCACTCCGTTGGTAACGCGACGAAGCAACCCCCTCCAGCCACCACCCAGCCTGCTTGGTAGTGGTAGGCGGGGCTTGCTTCGGGCCGGTACCAACGGACCGGGCCCTCGCAATGACGAGAGGTCGGGCGGGGCTTGGTAGTGGTGGCCCGCGCGGTCTACTTCTTCTCCACCTTCACCGGCCCTGCGGGCTTCTTCGGGTACTTGGCGCTACCCGCTTCGATTTTCTTCATCACCTCCGCGACCGCGCGCTCGAGTTGCTGATCCTTGCCGTCGATGGTGGCCTTGACGTCATTGGTCACCTCGATGTCCGGATCGACGCCGTGGCCTTCGATGATCCACTCGCCCTTGGTGCTCGCCATGCCTGAGGTGGGGACGAAGATGGTGCCGCCATCGATGAGCGAGCCGGTGCCGTTGATGCCGACCACACCGCCCCAGGAGCGGCGGCCGATGAGCGGCCCGAGGCCCGCTTCGCGGAACATGGCCGGGAAGATGTCGCCGTCCGAGGACGAGCGCTCGTCGAGAATCGCGGCCATGGGGCCGATGAAGACGCCGTCGGGG
The DNA here is from genome assembly GCA_031392925.1 of Vicinamibacteria bacterium. Classification (GTDB taxonomy): domain Bacteria; phylum Acidobacteriota; class Vicinamibacteria; order Fen-336; family JAGNNV01; genus JAGNNV01. The sequence continues at coordinate 5,352 of JANMVV010000378.1, forward strand.
TAGGGATCAGCGAGATCGTCGGTGCGGCCGAAGTTCACCGCGAGCATCTTGCGGCGCAGCCGCTCGATGATCATGCGTGAGACGTTGCCGCCGCCGTTGGCGCGCACGTCGACGACCAGGCCATCCTTGCGAATCTGGCCGTAGTACCACTTGATGAACTCGCGGATGCCCGGCGCGCCCATGTCGGGGATGTGGAGATACCCGACGCGGCTACCGGTCAGTTCGCTCACCTTGCGGCGGTTCTTGTTGATCCAGTCAAGATAGTTGAGGTCCGACTCGCTGGTGATCGAGCTGTAGGTGACGGTGCGTGAGCCGTCCATCGCCGGTTTCGAATTCAACGTCAGCGAGATCGGACGATCCGCCTTGCCGCGCAGGTGCATGTAGGGATCCTGATCGGCCTTCAACTCGACCCCATCGATGGCGAGGACGTAGTCACCCACGTTCGCGTTGACGCCGATCTCGGTGAGGGGCGAGCGGTAGATATCTTCTTCGTTCTGGCCTTCGAAGATCTTCGAGAGCTTGAACCTCCCCGCCGCCTTGTCGAGCGCGAACAAGGCGCCCGGGAGGGCCACGCGCGGACGGGGCGGAATCTGGAAATCGCCGCCCTCGACGTAGGCGTGCTGAATGGTCAGTTCCGAGATCATTTCGCTGATCACGTAGTTGAGGTCGGACCGGTGGGCCACGAAGGGTAGCCACGCGGCGTACTGTTTGCGCAACGCCTCCCAGTCGAAGCCGTGCATGTTGTCGACGTAGAACCAGTCGCGATAGCGACGCCACACTTCGTTGAAGATCTGGTTCCACTCCTGCTCGGGAACGCGGTCGACCATGAGGCCGGCGGTCGCGACTGTCTTCTTCGACGAGGCGCCCGAAGGTGTGGCATCCATGAGCGTCCAGGTCGCGCCGGTGTGGACGAGGACCTTCGAGCCGTCGCCGGAGAGAGCGTAGCCCGCCATGTCGTCCGCGAGTGTGGTCTCCTTGCGGTCCTTGAGGGAATAGATGCGGAGCGACGTCTTGCGGTCGCCATCGCGGCCATAGAAGAACGCGGAACCCGCGGTGTAGAGGAGGTGGCCCTTCTTGGCGGTGAGCCCGGAGTAGTTGTCCGCCTCGACGGGGACCTTCGCGACTCGCTTCATGATGCCGTCGAAGTCGATGGTGAGATCTTCGGCGAGTTTCGGCGGGGGAGACGCGGCCGGGCTCGCGGCCGGCGAGGGCGACGGGCTGGGCGCTGGCGTGGCCGTAGCAAAGCTCACTTCATCGCTCTCGGGGGGAAACGGATGCTTCACGTCCTTGCGCAGGGCCATCGCGAAGATGCCGGTGGTGCGGTTCGACGCGTAGTTGAACTCGACGGTGGAGATCTGCGGCGCGTATTGCCTATCGGAAAAGAAGTAGAGAAAACTGCCCTCCGGATCCCACACCGGCTCCTGGGCGTTGTACTGCTCTTCGGTGACCTGGTGAAGCTGGCCGTTCGGCGAACCGCCTTCGCTCCAGATGAAGACGCTGCGGAACGTGTTGGGATTGGCGGAGCTGAAGGCGAGGTGATGGCCCTTGGGCGACCAGGTGTAGTCGTGCACCTGATCGCGCGGCGCATCGTAGGCCTGCTTGAGCGACTTGTCCTCGAACGAGTAAATCCAGATGCGTCCGTCCTTGTCCGAGAACGCGATCCGCTTGCCGTCAGCCGACCACTCGGGCGCGTACCGCATCGCCTTGCCCCCGTTTGTGAGCCGCTCCGGCTTGCTCGAACCGTCCTGCGCGACCACGTACAACTCTTCTTCGCCGGAGAGGTCGGAGATGAACGCGATCCTCGAGCCGTCGGGCGACCAGCGCGCCCACTTGTCGTGCGCTCCCGAAGTGCCGGTGAGATTGCGGGTAAAGCCCTTTTCGATGGGTGTGGTGAAGATGTCGCCGCGGGCGCTGAAGAGAGCCCGTTCGCCCTTGGGCGAGAGCTGCGCGTCTTCGATCTGACCGGCGGCCGAGACGCGCGAGGCGCGCTTCCACAGGCCGTCGTCGGGCACGTCGATATTGAGCGCGGCGCTCTTCCCCGTCTTCACGTCGAGGACGTTCAGCTCGCCGCTCTGTTCATAGATGATCCGGCCGGTGCGATCCGAACCCGGCCATCGCACGTCCCACACCTTGCTCGTCGTGACCTGAGTGGTCCTGGCGGTGGGCACGTCGTAGGCGTAGAGGTTGAACGTGCCGTCGCGGTCGGAGTTGAAATAGATGGTGTTCCCGATCCACATCGGGTCGCGATCGGAGCGGACGCTGTCGATGACGCGCTTCCCCTCGTTGGTCTTGAGGTCGAAGATGAAGAGATCGTTCGCGAAGCCGCCGCTGTAACGCTTCTCCGGCCGGAAGTCGCGATAGAGAGGCGAGTAGACGAGCTTGGTGCCATCCGGCGAGTACTCGCCCGCGCCGGACTCGGGCATGGGCAGAGCTTCGGCTGGGCCGCCGGCCATGGGGACGGTGTAGAGCCGTGTCTTGCCGAGCGTCCATGACTCACGGTGCGAGCGGAAGACGATGGACTTGCCATCGGGCGTCCAGCCGTAGACCTGGTTGTCCCAACCCCAGCGCGGGGTCAGAGGACCGCGCGCGGGGTAGTACGTGAGCTGCTTCGGCTCGCCCCCACCCGCGGGCATGACATAGACCTGTTCGTCGCCGTCGTACTGACCCGTGAAAGCGATCCACTTGCCGTCGGGCGAGAAGTGGGCGAAGACTTCCATGCCCGGGTGCGCGGTGAGACGAACCGCGGCGCCGCCGCTCGCGGGCGCGGTCCAGATGTCACCGGCGTAGGTGAAGGCCACCTTGTCGCCGTGGATCGCCGGAAAGCGCAGAAGCCGGGTCTGGGCGCTCGCGGGTGACGATTCGGCCAGAGTCAGGGCCGCGAGCGCGGCGGCGAGAGAAACGGAAACCGATCGGAAGGAACCGACGCGCATCAGCGCCTCTCCGGCGCGGGCGGCGCCACCACCACGAGGGGCACGTCCCAGTGCGCCTCGAGGATCTCGAAACGACGCTGCTCTTCCTTCTTGAACGTCTCCTGATCGGGGTAAAGCCGCTTCTGGATGGCCGACTCCTGATTGGGCCCCACAAAAGCGTTCATGTTCGCGAAGGTGATGACGACCAGGAACGTCCAGTCGGCGCGCCCGTCTCCGTGATACGTCGGGCGCATGACCTCAACGCCGGTGATCCGGCCCTTGTCGCCCATCTGCGCTTGCAGAACCGGGTAGTGATTCTTGAAGAAGAGGCGCTCGAACTCGTCCTGATAGCCCCATTTCACCTTGTAGTAGTAGGCGGCGCGGACCGGACCGTCCTGGGCCTGAGCCTGAAACGGCAACGCCACGGCCAGAAGCAAGGCGACAGCGAGAGAGATGGTCTTCTTCATGAGGGCCCCTTTCGAAGGTGAAGGCGGAATTCTAGGGCCGAGGTGGCTCGCCGCCGATCAAGACGATCTCGGAGCTACGCCCTGGCTTCGAGTTACGCGCTTTTCGGTTCAGAGATAACCGTGTTTCCGTGACGGCGCTGGCCAGGGTGATGGCGAGTGCCGGATTGAGCCGGGCGCGAACAACCTCCATCCGACCAAACCTGGCAGATGTTTCATGGGCATAATCCACGGACATGCCCTTTGAAGCGACACTCTTCAAGCCCGTCTCCGGCGAATCGGCGAAGGTGTCCGTGCGGACCTTCGGCTCTTCGCTGGAGGTGACCGGAGGGAGCGAGACCCTCCACATCGACCCGGCCAGGTGCGCCCTGACCGCGGGTGGGTGGGACCGGGAGTCCATTCAGATCGCATGGCCGGGCGCGGGCGGCATGTGGGCGATCACGTCGAAAGATCCCGGCGCCAGGGACGAGCTGGCGCGAATCGCGCAGTTCCACGCCGCCCTGGGCGAGGCCGCCCGGGTTCAGGCCAGCACACGCCGAAGCGGCCATTTCGGCCTGACCATGGTCGCACTTCTCACCCTGCTCCCCGTGCTCCTGCTGGTCGGCCTGCTGGTCTTCCGGAATCAGATCGTCGATTTCGTCCTCGCACGGGTCCCCGTCACCGTCGATCAGGAAGTCGGAAAGATGTTCGAAGGGGAGGTCCTTCGCTCGGCGGACACGGTGGCGGAGAATGAGGCGACCCGGGCGGTGAACCTCATCGTGGATCGGCTCAAGGCCGCGAATCCAGACCAGCGATTCGCGTTCAAGGTCAGCGTCCAGCGAAACCAGGAAGTGAACGCCTTCGCCGCGCCGGGCGGCTTGATCGTGGTGTACACCGGTCTCATCAACGAAGCGGGCTCGGCCGAGGAGGTGGCGGGCGTGCTCGCCCACGAAATGGCGCACGCCACGAACCGGCATTCGATGCGACAGCTGATCTACGCGGGCGGCCTGCTTCCCCTCATGGGCCTGCTCATCGGTCAGCCCGACGCGGCCGCGCTCTTCCAGAACCTCGGAAAGCTCTCGGAATTGAAGTTCTCGAGGACGCAGGAGGAGGACGCCGATCGAACCGGTTTCGAGACTCTGGTGGCCGCCCGCGTATCCACCGACGGCATGGCGCGATTCTTCGATCGACTCGCGAGGGCCGACGGGCCCCAGCCATCTTTCCTGTCGACTCATCCTTCAAGCATCGACCGGGCCGGCATTATCCGGGAGCGCACGAAGGCGCTCAATCATGCCGACGTGAAACCGTTGCCCATAGACTGGAACTCGGTGAAAGCCTCGATCGCCGGCCTGGCTCCTTCCGGTGCTGGAGGGGTGCGATGAGCGGAGTCGACGTCTCGACGCTCCCCACCTCGGACGAAGGGAACTATCCAAACCCCGCCTACGCCTGGTACGTCGTGGGCGTGCTGTGCTTCGGGTACCTCTTCGCGTTCGTCGACCGCATCATTGTCGGCCTTTTGACTCCGGCCATTCAGGCCGATCTCGGGATCACCGACACGCAGGCGGGCCTCCTTCAGGGATTCGCCTTCGCGCTCTTCTACACAGTGTTCGGAATCCCGGTCGGCCTCGTGGCCGACCGCTGGAGCCGCAAGGCGCTGCTCTCCGCCGGCATGACCATCTGGAGCGCCATGACCGCGGTCTGCGGTCTCGCGAGTTCCTTCTGGGTTCTCTTCGCGGCCCGGGTGGGCGTGGGTGTTGGTGAAGCGACCCTCAACCCGTGCGCGGCCTCGCTGATCGGCGACTACTTCCCGCCGAAGACGCGGCCAAAAGCGTTCGGCGTGTACGTCATGGGCACGGCCCTCGGCTCAGCCCTCACGTATCTCACCGGCGGACTGGTGATCGGCACGCTGCAGAAGTTCACCACAATTCCCGTTCCGTTCCTGGGCGATCTGAAACCCTGGCAGGTGACCTTTCTGATCGTCGGCCTGCCTGGCCTCATCCCGGCACTCCTTTTCATGCTGACGGTCAAGGAACCGAAGCGGCTCGACCTCGCGGCTGCGAACAGGGGCCGGGCCTCGTGGGCGGAGACGCGCGCGTTTCTGGCCACGAACCGAACGACATTCTTCTGTCAGTTCGCGGGCGTTGCCCTGGTTGTCATGTCGGTCTACGGCTTCGTGAACTGGCTGCCGAGTTACTTTCTGCGCGTCCATGGATGGAGCCCGGCGAAGTTCTCGATTCAGTACGGCATCTTCGGAGGCCTCGCCGGCGTCGCGAGCGCGCTCTCCGCGGGCGGGGCCGCGTCTTTCCTGCGGCGCAAGGGCTATGCCGACGGAACGCTTCGTGCGTGTGCTCTCGGCTGCGCGGGCTCCGCTTTGGGCGCCACGATCGCGCCCTTGATGCCCACTCCGGAAATGGCGCTCGGGCTGTATGTCCTTACCGGCTTGTTCGTGAACTACCCCACGGTGCTCAGTCTGTCGGCCATCGCCGAGGTGACGCCCAACGAGATGCGCGCCCTGGTGACCTCCATCTACATTCTTCTCATCGGCCTCGTCTCATCCGGGCTGGGTCCGATCGCCGTCGGTTTCGTCACCGACCGCGTCTTTCATGACAAGCAGGCCATCGGGTGGTCGCTCGCCCTGGTCACCGCGGTGACCGGAGGCCTCGGATCGGCGCTCGTGTTCTACGGCCTCAAGGCGTATCGCGAGAGCCTCGCCCGGGTCACCTGGGGCCGTTAGCCCCTGGCCACTAACGCGCGAGCGCGGCGGCTCGGATGATGTCCGCGAAGACACCCGAGGCGGTGACTTCCGGGCCCGCACCCGGGCCGCGCACCACCAGCGGCGATTCGGGGTAACGATCGGTCCAGAACGCGACCATGTTGTCCCCGCCGCGCAGCGAGGCGAAGGGGCTCGTCCGCTCCACGCGCCGGAGGCCGACCTCCGCGACGCCGTCCACCACCGAAGCGAGATAACAGAGCCGGCCTCCATCGAGCGAGGCCTCCTGCGCTCGCTTCTCCATGACCGCGTCGAGCTCCGGGAGACGCTTCCAGAACTCTTCGATCGGCAGGACGTCCCACTCCGGTCCGGGCAGAAGGGAGTGTCGATCCACCCCGGACGCCTCGATCGGCATGCCGGCTTCGCGGGCGAGAATGAGGATCTTCCGCGCCACGTCCGAACCGGAAAGATCCTCGCGCGGGTTCGGCTCGGTGTAGCCAAGGGCGTGCGCCTCCCGGAGCGCCACGCTGAATGCGACGCCGTCGGCCACCTTGGTCGTGAGAAAGCCGAGGGTGCCGGAAAGCGCGCCCTCGATCCGGCGGACGCGATCGCCGGTGCGCACCAGGTCCGCGAGCGTTCCGACCACGGGAAGCGCCGCGCCCACCGTGGTCTCGTGGAAGAGGGCCCCGCGACCCCGGCGCCGCCCCGCCTTGATCGCCTTGTAGGTCGCTAGATCTCCGCCGAAAGGACGCTTGTTCGCCGACACCACGTGAACCCCGGCATCGAGGAGGCGGGTGTAGTGCCGCATCGTCTCTTCGCTGTCCGTGCAGTCGACGAAGACGGCGCTGGAGCGCCGGCTGGCCACGGCGGCGCGGACCAGCAATTCGAGGTCTGCGGCCGTCCCCTCGGCCTCAACGGTTTGTCGCAGAGCGGCGCCTGGAATCCCCGTGGGCCGTATCAGCAGGTGCCTGCTGGTGGAAGCGCCGTCGATCTCGAGCCGGAGCTCGGCACGCGCGCGGAGGCCCTCGGACTGCGCGGTCATCTGCTCGACCAGCCGCCTGCCGACTCGACCCAGGCCGGCAATGAAGACGGAGACCGTCCGGTGATCGGCGAAGAAGGCCTCGTGGATCGCGTTCACCGCGCGCTTCTGGTCGTGCCGGCTGACCACGCAGGAGATGTTCAGCTCCGACGAGCCCTGGGAGATGGCGCGCACGTTCACGTGCGCTTCGCCTAACACCCCGAAGATCCGGCCGGCGCTGCCGGGGGTTTCCCGCATGGCCGCACCCACGACCGCGATGACGCTGGTATCGGGCTCGACGACCAGGTCGTCGATGAGGCCCGCCTGCCGCTCGAGCACGAACTCGGCGGCGATGCTCGCCCCCGCGCGCGCCACGGCCGCCGGCTCGATGGCGAAGCAGATCGAATGCTCCGAAGAGGCCTGGGAAATGAGGATCACGCTCACGCTCTCGCGCGCCAGCGCGCCGAAAAGGCGCATGGCGATGCCGGGCACGCCCACCATCCCGTCGCCCTCGAGACGAAGGAGCGCCACATTCGAGATCGAGGCCACGCCGCGCACGCCCATGGGCGCCGGTGAGGCCTCCTCGCGGATCCAGGTTCCCTGGAAGGCGGGGTTCAGCGTGTTCTTGATGACCAGGGGAATGTTCTTCGCGCGGGCAGGGTGCACGGTGGGCGGATAGACCACCTTGGCCCCGAAATGCGACAGCTCCATCAGCTCGTCGTAGCGAAGAGACTCCAGGGAGAACGCCGTGGGCACGATCCGGGGATCAGCACTCATGACCCCGTCGACGTCGGTCCAGATCTCGATGGCCTCGGCGTCGAGGGCCGCGCCGAAGATTGCCGCGGTGTAGTCGGAGCCGCCGCGGCCGAGCGTCGCGGTCTCGCCCGATTTCGTGGCGCCGATGAAGCCGGTGACCACGGGGATCGCGGTCGCGTCCTTCCACCATTCGCGAATGCGGGCGTTGGTCCCCTCGAAGTCCACCCGAGCCGAGCCGAAGGTCTCATCCGTGGCCACGAGCGATCGGGCATCGATGGCATCCGCCTGATGACCCTGCGCGCGGAACGCAGCGGCGACGACCTGGGCGGAGAGGCGCTCTCCAAAGCTCGCGATACTGTCCAGGGTGCGAGGCGTGCATTCACGGACCAGGGAGACGCCATGGAGCAGATCGCGCAGGTCAACCGTCGCCTGCTCAATCTGCCGCAGGAGGCCGGCACGCTCCTCGAGACCCAACAGATCGAGGGCAACGCCCGCATGACGCTTCGCCATGGCGTCAAGATCCGACCGCCATTCGGAGGACCCCTTGACCGCCCGCTGCGACATCTCGATCAGCGCGTTGGTCACGCCGCCGAATGCGGACACGACGACGACAATCCGGCCCGCGGCGGACGCCTCGGAAACCAGGCGGAGGACTCCCCGGATCCGGTCGGGCGAGCCGACCGATGTCCCTCCGAATTTCATGATTCTCATGGCCTGGAAGCGGGGCTTCGAACCCGCGCGGGAAGAAGAGTTTATGGGCAACGGTCCTTCGGACGGGCCGGTCGGGCTTTTGGGGTATTGGGCCGGGATCGCTACCATTGAGGCTGAATCATGACCAGCACGCCCGGGCCCGACTTCACTTTGAACCTTACCTGGCAGGGGGAGCAGCGCTTTTCCGGCACTTCGGACGGCGGCGTTTCGATGACCGTGGACGGCAAACGCCAGGCCGGTCCTTCGCCGGTTCAGGCCGTGGCATTCGCGCTTGCCGGCTGCATGGGCATCGATGTGGTGGACATGATCGAGAAGGGCCGCCTTCCGCTGAAATCGGTCACCTGCGACCTGCGCATCTTTCGAGACAGCGGGACGCCGCGCAAGATCATCGGGTGCGACCTCCACTTTCTCGTGACGGGCGATGTCCCGGCGGATCGGATCGCCCGGGCCATCGAATTGTCGCGCGAGAAGTACTGCTCGGTCTGGCACTCGCTCCACCCCGCGATCGATTTCAAGACAAGCTTTACCGTGAATCCGTGACATTTCCGTACCCCGTCGAGCTCGAGTCCTGGGGATATTCGCGAGCCTGGCACAAGAAGTTCGAGAGCGCCGACGTCCATGGCTGTTTCCCCGCCCGCGTCGTGCGCGATCATCGCGGATATTTTCGGGTCATCACCGCCAAGGGTGAACTCATCGCCACCACGGCCGGACGGCTGAAGCACAACGCCCAGCATGCTTCCGAACTCCCCGCGGTGGGCGACTTCGTGGCCCTCAAGGAAGTGCGGGAAGAAGGCCACAAGCACGGCCGCGGGGTGATTCAACTCGTCCTGCCCCGCACCACTGCTTTCAAGCGCAAGGCCGCGGGACATTTGACCGAAGAGCAGATCGTGGCCAGCAACATCGACACGGTCTTTATCGTGTGCGGCCTCGACTCCGACTATTCCCCAAGGCGGGTGGAGCGCTATCTGATTCTGGCCCGCGAGAGCGGCGCGCGCGCGGTGGTGCTGCTCAACAAGTCGGACAAGTGCGCCGACACCGGCAAGCCCACGAGTGAGGTCGCGGTGATGGCAGGCGACACCCCGGTTCACCTGATCGCGGCCAAACCGCGGATCGGCCTCGACGTCCTGCCCGCGTATCTCGGCGCGGGCGACACCATCGCTTTTCTCGGCTCCTCGGGTGCTGGGAAGTCGACGCTCATCAACGCGCTCCTCGGCGAGGAGCGCCAGGCCACGCGCGAGGTGCGCGAGGCCGACTCCAAAGGCCGCCATACCACCACTGAACGCCAGATGTTCCGGCTGGTGGGAGGAGCACTCGCCATCGACACCCCGGGCATGCGTGAACTCCAGCTCTGGTCGAGCGCCTCGGATATCTCCGGCGCCTTCGCGGACATCGAAGCTCTGGCCCTGAACTGCCGTTTCCGCGACTGCACGCACCAGACCGAGCCGCTGTGCGCGGTCCGGAACGCCGCGGAAAGCGGCGAGCTCAACGCGGAACGGTACGCGCACTTCTCGAAGCTGCGCGGTGAGGCCACGGCGATCGGCCAGCTCCGGGATGTGAAGCTGCGGATCGAGAGGAAGGCGGCCGACCGCATGGGGAGCAAGGCGCTCAAGAAGCACCAGCCGCGCGCGTGATCCCAAGGACCCCCCGGGTCCGGCTCGACCGAGTTCATTGTTTGCACAGTATTTGAGTAGAATATCGACTCATGAAAGATGTGCTTGGGCGGGCAGCCGTAATCGCCATCGTCACGGGAAGCCTGGTCTTCGCGACGGAACCGGCCCGCGCCTCCACCGGGCCCGAAGGCCAGGAGATTCGGGGCGAGGTGCGAGACAGTGTCTCGGGAGAGCCGCTCCCGGGCGTCGAGGTTCGCCTGGACGGTTCCGTCGTGGTCACCGACGCTCTCGGGCAGTTCACGGTTCGAAGGGGCCCTCCGCCCTATCGTTTCACCCTCAAGGCGAGGGGCCTGTCACCGGTGGTTCGCTCGGTCTCCGAGGTCGAGTCGCTCTCGACCGTGATCCTCCTGCTCGATCCGGCGCTGAAGCGCGAGGAGCGCGTGGAGGTCTTCGGGGTACAGAAGGACGACCCCGCGCCGGCTTCGATTCCGATCCGGCCCCAGCAGGTGCTCCAGGTGGCGGGTGCGGTCGACAACATCTTCAGGGCGCTCCAGACCCTCCCCGGGGTCGCCGCCACCGATGAGTTCGGCTCGCGGCTCGCGGTGCGCGGTGGAACCCCCGACCAGAATCTCACCCTCATGGACGGCGTCGAGATCCACAACCCGTACCGGCTGTTCGGCCTCACCAGCGCTTTCAACCCGGAGACCGTCGAGAAGTTCGAGCTGTCGGCGGGAGCCTTTTCGGCCAGGTACGGAGACCGTCTGTCCTCCATTCTTCTGGTCGAAAACCGGGACGGAGTGAAGGAGCGCAGCATCCAGGGCTCGACCACACTCTCGATCACGGACGGCAACGTGCTCCTCGAGGGTCCGTGGAAGAACCGGGACAAAGGTTCGTGGATCGTGAGCGCCCGGCGGACCTACTACGACCTCGTCGCGGATCGCATCATCGGCGAGAACCTGCCCGGCTTTCACGATATCCAGTTCCGCGGGAACTACGAGGCATCCCCGACCACGAAGTTCACGCTGTTCGGGATCCGGTCACGAGAGTCCGGGGACGCGACTTTCACCGGGGACGGCACGGACAGCGGCTCTTTCACCAACGCCGCGACGAATGACGTCTACGGCCTGCGGGCACGGAGCTTCTTTGGCACGCGCCTTTCGTCGACGCTGGCGCTCGCGTATTACGACTTCGCTCAGACCCTCGCCGTCGACGCCCAATTCGAGGACGGGTCGAGGCGATCGAACGCGCGGGTCAACACCACGCAGATCAACGTCGCCTTCAACCAGACCATCGCCACCCGCGACCTCTCCCTGCGCAACGACTGGAGTCTCGCCCTTTCAAAGGCGAACCTCCTCGAGGCGGGCTTCGAGGCGCATCGGCTGCGCACCGGCGCCACCTACAACATCCTGGGCGAGCGCAATCTCTCCGAGGCCAACCCTTCCTCCATCCGCGGCGGGGCCGCCCTCCCCGACTTCTACGACGAGAAAGTGCCCTCCCATCGATGGGGCGCGTGGATTCAGGACCGGATGACCATGGGAAAGCGTCTGTCCGTCGAAGCCGGCCTGCGCCTCTCGCGGTCGTCCATCACCGGGACCGTCGAGGTCGAGCCGCGGTTGTCCCTTCTGGTGCGGGGCAGCGACACCTGGAGGTGGCGCGCCGCCTACGGCTCTCATTCGCAGAGCCCGGGAATCGAGAAGCTCCTGCAGTCGGACTACTTCCTCGACCTGTCGACCCTGGGGCTCAGGAACGAGCGCTCGCGGCACGGCACCCTCAGCGTCGAGAAGGACTTCTCCTCGGTGAGCCTAAAGGCGGAGGCCTACTACAAGAACTTCTCGGACCTCATCGTGGGGGGCCTCGAGACCGACGCGGGACTTGCGGCCCGGCTCCCTCGCTACGACTTTCCTCCGTCGCTCGAGTCGAGCATCCCCACGGAGAAGTTCATCACGACCACGCCGACGAATGGCGCCTCCGGCCGGTCCTACGGCATCGAGCTCGTGGCGACCCGTCCCCTCAGCCGCGGCGACCAGTTCCTCTCCGGCTGGGCCTCCTACGGCTACGGGAAAGCGACGAAGGAGGCCTACGGCCGGAATCTTCCCTTCGAGTACGACCGGCGGCACGCGCTGTCGATCGTCTCCCAGTTGAACGCCTCCGAAAAAATTCAGATCGGCTTCACCCTCCGCGCTTCGTCCGGCTTTCCCCGCACCGCGCCCATAGGTGTCAGAGTCGTCCCCACCGAGGACACTCTCGATGCCGACAAGGACGGCAACACGACCGAACTGATCCCCGAGCGCGACGCACATGGGCTTCCCGTGTATACCGCGGACTACGGTTCGGTCGGCAACCTTCTGCGGACGCAGTATCCGAGATTCGTGAGACTCGACATGCGGGTCAACTGGAAACCGCACGGCCTCAAGTCGCGCTGGCTCTTCTATCTCGAGTTCATCAACGTCACCAACCGGGAAAACGTAGGCCGGTACGAGGCGACGCTGCGCCCGGTCGCCACCAGCGACCGCCCGAGGATCGAGGAAATCCCGGCCGCGGCCCTGCCCTTCCTCCCCACGTTTGGCGTGCGCTTTCGGTTCTGAAGATTCGGATCCGGCCGGAGGAAACCGGTATCCTCCGCGCTCCTCGTAATGAAACTTCGCAATTCTTCCGCACTTCTTCCCTTTCTGGCCGGCGTCATCGTCCTCCATGCCTGCGGCGGAGGCCTGACCGACGCCCCCACGCCGGCGCCCACCCCGGCCCCGACTCCGAACTTCCCCGTGATCGTCGCGGCGGGCGACATCTCCTGCGACAGCGCGACGCCCCTGCTTCCGTGCAAGTCCAAGGAGACTTCCGACCTCATCGCCTCCGAGCGCGCCCTTCACCCCGCGGTGATCGTCCTGCCCCTCGGAGATCTCCAGTACGAAGCGGGCACCCTCGCCGAGTTCAGGAACAACTATCAAAACACCTGGGGCCGCTACAACGACATCGCTCATCCGACCACGGGAAATCACGAGTACGAGACGCGAGGAGCGACCGGCTATTTCGAATACTTCGCGAGTGTCGGGGTGGCGGTCGGCGCCCGGAGTGAAGGCTGGTATTCCTACAACGTCGGCGACTGGCACTTCGTGGCCATAAACAGCAACTGCGGGAGCATCGGAGGCTGCACCACCGGATCGGCGCAATATCGGTGGCTGCAGGCCGACCTTCTGCAGAGCCGGCAGAAGTGCACGGTCGCCTACATGCATCACCCGTTCCTGAGTTCCGGGCAAAACGGCAGCACTCCGGTACTGCTGCCGCTGATGCGCCTGCTCTACGAGAACAACGTCGACCTCGTCCTGGCCGGCCACGATCATCTCTACGAGCGATTCAATCCGATCACCCCGGATCAGGTGGCCGATCCCGCGAAGGGCCTTCGCCTGTTCACCGTGGGCACGGGCGGCCGCGACCTCTATGACTTCCCCCGGGTTCTCCCGAACTCCGCGGCCCGCTACAACCAGAACTTCGGGGTCCTTCGCGTCACCATGAAGGAGGCGGCCTACGAGTGGGCCTTCGTCAACATCGCGGGCATTATTGGCGACAGCGGCTCCGGAGTCTGCTTCTAGAGCGCGGCCGCGGGACGGCGGGACGGCGCCTCTCAGTGCCCGAACGTGCGGCACCTCAGCGATCCGACGCAGGCCTTGTCGGGCTCGATCACGCAGGGCGATCCCACGACGCCTCCGGTCACGGAGAGAAGCTGAAGCGACGGGTGCAGGGCCACCGCCACGCGTTCGGGCTTCGCGGGCGCAGACGCCGGCGTATGAGTTTCGTGGGCATGCGCTTTCTTGAGGCTGGTCAGAACCTCTCGGGCAATCAGGTCGATCTTGGCGTCATCCATTGCTGAAGTCGATCTCGTCGATCACCCCAAGGATAGCCGCGTCGACGCCTGCGGTGCCCCGTCCCAGGATCTGCTGCGCGGTACGGCCATCCTGCGTGTACAGGACCCGCTCCTTCGGCCCGGCTCCCATCCGATCGATGGCGATGATGGGTGTTCCCTTCGAAGCACCCGAGAGTTCGAGCGGCTGCACGAGCAGGAGCTTCTCGCCGTCGAGCTTGAGATTCTTCTTCGTGGCCACCACGTTGCCGATCACCCGCCCGATCAACATCCCTCAGGCCTCCACGTTGACGAGGTCGACGATGCCCACGATGGTGGCGTCGGTGGGCACCTCGACGGGCTCGAAGGGGTTCGCCGCTTCCTTCGACTTCACCCAGAAGACCCTCTCGCCGGGACCTGCGCCCACCGAGTCGGTGGCAATGAGCGTCTTGCCGGTCGGGGCGCCGTCGGGCGCGATCGGCTGGATAACCAGGAGATTGATGCCCTCCAGGCGCTCGTCTTTCCGGCTCGCCACCAGCGTCCCGCAGACGATGCCGAGCTGCATGGTCAGGCCCTCGACGAAGGCTTCGCGAGTTCGACCTGATCCACCACCCCGATGATGGCCGAATCGATGGGCGCGTCCTTCATGCCCTGAGCGAGGCGGGCCGACGAGCCGGCCACCAGCATGACCCGATCGCCAATGCCCGCGTTCACGGTGTCGACGGCGACCACGTAACCCTGCTCCTCCTTGAAGCCGGGATCCATGATGCGCACGACGAGGAGCTTCGTCCCCACCAGACGCTCGTCCTTGCGGGTGGCCACGAGAGTGCCGACAACTCGACCGACCTGCATCTATGAACCCTTCTCGACTTCTCCGCTGAAATCACCCTTGCGCGAGGCCTTGCGGCCTCGCGCGGGGGATTTACTTGCCGGCTTTGCCGATCGCGAAGACGTCCTGAAGGTTGTCGTGCGGACGCGGAATGACGTGGACGGAAACAAGCTCTCCGACCCGGCGGGCGGCCGCCGCGCCGGCGTCAGTGGCCGCTTTCACCGCGGCAACGTCACCGCGACACATCACGGTCACGTAACCCGAGCCGATCTTTTCCCAGCCCACGATCACGACCTTCGCGGCCTTGACCATCGCGTCCGAGGCCTCGACGAGGGCCACGAAACCGCGGGTCTCGATCATTCCAAGTGCTTCACCCATCTGAATTCTCCTTTGTGCGGCTCTTTCGGTCCGTGCTCTAAATAAGGTATGACCGACGTCTACTGTCTTTTATGCGGGCCGCCCAAGTCAAGCGAGGCCATTCAGAAATAATCTATCGCGGATGGTGAGCCACCAAACTCCTCCCGAAAAAGTCCGAGGCTCGCTCGCGGTTGCCTCCGTGTCGAAGAAGCGCGGGGGCACTGCCGTGCTGGAGCAGGTGAGCCTCGCCGTGCGCCCCGGCGAGTTCGTGACCCTCCTGGGACCGTCGGGTTGCGGGAAGACGACCCTTCTCCGGCTGGTCGCGGGTCTTGACGAGGTGGATTCCGGACGGATCGAGATCTCCGGTACCGAGGTAACGTCGATGAAGGCCCACCTAAGGCCCGTGCATACCGTCTTCCAGAGTTACGCGCTCTTTCCCCATCTTTCCGTCTTCGAGAACGTGGCCTTTGGTCTGCGACTGCGCGACCGGCCGGAGACCGAGATCAGGTCGCGGGTCGCGAAAACCCTCGCCGCGGTCCACCTCGAGGGCTTCGACTCCCGGGCCTCCTCGGAAATTTCCGGAGGCCAGGGACAGCGCGTGGCCCTCGCTCGAGCCCTGGTGCTCGAGCCCGACATCCTGCTCCTCGACGAGCCTCTGGCCGCCCTCGACGCCCAGTTGCGCTCGGCCATGCGGTCCGAACTGGTCCAGCTTCAGCGCTCCCTTGGCATCACCTTCGTGCTGGTCACCCATGATCTCGAGGAGGCGATCGAGTGCTCGTCGCGAATCGCGGTCATGCGTGCGGGGCGCATCGCGCAGTACGCACCGCCCGAGGAGATCTTCGAACACCCGACGAGTGTCTATGTGGCCCGGCTCGTGGGCATGGAGAACATCCTCGAGGGGCGCGTGGTGGAAAAGACGGCGGCGGGGGTGCGGGTGGATCTCGGGTTCACGCGGATCGAGATCGCGAACCTCCCGGCCGCGGCGGAGGCGACGATCGGTCTTCACGGAGAGCACATCTCCCTCTCCCGCTCGGGCGCGGGAATCCGCGGGACCGTGACCGATGTCCGGTATCTGGGCGAGGCCACCCGCTGCCAGGTCGACGTGGGACCGGTGAAGCTCGTCGCCAACGTCTCGCCGCGGGAAGTGGTCAGGGAAGGCGATCGGGTCTTTCTCGACATCGATCCCTCATGCTGGATCGCGCTCTCGAAATGAAGGCCAAAGGGCTTCTGATTCCCGCGGCCGTCACCGGTCTCGTGCTTTTCGTCGGTCCTCAACTGATGCTCCTCTCCCGCACGGGCGAGGGGTCGGTCTGGGTGCGGCTCCTCGATCCTCTCTATGCCGCGATCTTCTGGCGCAGTGTTCTGATGGCGTTCGGCACCACGGTGGCGACTTTGCTGGTGGGATTTCCCGTGGCCTGGGCTCTCGTCCGCGCGGTGCCCGAGCGCTCGCGCGGACCGTTCCTTCTGCTCGTCACCCTGCCTCTTTGGACGTCGGTTCTGGTGAAGCTTTATGCCTGGGTCTTCCTGCTCCGGGCCGGGGGCCTGCTCTCTCAGTTGCTGACGTTTTTCGGGTGGGACGCTCCGAGCCTCCTCTACACCACGGCCGCCGTCGCCATCGGTCAGCTCTATGTCGAGCTGCCGTACATGATCCTTCCGATCTACGCGTCGGTGGAGAGGATCGACCCGTCCCTGATCGATGCGGCCCGGGACCTCGGAGCGAGCCCAACCGCGACCCTCGCGCGCGTCGTGATTCCCATCGCGGCGCCGGGAATCGTGGCGGGATGCGTGCTCGTCTTCGTGCCTGCGCTCGGGTCCGTGCTCGTGCCCGATCTGCTTGGTGGAGCCAAGACGGCGTGGGTCGGAACCCTGATCACGAGCCAGTTCGGCACGGCGCGCGATCCAGCGTTTGGTTCGGCCATGGCCTTCACCCTCAGCGCCCTCACTCTCGGCGCCTTTCTTCTCTTCGGCCGCTTCCTCGCGAAGGCGCAGGAATGAAGCGGCTCCAGGCGTTGCTGGTCGGGACGCTGCTCTTCCTTCACCTCCCCGTCCTGGCCCTTGCGGTGTTTTCGTTCTCTCGCTCGCGCCTGTCCGCCTCCTTCGACGGACCGAGCCTCGTCTGGTACGAGAAGCTCCTGAACAACGGACCCCTGATGAGAGCCATGGAGAACTCTCTGATCGTGGGCGCTTCCGCCACGCTGATCGTTGTGATCCTCGCAACCTCGGCGGCGCTCGGATCGAGAGCCGCCCCCACCCGGACCCGCGAGCGTGCGGTCTCGCTGTTCCTCCTGCCCCTGGTGACGCCGGAGATCGTCTTCGGAGCCTCCCTTCTCGCCTTCTTCTCCCGGCTCTTCATTCCGCTCGGCCTCGGCACCGTGATGGCGGCCCACGTCGTGTTTTCGCTCTCGTTCGCGTTCTTCGTGATCCGTGCGCGCGCGCACGCTTTGCCGGTGGACGTCGAGGAAGCCGCCGCCGATCTGGGCGCCTCCCCCGGACAAGTGTTTCGCCGGGTCACCCTGCCGCTCCTGGCCCCCGGCCTCGTGGCGGCGGCGCTGCTCACGTTCTCGCTCTCCATCGACGACTACGTGGTGACGTCCTTCGTCTCGGGCGCCGGCGCCACCACCCTGCCCGTCTACATCTACTCGATGCTCAAGAGCTCGCTCTCTCCGGAGATCGCCGCGGCCTCCACCATCCTTCTCGCGGCCACCACCCTGCTGCTCTTCGCGACCGCGCTCATCGAATCGCGACCTCGACTTTCGATGGCGGCCATGGCCGCCGGACTGTCGATCCTGGCCACGCCGGTGGTCCTTGCGAGGTCGCAACCTCGAGGAACACGCGAGCTGAATCTCTACCTGTGGTCGAACTACATCGCCCCCGAGACCATCCGGAAGTTCGAAGCGCGAACCGGGGTGAAGGTGAATCTCGATGTCTATGATTCGGCCGAGGCCCTTCTGTCGAAGATGCTGGCCGGCAACCAAGGGTACGACGTGATCTGCCCGCCCACCTACACGCTGGCGCCTCTGATCCGCGCGGGCGTCCTCGCCGAGCTCGACCACGACCGGCTGACCCATCTCACAGGGACCGCGCCGGAGTTCCTCGGCCAGAGCTGGGACCGGGAGAATCGGTACTCCATCCCGTATCTATGGGGTGTCACCGGGATCGCTTCCGATTCGCGACGGGTTCCATCCGTCGAGTCGTGGAACGCGCTGCTCGATCCAGGATGGAAGGGAAAGATCCTCATGCTGGACGATGCGCGCGAGGCGATCGCCTTCGGCGCGCTGCTCCTCGGCCTCGACCCGAACACGCGCGACCCCGAGTCGCTCGCACGGATCCGGAGGATCCTCGTCGAGCAGAAGCCGCTGGTGCGGGCGTACGACTCGGCGAGCTTCGACGACGCGGTTCTCTCGGGCGAAGTGACCCTCGCGCAATCGTGGTCGGGCCAGATCGCTAAGATCATGAAGGAGGCGCCGTGGGTGCATTTCACCATCCCTCGCGAAGGCGCCATGGTCTTCGTGGACAATCTGGCCATACCGAAGAACGCGCCGCACGCGGACCTCGCTCTTGAATTTCTCGACTTCGTGATGGAGCCGGACATCGCGGCCGAGATCTGCCTGACCACGGGGTACTCGACGCCGTCGCGCGCGGGCCGCGCGCTCCTTCCCCAGGCGGTACAGAACAATCGGGCCATGTTCCCGTCCGAGGCACAGATGAAGCAGCTTCGGCCGTTCGAGGATCTGGGCGAGGCCGCGGCCCTTCACGATCGCTTGTGGACCGAAGTGAAGTCGGGGCGCTGATTTGAGGCTTGTGAAAGACTGACGCATGGCCGAGTCGATGGAACACCCGATCCGCCTACCTCCCGAAGCCAGATGCCCGACGCACGGCGCGATTCTCCAGGCTGACGCCACGTGCGGGTGCGTCTTCCCTTTCCATATCCTTCTCTGGAGACGGGGACCGGTGATCGACGGCGTCAGGGCGCAGCCCTCAGGAGGTCGCACGCGCCGCCCGGCCGGAGGGCCCTCCTGATGCGCTGCGTAGCCTTCCTGAGAGCCATTAATGTGGGTGGCAGCCATCTCGTGAAGATGGACGCCCTGAGAGCAACTTTCGAGGATCTCGGCTTCGCGAACGTCGAAACCTTCATCGCGAGCGGCAACGTCATCTTCGACGCCCGCTCGAAGGACCTGGCGGCGGTCGAAAGGAAGATCGAGCAGGTTCTCGAGAAGAGGCTTGGCTACGAGGTGGCGACCTTCATCCGGTCGCTCTCCGAGGTGCATAAAATTGCGCTCTACCAGCCATTCTCTCCCTCGGCGATGGCCTCCGCGGTCTCGGTCAGTGTCGGTCTGCTCAAGGCGCCGCTTCCGGATGCGACGCGGGCGGCGCTTGCGGGGCTCAAGACCGACATCGACGACTTCCACACCAACGGCTCGGAGCTCTACTGGCTCTGCCTGAAGGGGCAGGGCCAATCGAAGATCTCGAACGCGGTCTTCGAGCGCGCGCTGAGGGTCAAGGCTACATTCCGCGGTCTGCGGACCATGGAGAAGCTCGCGGCGAAGTACCCGAACGCCTGAGGCACGTCTCCACTCGTCTCCTGGTAGTTGACCCCAGCCGGCCCGTCACTTCGTGACCGACACCGACAGCCGGGCGCCGCGCGGGATTTCAACCTCGTCACCCTTCATGATGAGGACGGCCCCGGCTCCGGCCGCCGCGCCGATGACGGTGCCGATGGCCGCGCCCTTCCCGCCATCCTTGATGGCGCCGATGATGAGGCCGCCCACCGCCGCTCCGGCGACGATCTTCTTGTCCTTGCCGGAGGTGGACGCGGCCAGGCTGTCGATGGTCTCAGTGGCGATGGAGATCTTCTCTCCCTTCTCCATCACCGCGTCGAAACCGACGACCAGATGGGCGCGGCCTTTCACCCGCTTCGCGGACACCGCGACGAGCACCCGGCCGCGGACCTCGGCCCCCTGGTCGAGCTTGAAGCCTTGAAGGGGCACATCCTCCGTCAGCACCGCGAACACGGGATCGCCCTCCCGGCTGGTGGCGGTGGAGACCGCAGTCCGAATTTCGATGGGCAGGAGCGTCCCGGCGGGGACATTGAGCCGAACCCGCACGGGCGCGGTGGGCGCCGCCGGAGCGGCATCCCTGGTTTCCCTCGCCGGCGCGGAAGCGGCGGAGGCGGGAGCCGGCACGACCGCAGCCGGCCGGGCCGGAGTGGCCGCCGCCACCGGAGGGGGCGTTTGCTGAGCGCCCTGCACGCATCCGAGGGGTAGAACGGCCATCGCAATGAGAATTCCGGTGAGTTTCATCATGTGACACAGTAGCGCGGCCGGACACGAAGCGTCTGTATCCTTCGTCACGACGACGGCGGGCAACGACGCTCACAACTCTCAAGGAATCATCCAAATGAAGAGACATCTGACCGGCGCGCTTCTTCTGCTGAGCGTCATCTCGCCCGCCCACGCGGGCAACCGCGTGATGGAGGCGAAAGACATTCCGGCCATCCGGACGGCCCAGGATGCTCAGGTGTCGCCGGACGGCCGCATGGTCGCATTCGTGGTCAGCGAAGTGGACGAGAAGGAGAACGTCTATCAGACGGATATCTGGCTCGTGAACACGGGCGGCGGAGACCCCTTCCGCTTTACCCAGGCCAAGAAGAACGATCGCTCGCCGCAGTTCTCGCCGGACGGCACGAAGCTCGCCTTCATCTCGGAGCGCGAGGACAAACCGCAGATCTTCCTCGCCGACGTGCGCGGCGGCGAACCCTGGAAACTCTCCGACCTGAAGGGCGGCGTCTCGGGGTTCGCGTGGAGCCCGGACGGCACCTGGATCGCGGCCCTGTCCAGCGACGCGCCCTCCGAGGAGGAAGAGAAGCGGACCAAGGCCAAGCATGACGAGCGCGTAGTGGATAAGGACTTCCGCATGGCCCATCTGCATCGGATCGATGTGGCCACGAAGGAGACGAAGCGACTCACCGAAGGGGCTTTCACGCTCTCCGATGCTCGTGTCTCGCCGGACGGCGCCGAGATCGCAGCGGTTCGCCGGCCGACACCAAAGGCCGATGACTCTAGCGCCTCGGACATCGTGATCGTGCCCGCGGCCGGCGGTGCGCCGCGGCTGCTCTTCGAAAACTCCGGGGCGGACTCATCGCCGCGCTACTCACCCGATGGCCGCACCATCGCTTTCCTGACCCGCGACGGAAAGCGGCCCCGCACCGGAACGGATTCGATCGCCTTGATTCCGAGGGCCGGCGGCGCGATCACGCGGCTCACCCCGGTGGACCTGAACCCCGGCACGATCCTCTGGTCGAGCGATGGAGCCTCCATCCTCTTCACCGTCACCGTAGGCGTCGAAGGACGGCTCTACTCCGTTTCGACCAAAGGCGGTGCGCCGCGCGCTCTGCTGAGCGGGGCGTACACCGTGTCTTCACCGGTGCTCGCATCGAGCGCTCCCTCGCTTGTCTATCTGCGGCAGGATCCGCGCTCGCCCAACGATATCTACGTCCAGGCCGTCGACGCGGCCTCGCTTCCGACCGCCTCAGCGACCGCCAAACGCCTGACCACTCTCAATCCGATGCTCTCCGACTTCGCTCTCTCCGCAACCGAGGTGATCCGATGGAAGGCTCCGGACGGCCGTGAGATCGAGGGCCTGCTTCATCGACCCCTTGGCTCGACCGGGAAGAAACTGCCGCTCATCGTGCACGTTCATGGCGGTCCCTCGGGTGCTTACACCCTGACCTTTCCCGCCGCGATGAACAACTACCACCACATCCTCACCGGCCGCGGCTACGCGGTGTTCCAGCCCAATTTCCGCGGGAGCACGGGCTACGGCGACGACTTCCAGCGCCTGAACGTGAATGACTGGGGCAAGGGCGACTTCCAGGACATCATGAGCGGCGTCGATTCCCTGATCGCGAAGGGTGTCGCCGATCCGGATCGCATGGCCCTGCATGGATGGAGCTACGGCGGCTACATGTGCGCGTGGTCGATCACCCAGACGACACGCTTCAAGGCAGCGAGTTGTGGCGCCGCGCTCACCAACCTCTTCAGCATGTACGGGACCAACGACATTCCATCTACTCTCGACGACTACTTCGGCGGCTCGCCCTACGCGAACGCCGATGGCTACTGGAAAGCTTCCGCCATGGCCTGGGTCACGAAGGTGAAGACGCCGACCCTGATCCTCCACGGCCAGGCCGACGATCGCGTGCCCACGAGCCAGGGTCAGGAGCTGTACCTCGGCCTCAAAAAGCTGGGCGTGCCCACCGAATTCGTGACCTATCCGCGGGAGCCGCACGGCTTCCGTGAGCCCAACCATCAAGTCGACAAGATCGAAAGGGAACTCGCATGGTTCGCTAAGTGGGGCGTGAAATGAGAAGGCTTTTCCTGGCCGCCCTCCTCGTCCCATCGTTCGCCCTCGCCGACACACGCGTGCCGACCATCGATGACATGGTGGCGCTGAAGCGCGTTTCTCAGCCTGCGGTGTCTCCCGACGGTTCGCGCGTGGCCTACGTCGTCCGCAAGGCCAACTGGGAGGAAAACGCGTTCGAGACCGAGATATGGCTCGCCGACGCGCGGTCCGGGACATCGCGCGCATTTACCCAGTCGAAGAAGTCTTCGGAGGCCCCGAGCTTCTCGCCGGACGGTTCATCGCTCGCCTTCCTCTCCGACCGCGATGGGAAGCGACAGGTCTACGTGATGAGCCTTTCGGGCGGCGAGTCGCGCAAGCTCACCAGCGCGGAAGAAGGCGTGTCGCGTTTCGCCTACTCGCACGATGGGAAGCGGATCGCCTTTGTCGCCTCGGACCCCAAGACCGAGGCCATGAAGGATAGGCAGAAGCTCTACGGCGAGGTGACCATCGAGGACGAGGCCACGAACCCCGCTCACCTGCACGTCATCGGTGTCCTTAGCGAAACCACGAAGCGCCTGACCTCCGGCACGTTCGTGGTGGGCTCCTTCGACTGGTCCCCCGACGATCGCGAGATCGCGTTCGACTTCAGCCAGAGCACCGATCCGTCGTTCGGGGTCACGTCGAACCTCTCGGTGGTGGATGCCGACACCGCCATGGTTCGCCCGCTCGTCACCCAGGACGGGCCGGATGAAAGCCCACGCTACTCGCCCGACGGGCAGCAGATCGCCTTCACCACCGCGATGCAGGAGGTGGCGGCGTTCTATTACAAGAACCGCAAGGTGGCGACGATCCCGGCCAGGGGCGGGGCGATCACGGTCCTCGCCGCGACCTTCGACGAGGATCCGCAGCTCGTGGCCTGGAACAAGGGCGGGATCTTTCTCGCCGCGAATCAGAAGACGGAGGCGGGCCTCTTCACCATCGATCCGGCCGCAAAGACGGTCGCACGCATTCCCCTCGAGCGGCCGATCGCCGCGGGGTTCGCGTTCAGCGGCGACGCCACCACTCTCGCTTTCGTCGGAAGTTCGTCTTCGGCCTACCCGGAAGTCTTCGCCGGGCCGGCCAGGGGCGGCGCGGCCAGGAGGCTGTCGGAGGTGAGCGGCGGACTGGCGGCGTTCACCCTCGGAACCAGCGAAGTGGTTTCGTGGAAGAGCACGGACGGCGCCACCATCGAGGGCGTCCTGCGAAAGCCCGCGGGCTACCAGCCCGGATCCCTGGCTCCCCTTCTCGTCATCATCCACGGCGGCCCGACCGGGATCTCGCGGCCGAGTCTTTTCGGCGCAACCTACGTCTACCCCATGGAGGCGTGGCTCGCGAAGGGTGCGCTCATCCTCGAACCCAACTACCGGGGCAGCGCCGGCTACGGCGAGGCGTTCCGGTCCCTCAACGTCCGCAATCTCGGCGTGGGTGATGCCTGGGACGTGCTCTCAGGAATCGACAGCCTGATCGCAAAGGGCCTGGTCGACAAGACGAAGGTCGGGGTCATGGGCTGGAGCCAGGGCGGCTACATCTCGGCCTTCCTCACCACGCACGACTCGGCGCGTTTCCGCGCGGTCTCGGTGGGTGCGGGAATCTCGAACTGGGTCACGTACTACGTGAGCACCGACATCCATCCCTTTACGCGCCAGTATCTGAAAGCGACGCCCTGGGACGACCCCGAGATCTACCGCAAGACATCACCCATGACCTACATCAAGGGAGCGAAGGCGCCGACCCTCATCCAGCATGGCGACTCGGATCAGCGGGTTCCCGTCTCCGATGCCTTCGAGTTGTACCAGGGGTTGCGCGATCAGGGTGTCGAGACCCGGCTCGCGCTCTACAAGGGCTTCGGCCACGGACTCAACAAGCCGAAGGCGCTGCGCCATGCCCTCCAGGAGAATCTCGACTGGTTCGACAAGCACCTTTTCGGAGCGACGAGTGCGAAGTAGAGACGCATGCCGCGGCTTCTGATTTCATGCGGTGAGCCCTCGGGCGAGTTCTACGCCGCCGAACTCGTGGCCGAGTTGCGCCGGCGACGCCCCGACCTCGAGGCCATCGGTCTCGGAGGCGACCTTTTGGCCGCGGAGAACGTGCGCCTGCTCGCCCACCTCAAGGATCTCGCGGTGGTGGGCCTGTTCGAGGTCTTGTCCCATCTGCGGAGGATCAAGGCACGGTTCGATTCGGTGGTCGCGGAGGCGGCACGGTTCCGGCCCGATGTGGCGGTCCTGATCGACTATCCCGACTTCAACCTGCGCCTCGCCCGTGAACTGAACACGCTCGGCATTCCCGTCGTCTACTACGTCTCGCCGCAACTCTGGGCCTGGCGTCGGGGACGGATCAAGGACGTCAAGCGCGATGTCGCGAAGATGCTCGTGATCTTCCCATTCGAGGCGCAGATCTATCGCGATGCGTCCGTGCCGGTCGCGTTCGTCGGGCATCCGCTGATCGACCACGTGAAACCGCCGGAGAACCGCGCGGCCATCGCGAGAAAGCTCGGGCTCGAAGGCGACCGGCCGGTGATCGCCCTGCTTCCGGGCAGCCGGAACAAGGAGGTGGGGTTCAATCTCCCGCCGATGCTGGGTGCGGTGAAACTCCTTCGCGAGAAACGGCCCGACCTTCAATTCGTCCTGGCCGCGGCGCCGCACCTGCGCGCGAATGCGCTTCAGGAAGCGACGGCCGCGGGCATCACCATGAGGGACGGCGCGACCCGCGACGTGCTCTCGTCGGCCCGGGTCGCGATCGTGGCCTCCGGAACCGCCACCGTCGAAACGGCACTCACCCTCACCCCAATGGTGGTCGTTTATCGACTCTCCGCCCTGACCTACGTTCTCGGCAAGCCCCTGGTCAGCGTCTCGAACTATGCGATGGTGAACCTGATCGCCGGCCGTGTGGTCGTGCCGGAGTTGATCCAGAACGACTTCACACCCGCCCGGGTGTGCGAGGAGACCCTCCGCGTTCTTGACGAGGGCGCCCCGCGCGCCGAGATGCTCAAGAACCTGCAGGAAGTGCGAGAGAAGCTGGGCAAGGGCGGCGCCACCCGCCATGCCGCCGACGAGGTCAGCGCTTTTCTACCTCAGTGATGGCCCTGATGCGGGCTCTCGGGCAGGGCCGGCGGCAGGTTGACGGGCATCGCTGAATTCAGGATCCGTCCCCAGGTCGGCGCGAGCGAGGCCTTGAGCGTCCAGTCGGTGAGGATCAGAAAGGCCGCGAGAAGAACCCAGGACCGCAGGTTCTTCCACGGCGGTGCTGGATAGCGGAAGATGCGGGAAAGAACGGGCCCCGCGAGAACCACGCCGAGGACGCAGAACGCGGCCACCCGGCAGATCGCCCACGGCTGCCAGCCGAAGAACAAAGTGGCCCACCAGGGCGCCCCCGCGCGGTGGATCGAGGCCACGTACCCGTTCATGTAGTTGGTGAGGACGGCCCCGCCGATGATCGACGCCAGACTGCCGGAAAACAGACTCACGAAGACGAAGACCACGAGATGCGTGACGTGCAGGGGCAGGAAGCGGCGCCAGTTCCCTTCTGTTCCACCCCCGAACCGAATCCACTGGAACATCTCCTGGCGGTACTCGGGACCGTTGAAGACCCGGGGCGGGAAACCGTCCGTGGTGGGCCACAGCGCGAGGCACACCGTTCCTAAGACGGCAAGCGCCAGCGGAAAGACGAGCATGAGCAGAATCGCGCCACGCAGGTCGCCCGCGCGAAGACGGCGCGCCATGATCCACCAGGCCGGCAGAGCGTTCAGAACGGGCAGAAGGAACCAGGGATCGAGGGCGAGCCCGACGGGGTAGGAGAGAGCGATGGCGCCGATCAGCAGAGTGGCATCACGGCGGATCGGCTCCGCGGTCATGATCAGGCGTTGCCGACGGGGAGCCGGTCGAAGTGAACCATGGACGCGAATTCGTGGAACCGATCGTTGATCTCGTTCTGCTTCAGGGTGAGGAGGCGCTCCACCCCGAAGGCCTCGCAGCAGAACGAAGCCACCGTCGACCCCATGATCACGGCCTGGCGGAACGTCGCCGGGTCGTGCGAGTCCGTCTGGTCGAGGTAGCCCATCAGGCCGCCCGCGAAGGAATCACCGGCGCCGGTGGGATCGAGAACGTGCTCGAGCGGAAAGGCGGAGGCGAGGAAGCAGGAGTCTTCCTGAAAGAGAAGGGCCCCGTGCTCGCCCTTCTTGATGATGAGCGTCTTCGGACCCATGGCCCGGATCTTTCGCGCCGCGCGGATCACGTTCCAGTCCTTCGCCAGTTCCTTCGCCTCGGAGTCATTGATGAGGAGAACCTCTACCTTCGCGAGGGTCTTCTTCAACTCCTCGAGGCGATGGTTGATCCACAGGTTCATGGTGTCGCAACCCACGAGCTGGGGTGCTTCGACCTGCTCCAGAACATCGCGTTGCAGCGACGGCTCAATGTTGCCGAGGAAGAGCCGATCGGACTTGCGGTAGCTCTCAGGAAGTTTGGGCTTGAAATGCTCGAAGACGTTCAAGTCGGTGCAGATGGTTTCGCGGGAGTTGAGGTCGGTCGAATACTTGCCCTGCCAGTGGAAGGTCTTCCCGGGCAAGTGCTCGAGACCCTGCAGGTCGATCCGCCGGCCTTCAAAGGCGCTCATCTGCTCGGGACCGAAGTCGTCGCCGACCACACCCACCATGTTGACATCCGTGAAGAACGAGGCGGCCAGGGCGAAATACGAGGCGGAGCCTCCGAGGATTCTCTCGGCGCGGCCGGCGGGAGTTTCAAGCGTGTCGTAGGCGACGCTTCCAACAACGAGAACAGACATGGCTTCTTGGGTGCTTATCCAGGGTGAGGAAGGGGGATGAGGGAACGGGTTTCTTGAGGGAAGTCGCGGGCGCCTCGGGCATCCGCGGCGCGAAGCCTATTTCAAGTAGCGCCCGATTATGGGGGCCAAATCCTTTTTGACCTTCTCGGGGATGAGATAGGGCGCGGTCATGATCGCAAACTTGAGAGCGCTTTCGCACTCGCAGTCGCGGGGTGCGGGAAACTGTTCCACCGCGGCCTTGAGGATCGCCTTCGCCATGGAGGCGTTCTTTTGGACCACCGCCACCACCTGCTCGACGGTGACCGCGTCGTGCCCGGGGTGCCAGCAGTCGTAGTCGGTGACCATGGCGAGAGTCGCGTAGCAGATCTCGGCCTCGCGGGCGAGCTTGGCTTCCTGCAGGTTCGTCATGCCGATGAGGTCGGCGCCCCAGGATCGGTACAGGTTCGACTCGGCGAGGGTCGAGAACTGCGGCCCTTCCATGCAGACGTAAGTGCCACCCTCATGGATGACGGCGCCGGCGCGCCGGCAGGCCTCGCCCAGGATCCTGTGGACGTGTCTGCAGACCGGATGGGCGAAGCCCACGTGGCCCACGATGCCGCCTTCGAAGAAGGTGCCCTTGCGGCCGAAGGTGCGGTCGATGAACTGATCGGGCGTCACCATGTGGGTGGGGACGTACTGCTCCTTGAGCGAGCCCACCGCGGAGACGGAGAGGATCCACTTCACGCCGAGAGCCTTCAGGGCCCAGATGTTGGCGCGGAAGTTGATCTCCGAGGGCGAGATCCGATGGCCGCGACCGTGACGCGGCAGGAAGGCGACACTTTGCGCGCCGAACCCGCCCACCATGA
This sequence comes from Vicinamibacteria bacterium, assembly GCA_031392925.1. Taxonomy (GTDB): domain Bacteria; phylum Acidobacteriota; class Vicinamibacteria; order Fen-336; family JAGNNV01; genus JAGNNV01. The sequence continues at coordinate 33,531 of JANMVV010000378.1, forward strand.
TCGCGTCCGACGGTTTCCCGAAGGGGGTCTCGATGAAAGCCTCGCCCTGGGCTTCGAAACCCTCGATGTCGTAGAGGCCGCTGCCTCCGATGATGCCGATGTCCGCGGTGTGGTTCATTTCCATTTCAGGCCTGCTTCAGTTCGAGGAGAACGCCGGCCGCGGACTTCGGGTGGATGAAGGCGACTCGGCAGCCGCCCGCGCCGATCCGCGGCACCTCATCGAGAAGCTGCGCTCCGGCCGCCTTCATTTCGGCCATGGACTTCTCGATGTCATCGACGAGGACGCAGATGTGGTGCAGCCCTGAACGCTTCTCGAGGAATTTCGCGATCACCGACGAGGGGTCTGTGGGCTCCAGAAGCTCGAGGTGCGATTCGCCCACGGTGATGAACGCGGTCTTCACCTTCTCGGTCGGCACGTCGTGCTCGGACTCGATCGTGAAGCCGAGGGCCTCGTAGGCGCGCTTGGCCGCGGTCAGGTCTTTCACCGCGATGCCCAGGTGGTCGATCTTCAGAATCATGGCGTCTCCGTCGTCACTCGATGCCCTTGAGGGTCTCGTCGGCCGCCGAGTAGGGATCGACCAGCCGATTCTGTACCCGCTCGCGCAGGCGCAGGCTGGAATCGAGCGCGTCGATGCGGCGACGCACCTTCTCCCGAAGGAGCCCTTCCACCTGCGCCTCGAACTGGCGCAGGAGCCGTTCGCGCCGCCGGGCGGCCAATTGCCCGCTCGCCTCGCGCCGGGCGCGGACCTCTTCAATCGTCTTCGCCAGTTCCTCGATGCCCTGGCTCGACGGGGCCACGGTGCGAACCACCGGAGGCCGATCGCCCCTCGTCTCGCCGGTGAGCGACAGCATCATCTCGATTTCCGAGGCCAGCCGATCGGCGCCGTCGCGATCGGCCTTGTTCACCACGAACACATCCGCGATCTCCATGATCCCGGCCTTGAGGGCCTGGACCTCGTCACCGAGACCGGGCACCAGAACCACGATGGCGATATCCGCTTCGGAGGCGATGTCGACCTCGTCCTGCCCCACGCCCACGGTCTCGACGATCAGGATGTCCTTGGACGAGGCGTCGAGCACAAGGAGGGCGGCGGCGGTGGCGGCGGAAAGGCCGCCTAGAGCGCCGCGCGTGGCCATCGAGCGAATGAACACGCCATCATCGGTCGCGTGGTTCTGCATGCGGATCCGGTCGCCCAGGATGGCGCCCCCGGAAAATGGAGAGGTGGGATCGACGGCCACCACACCCACCGTCTTCCCCGCTTTCCGGAAATGCGTGGTCAGCCGATCGACCAGAGTCGACTTCCCCGCCCCGGGCGGACCGGTGATCCCGAGGGTCAGGGCACGGCCGGCATGCGGAAAGAGACGGGCGAGCAGTGCGCGTGAGCCCGGCCAGTCGTCCTCGACCGCCCGGATGGCCCTCGCCACCGCGCGGATGTCACCGCGCAGGATGTCTTTGTCTTCCGGGAGTTTCATGCGCCCTTGCGTGCGTCCCGAACCGACCTTAAGCGAGAAGGGATCGCGCGATCACGAGTTTCTGGATTTCGCTCGTGCCTTCGCCGATGGTGCCGAGCTTGGAATCGCGCAGGGCGCGTTCCACCGGATAGTCCTTCACGAAGCCGTAGCCGCCGTGAATCTGGATCGCCTCCAGAGCCACTTCCACCGCCATCTCGCTGGCAAAGAGTTTCGCCATGGCCGACTCGGTCTTGTGTTCGCGACCGGCGTCGCGCAGCGCGGCCGCCCGCAGCATGAGGAGCCGGGCCGCGTCGATCTTCATGGCCATCTCGGAGAGCTTGAACTGAACGCCCTGGAATTCCGCGATGGCCTGATTGAATTGCTTGCGTCCTTTCGCGTAGGAAAGCGCCGCTTCGAAGGCACCCTGTGCAATGCCGATCGAGAACGCCGCGATGCCGATGCGCCCGCGATCGAGAATTTTCAGGGTATCGATGAAGCCCTGGCCGAGCTCACCGAGCAGGTTGTCCTTCGGGATGCGGCAGTCCTCGAGGATCAGTTCGGAAGTGTCGGACGAGCGGACGCCCAGCTTGTCTTCCTTCTTGCCCGGCCGAAAGCCCTTGGTTCCGCGATCCACCAGGAACGCGGAGATGCCCTTGTTGCCTTTCGTCTTGTCGGTCACGGCCATGATGACCGCCACCTCGGCGAAGCTCCCGTTGGTGATGAACGTCTTGGAGCCATTCAGGACCCACGAGTCTCCGTCCTTGACCGCGACCGTCTTGGTTCCGCCCGCGTCCGAGCCGGCGCTGTTCTCGGTCAGGCCCCAGGCCCCCACGAACTCGCCGGTGGCGAGTTTCGGCAGGTACTTCTTCTTCTGTTCCTCGCTGCCGGCCAGGAAGATGTGGCCGGAGGAGAGAGAGTTGTGAGCCGCGGTCGAGAGAGCCACGCCCGCGTCGACGCGTGCGAGTTCCTCGATGACGATGGTGTAGTCCACCGTCGACATGCCCGAGCCGCCGTATTCCTCGGGAAAGACCACGGCAAGGAGCCCCAAATCGCCGAGCTTGATGAAGATGTCGCGAGGGAACTGCTGGGCCTCGTCCCAGGCCCGGGAATTCGGCTTCAACTCGCGTTCGGCGAAATCGCGGACGGTTTTCTTGAGGAGCCGCTGATCCGCGCTCAGTTCGAAGTCCATTCCATACCTCTAAGGAACTCCCTCAGAAACGAGGGGCTCTCGATCTTACGCGTTCGCTCCCGTTTGGAACGGCTCAGGAAACCGTCTTGAAGAACGCATAGAGGAGAGGGGCGGCGAGGATGAAAGCGTCCATCCGGTCGAGAGCCCCGCCGTGACCGGGGAAGAGGGTTCCCGAGTCCTTCGCTCCGACGTAGCGCTTGAACAAACTCTCCAGCAGGTCGCCGGCGATGCCCGCGGTCGCCACCAGCACGCCGATCACGATCACGAGGCCGAGCGACTGGTCCTTGAACAGATAGGTCGCGACCACCGCACTCGCGAGAGCGGCGCCGACAAGTCCGCCGATCGCCCCTTCGACGGTCTTGCCCGGCGAGACCTGGGGCGCGAGCTTGTGGCGGCCGATCGCGTGACCGGTGAAATACGCGAACACATCGGATGAAATGACGACCGCGAGCAGCAGGGCGATCCGCGACGTGCCTTCCTCCATCGGGGGGAGGCTCGAAAGAGCGGCGAAGGACCCCGCGCCAAGTCCGATCAGGAGTCCGGCCAGCGCCCCCGCGCCTTCGGCGGCGAGAACGGGAATTCCGAATCGATCCGCGCGCGACACCGCGACGAACGCGGCGGCCACCGCGGCCACAATGGGGAGTCCGGAGATGGGAAACGCGTGCGTCGCGTCGGGTGTGCCCGCCATTTCAAAGAAAAGGGCGATGCCGGGAAGAAAGGAAATGTGGGAGGCGTGGAGCGAGGCGCGGGCGAGCAGGGTGTGGGCTTCACTCACCCCGAGGACGCAGAGGATCGCGGCGAGGATCCAGGGGCCGCGCTGCGGAAAAAGGGCGATGGCCGAGACCACGACGGGAAGGACCACCACCGCGGTCGCGACCCGCCGGAAGAGATTCGAGGAGAAAAGGCTCATGCCCGCGATGTGGCCGCGGTGATGCCGCCGTAGCGACGTTCCCTTTTCTGGAAATCGGCGATCGCCTGCAGCAGGTGCCGGCGGCGGAAGTCGGGCCACAAGACGTCGGTTACCCAGATCTCCGCGTACGCGATCTGCCAGAGGAGAAAATTGGATACGCGCAGCTCGCCGCTCGTGCGGATCAGGAGATCCGGCTCGGGGAGATGGGCGGTGAAGAGATACTTTTCGATCGTGGCCTCGTCGATCGTTGACGGATCGAGGGCGCCAGCCTTCGCCTCGTGGGCGATGCGGCGCACCACGTCGGTGAGCTCGGAGCGACCCGAATAGTTGAGGGCCAGCGAGAATTGAAGGCCGGTGAGGTGCGCGGTCTCCCGGATGCCACGGCGCAGTTCGTCCTGCACGTCCTTCGGAAGGCCATCGAGCCCACCCACCACTCCGAACTTGATGTTGTTCTCCTGGAGCGTTCTCAGCTCCCGACGGATGTAGAGCTTCAGCAGACCCATAAGACCCGACACCTCGTCGGTGGGCCGCTTCCAGTTCTCGGTCGAGAAAGCGTAGACGGTGAGGGCCTCGAGCCCGAGGCGCGCCGCGGTCTCGACCGTGGAACGTACGGACTCGACTCCGGCCCGATGACCTTCGAGGCGCGGGAGAAAACGGCTCTTCGCCCAGCGTCCGTTGCCGTCCATGATGATGGCCACGTGGCGCGGAAGGCGGTCGAAGTCGATGGCGTCGACGAGTGCTCTCTCGTCGCGGTCGCTTCCAATCACCTCGAGAACCTGGGTGCGCGTCATGCTGAGGGATTGTAAGCGGTCAGGCGACAAGGCTCAGCCGCGGGTCGAGAGCGCCTCGTCCAATCCTCAGGAAAAGCGCTCCACGACCAGGGTCAGCCCGTCACGCGCCACCACCCGCACCCGGTCGCCTCGCCGGAATTCAACCCTCGGCGCGCACCGGGCGTGCCAGAAGGACCCAAACACCTCCACCTCCAGCGGCGAAGCCTGCACCACGATGCCCTCTTTGCCCACCGGGGACGCGTCCGTCGAGGGCGGCTCACGATGCCGATACAGGAAAACGTACATGGCGAGGGGCGTGAAGATCCACAGGAGCAGGCGCGGCCAGGAAAGGCCCTCGGGCCGAAGAGGCGGATCCAGCAGGTACCACAGAGCCCAGAAGGCGAGAACGATGAGGATTCCCGTGCTCGCGTGCAGCGCAGTCACGCTATTGGCGCTGCCGTACCACGCAACGGTCATGAAGACGTTCGAGACGTCCGGGTTCGGTTCAATCGCCATGAGCGGTCTAGCGGCCGCCGGGGATGAGGGGCCGGAACACCACCGTGTATCGCTTCGGACCTTCGCACACCTGAGCCATGTCGGGGCCGGTGGGAAAGCTCCGGGTCAGTGTCTCGGGCACCGTGGTTTCACCGCTCACCGCCTGAGCGAGCGGGGGCAACCCCTTCGCGGTGCGGCATCCTCCGGGGAGGGTTGCCTCCCGAACCGTCATGGTGAACTCGGAGGGGTCCCAGGGCTTGAGGGAAGGATGGCGAAAGCCCGCGAGACGGCGGATGAAATCGGGCAGGGGCGAAAGAGCGAGGCCGCCCGCGGGAGGGAGCTTGCCCATGACCACGATCTGCAGCGGCGCGCCCAGGAGCACCGAGAACCTGAAGATAGCCGGACCGGCGCCCTCACCCGGCTCCTGGCCCAGGACGAGCGTCTTCGGCGGACCGGCCTTGCCAACGGATTTCATCGCCGCGTCGAGCTGCGTTGAAATCGCCTGCATCTCCGTCTTGTCGAGAAAACCGCGCAGCACTTCGCGCCGTCCCGCCACGAAGACCGAACCGTCGGTGAGCAGGGCGAAGCGCGGCGGGACGCCGTCGAAACTCTCGCGAGCGGTGAGCTTCACCTCCGCGGGCAGGGGATCGAGCCGGAGCCACTGAGCGGGAGGAGCCGCCTGCGCCACGGCGTTTTGGGCTCCGCCGAGCAGGGCGCCCACGATGAGGACCAGGCGGATCATTGGCTGAGGATAATTCGCCGGGGCGTGCGCGCGACTGAGCGAAGGGTCCTCGTTAAGATGGAGCGTCCCCTCAGGAGGAAAAGAATCATGCGCGTTGCCCGCCTAAAGCCGCTCCTTGTCGTCCTCGCCCTGGGAGTTTCATCCCTGCCACCGACGACGCAGGCCGCCCAGCCGGTTCGAGCCAGGAGCGGGATGGTGGCATCGCAGGCGTTCATCGCCTCGCAGGTGGGGACGGACGTTCTCAAGGACGGGGGCAACGCGGTCGACGCGGCCGTCGCCGCCGCGTTCGCTCTCGCCGTCGTCCATCCCACGGCGGGGAATATCGGGGGCGGGGGCTTCCTGGTGAACCGGCTCGCCAACGGAAACACGAGCACCTACGATTTCCGCGAAATCGCGCCGGCGCTGGCCCACCCCGGCATGTTTCTCAAGGACGGCAAGTACGACGCGGAGCTTCATCACAATTCCCACGTCGCGGTGGGCGTGCCCGGAACGGTGGCCGGGCTCTACGCCGCCTGGGCGGACCTCGGCTCCAAGAGGATGCCGTGGCGGCGCCTGGTGGAGCCCGCGGTCGTCCTCGCCCGCGAGGGCTTCTTCGTGACCGATGGTCTCGCTCGATCGCTCAGGAGCGTCCTGCCTCACATGCAGAAGTATCCGGCTTCATTAGCGCAGTTCTCGCGGAAGGGCGTGCCCTACGAGATGGGCGACCTCCTCAAGCAGCCCGATCTCGCGGACACGCTCCAGCGCATCGCCCTTGAAGGACCGCGCGGCTTCTACGAGGGCGAGACCGCCCGTCTCATCGCGAAGGAGATGAAGGCGAACGGAGGCCTCATCACCGAGGCCGACCTGAAGAGCTATGCGCCCAAGAAGCGGCCCGCCACGGTGGGAACGTACCGCGGCTACGAGGTGATCAGCATGCCCCCCATCAGTTCGGGGGGGACCGCGCTCATCGAAATGCTGAACGTCCTGGAAGGCTACGACCTCGCCAAGGACGGCCCGCGCTCGGCGGCCACGATTCATCGGATCACCGAGGCCATGCGGCGCGCGTTCGCCGATCGGGCCCGGTACATGGGCGACCCCGCGTTCAATCCGAACCTGCCGACCACGCGCCTGATCTCCAAGGAATACGCGCTCGAACTTCGCAAGACCATTCGCGAGGACAAGGCCTCGGTGTCGACCCCCGCCACGTTCGAGTGGCCGGCGGAGAGCGACGAGACCACGCATCTCTCCGTGGTCGATCAGGACCTGAACGCGGTCTCCATGACCTATACCCTCGAAGCCGGCTACGGCTCGAAGATCGTGGTCCCGGGTGCTGGGTTCCTGCTCAACAACGAGATGGGCGACTTCAACGCCGGCCCCGGCCTCACCGACGGAAAGGGACTGATCGGTACCGAGCCCAATCTGGCTCAACCCGGCAAACGGATGCTCTCGTCGATGACGCCCGCCATCCTCGCCAAGGACGGCGACCTGTTCATGGTCATCGGGTCGCCGGGCGGCCGCACCATCATCAACACCGTCCTGCTCACCATCCTCAACGTCGTCGACTTCGGCATGAATATCCAGGACGCCGTGGACTTCCCGCGGTTCCATCATCAGTGGCTGCCCGACCGGATCGACTTCGAGAAGAACGGCATTTCGCCCGACACCCTCGCCATCCTGAAGCAGCGCGGGCACGCATCCGAAGAGAGTCCATACCCTCAGGGCGTCGCTCAGGGCATCGTGTGGAACAAGCGCGACAAGGTCCTTGAAGGCGCAACGGATCGACGCGTCCTCGACGGGGCTGCGATCGGACACTAGAGGATGAGCACAGGGGCCCCCAAGCCACTGGTCCGGAAACTTGCCCTGGGGTTGCTCGGCGCCCTCGGACTCGCGACCGTGCTCGCGGGCACCGGCGTCTGGTGGCTGCAACGAGGTCGGGGAACCGCGGCATCGCCCGCCCCGTCGCCGAGTCCCGCGAAGTATGCCGAAAACGGAATCTGCCTGGGCTGCCATCAGGAAGAAGCGCAACAGTGGCGAGACTCTCACCACGCGAAAGCCATGGCCCTGCCCACGGAAGAAACGGTGCGGGGGGATTTTCGGAACACGTCCTTCTTCGACCGGGGCGTGACCGCGCGCTTCTTCAAGCGCGGCGACAAATTCTTGGTCAACATCGAAGGGGCCGACGGTAAGCCGGCCGATTTCGAGATCAAGTACACCTTCGGCCTCGAGCCCCTGCAGCAGTACCTGATCGAAATGCCGGGAGGAAGGCTGCAACCCCTCACCATCGCGTGGGACGGCCCGAACCGGAAATGGTTCCATCTCTATCCGAATGAAAAGGCGCCGCCGGGCGATGTGCTGCACTGGACCGGCCGGTACCAGACCGCGAACACGATGTGCCTCGTCTGTCACACCACCGACTACGAGAAACGTTACGACCCGGCCACGGACACGTTCGCGTCGCGATGGGCGGAGTCGAACGTCTCATGCCAGGCGTGCCACGGTCCGGGCGATCGGCACGTCCAATGGGAGACGAGCCTGCGCGGGGCGGGCAGCAAGCCGGCATCCCCGCCCCGGGAGCCTCACGCCCTGACCGTGGACATCAGGGGCGCCGATGCGCGAAGGAGAACGGAGTTGTGCGCCCCCTGTCATCTGAGGCGCAGTGAACTCATGCCCAGGTCCGCTCCCGGTCAGCCCGTGCTGGACAACTACCTGCCCGGCCTTCTGGTTGAAAGGCTCTATTACGCCGACGGCCAGCAACTCGAGGAGGTTTACGAAGACGGCTCGTTCCGCCAGAGCCTCATGTTCCAGCGGGGCGTCACCTGCACGAACTGCCACAACGCCCACACCGGCAAACTCAAGCTGCCGGGGAACGGCGTCTGCCTGCAGTGCCACAAGCCCGATCCGAATCCGAGCTTTCCAATGGCGGCCGGGAATTTCGACTCGCCGAAGCATCACTTCCACAAGGAAGGCTCGAAAGGCGCCCGGTGCGTGGCCTGCCACATGCCGGCCAGGCCCTACATGCGGATTCAGCTCCGCCCCGACCACAGCATTCGCATTCCGCGTCCCGACCTCTCGGTGAAGCTCGGCGTGCCCGACGCGTGTACAAGCTGCCATATCGGCAAGAAAGCGCAGTGGTCCTCGGATGCCGTGATCAAGTGGTACGGACCCGTGCGCAAGCAGGGGACGCACTACGGCGAGGCGTTCGCCGCGGCTCGAGCCGGTCAACCCTCTGGAAGTGCGGCGCTCGCGCAGCTCGTCGCCAACCGGGCGATGCCGGCCATCGTGCGCGCGAGTGCTTTGGAGCAACTAAGCCGCGAGCCCGCTGCGGGAGCCGCCGAACGGATCCGCGCGGCGCAGGATTCCGATGCCGAGGTGCGCACCGCCGCGGCCAACGGCGTGGAAGGCTTGAGCGTGGCGCAGCGCATCGAGACCCTGACCCCGCTGCTCGCGGATCCGGTCCGCTCCGTGCGGACCACCGCGGCCAGGAACCTGTCATTCCTGCCCATCGACCAGTTGGGGGCGACCGCCCGGCCGGCCTTCCAGGCTGCCCTCCTGGAATACATCGGGACCCAGACCTTCGCGCTGGACATGCCGGGCGCTCACCTCAATCTGGCCGTGGTCTACGAGAACACCGGCCGGCCCGCGCTCGCGGAGCAGCACTACCTCAAGGCCCTCAAGATCGATCCGGACTTCACACCCGCGCGCGCCAATCTCGCCCGCCTGTACAACGCCAGCTCACGCAACGCCGACGCAGTGAGCGTGCTGACCGAGGGACTCAAACGCCTGCCCCAAATCGGGGAGCTTCAGTATTCGCTGGGATTGCTGCTCGCCGAGGAAAAACGAATGAAGGAGGCCACGGAGGCTCTGGCGAAAGCGACGAAACTGCTGCCGAATCGCGCCAGCGTCTACTACAACTATGGCCTCGCGCTGGAGCAAATGGGACAGAGCGGGCCGGCCGAAAAAGCCCTCCTCGAGGCCCAGCGCCTTGACCCTGCGGATCCAACCGTGCCCTATGCCCTGGCGGTCTTCTACGCTCAGAAGGGGCAAAGGGATGAGGCCCTGCGATGGGCGGAGACCCTGCTCTCTCTTCGTCCCGCCGACCCGCAGGTGATCGGTTTCGTGGCCAGCCTCCGCGGCCGCGGGAGCCCGTAGCTCAGGGGCCGAGGCTCAGCGCTCGATACGCACGCCGATGACGAAGGCGCGAGGCGGCTGCACCATGGTGATCCGCCGGTAGTCGGGCTGCCACACGACCTGCTCCTCCGCCTCGAACTGCGAACCAAGCGCGTTGAAGACGGACGCCGAGATCTCGAGGTCAGCGTTCGCGACCTTGAAGCGCTTCGCGAGCCGCGCATCCACCGACAAGGTGTAGTGAAGCCGTGCGCGGCCTCGCGGAATGGCCTGGACGAAGTCGGGACCCTGGGGGAGATCGTTCTGGATCACCAGCCGGGCAAAAGGCTGACCGTCGTCGTAACGGGCGATCGCGCCGAAGGTGAAGCCCAAGACGTCGTTGGCGGTGAGATACATGCGCAGGCTGTAGGCGCGGTCGAAGAAGAGGCGTCCATAGGCGTAGGTGTCGGCGTTCGTCCGGTCGAAGCTCTCTCCCACCACGCCGAAATCGTTCTCGCCCACGCGGAGGCTGCGATTGCCGCCGCGACCTGAATCCCTGAACGCCGCTCCAAGAAGGCCCCAGTGGACGTGCTTCGTGTTCGTGTCGAAGCCAAGCTCCGCGCCCTCGCCCAGTGCGTGATGGTCGGCGGGATTGGTGAGCAGGAACTGCGACTGGGTCAATGAGCGAAGGCTCTCTTCGACGATCGGCAGGAGCTGATCGTCGGACGGACCCAGGATGTCTCCCGAGGGATCGGGGATGTTTCGAATGGACGCGATCTCCGATCCCTGGGGATTGAGTGCTACTTCCATGAGGTCGCGGTCGCGGCGCGCGAAACCAGTGGCGTGGATGCCCACACCCCACACTCTGGTGCGGAAACCCACAATCACCTGACGCATCGTGGGCAGCGCAAGGTCGGGATCGACGCTCATGGAACCAGGGTTCCGGCTTGCCACCACGCCGCCAAGTTCCGGCGCGGTGGCCAGACGGTCGTGATTGAGGTCGCGCCAACGGCGGGCGACCACGGTGGGCGCGTGGCGCGTGGCGGCTTCGTAGCTGACGAGAGGCACCGGGGGCGTGCCGATCGACGCCTCGGCATAGAGGTTCGTGGTCCCGCTCTTCATCCATTCGAAGCGGAGTTTTGGGAGGACTTTGGTGGAACCAAGGATCCGATCGCCGTCGCGGTCGCCCACGGTGACGCGCTGAACCTCGACCGTGCCGGCGACTCGCGTCCGCGCCGAAGTTTCAGCCCGAAACGCGATAGCGAGGCCGGCCCGGTTCTCGGCCAGGCGCGAAGCGGTCCCGCCCAAAAACGTCCATTCCCGAGCGGACGTCCCGTTGAGACTCTCGAGGCCCACGAAGCTCGGTTGCGAGAGGGAACGCGCGCTGGTCGCCCGGCTGACACGAGCAAGGAGGCTCAGGCTCAAAGAGGAGCTTACGTCCCAGAGCGGTCGGCCGGCTTCGATCTCGACTTTCCCGGCGGTCGAATCGTACGGGGCTTGCTCGGCGGGCGTGCCGTCGACCAGGCGTTCGAAAGGAAGCGATGAGCCAAAGGTCGGATCCTCGGTAGTCCCGCGGCGATAGGAAACACGGGCGAACGCGGGGGTCGCGAGGTCGGGGTGGAGCGGGGCCGGAGGCGTTCGCGACCAGGCGCCACCGACCATCAGACCGGTGGCCCGGGTCTCCGCCGCGGTGAAATCAAACGGCGCGCGCCGCCCCTGATACATCGCGAGCGCCTGAAGCCGATCGTCGCCGCTCAGGTGGTTCAAGCGTCCTTCGAAACCAAGCCGCTGGGTCGCGCGTTCGAGATCGGACTCGCGTTCCGACCGCGACACGTCCGCGCCGGAAAGAGCGCCGCTCCAGCTCGTGCCGCCGGCCGACGACGAACCGGACGCGGCGAGAACGCCGTCGAAAAGGCTGTGCCCGCGTGCGAGGGATGGAATCGAATCGGCGGTCGTCCCCCTGGAATCGAACAGGCCCAGATTCCCCTGCGCCATGAAGCGCACGTGCTCCGACGCGGCCGCGGCCGGGTGGTCGTGAACGAGGGCCGTTCCTCGCGAGTCGGTGCGCACCTCCACTTCTCCGAGCTCCATAGCACCCCACACGAGCGCCCGGCCGCCGAGAATCGGATCGGTCACATCGAACCCGTCGATCTCCACGCGCGACTGGGTCCACGAGCCGCCGCGAAAAGAGAAGCGCGAGGGCTCGGCGGGAAAGAGTCCGGCGCCTTCCTCACGCTCGAGCACGAGGCCGGAGTTGAGTTGCACCACGCGTGCGGTCAATGAACCGGCGGTGGGCAGGGCCTTCGCCACCTCGGGCTGGAGGCGCGCAGCCGGGGTTGGAGAAGCCTCGGGTGTCGGGACCCTGTCTTGCGCAAACACGCCGGTGCCCGCAATGACGCTCGCCAGGGACGCAATCAGGAGCCGCCGGGCTCTCATCTCAATCATTCTTCAAACCCTCCGGGAGGTTCGATCGATTCACGACCCAGGCCATCTGCCGCGGGTCGGCGCCACCCAGACGATCGATGACGGATTGGACGGCCCGACCCGCCATGCCGACATTCGGATCGGCGGACAGGCGCGTCTCCCAGGTCCCCGAACCGAGGTGGTTGAAGAGTCGGAGTTTCAGGAAGAGTCGCTCGTCGCGCAGCGGCGAGTCCATGGGCAGAGGCTCTTTGGCGAAGACATCGAGCGCCGCCCCGGCGATCGCGCCATCGAGTAGAACGCGGGCCAGGGCGTCTTCGTCCACTACCGGACCGCGCGTGGTGTTGATCAGATACGCAGTCCGTTTCATCTGGCGCAGCCGCGCCTCGTTCATGAAATGGACGGTGGCGTCGGGGCCGGTCTTGATCAGGGGCACGTGAAGGGCGATGAAATCCGCGGTCGCCAGAGCGTTTTCGAGGGTCACGTACTCAATGGTGCGCCGCGTTCCGAACCCCAGCTCGGCGCGCAGATCCATAACGCGCTGCACATCGGCGCGGAACTTCTCGTCCCGGGTGCGCGAATAGCACAGCACATCCATGTCGAAGCCCGCGCACTTGTGGACGAAGGCTTTACCGATGCGGCCCGTGCCGATAACCGCCACCGTCTTCCCGGCCACGTTGTCGCCGAGCCAGGGGTGATGCGGGTGCCAGACGCCCCAGCGTCCGCTGCGCACCAGGTCCTCGGAAGGGTAGAGCTTGCGGGCCACGTCGCCCATCATGAAGAAGGCGAACTCGGCGGTGGCGTCGGAGAGGACGTCCGGCGTGTTCGCCACGGGAATCCCGTGACGCGTGGCCGCGGGAACATCGATGTTGTCGTACCCGACCGCCACCTGGGCCACGATCTTCAAACCCGCGAAAGCACCCTTCGCGAGGAGCGCATCGTCGATCCGGTCGCGGATGGTGGTGACGAGCCCGGCGATTCCGCTCACCACCTTCGCGGTGAGCTCTTCATGGGTCGGAGGCTCGACCCTTGGGTGAACGTCCACCTCGTAGCCGGCCCCCGACAGGCGAAGAATCGCCTCACGACCAATGTCGGCGGTGACGTAAACGCGGGGAGCTTTCATTGGTGGCGCAGGATCATAAGGGTCGGGTGACCAGGAGCTTTGCGGAAGAGCGCGATGGCGCTCTCCGAGATCGCGACCGCGGCCGGGTGCCTCAGCCGCCGCTCGACGGTGATGGCATAGGCGCGCGCGGTCAGTCCCTCGAGCCGGCCCACCAGCTCCGCGCCATACTGGGCCTTGATATCCCGGGCGAGAGCAAGGGGGGCGGGAAAGAGACCAAGGCCCTTCTGACCGAAGACCTTCATGAGGGCACTGTCCTCGAACTCTCCGACGATGGTGGGCGTGACCTCGTGGCGCTCGAACCACCGGTCGATCGAACGCCGCAGGGGCGCGGCCTCGGTGGGCATGAGCAGGGGCACACCGAGGAGCGATTTCGGGAAATGCCGCTTGAGGGCGCGAAACGACGACACCCCGAAGAAGCCGACACCGCTCTCCCCGAGAAGATGCGAATAGGCCTTGACCTTGGCCGAGGCGGGCGCCGGCGCGTCGGAGAGCACGAGGTCGAGCTGGTGCGTGGCCAGGTCCGCGAGCAGGCGATCGGGCTTGCCCTCGACGCACACCACCCGTACCGCGGGCTTGAGGCGCAGGGCGGGCTCGACCAGCCGGTAGACGATCAGTTTCGGAACCGCGTCCACGATGCCGATGGACAGGGCGCGCGGTCGCGGCGCCGACCGTCCGGTCACCACCTCCACGAGTTCCTTGCCGATGCCGAAGATCTGTTCCGCGTATTGAAAGGTCAGCCGTCCCACGTCGGTGAGAACGATCGACCGGCCCGAGCGCGTGTACAGCCTGGCGCCCAGGCTGCGCTCGAGTTCGCGCAACTGGGCGCTGATCGCAGGCTGCGAGACGTGGAGCCTCTCACTCGCCCGGGTGATGCCGCCATCGCGCACCACCGCCCAGAAATAGCGGAGGTGGTGGTAGTTCAAGACATCGGACATCGGCGTTGATTTTGTCCTACTTCAAGGCGTTGCTGTGGTAAACCTCGCGCCCATGAGCACGCTCCAGAGAATTCGAGATGAGGCTTCGAGGAATCCGAAGAGAATCGCCCTGCCGGAGGCCGACGAGCCGCGCATGCTGCAGGCGGCCGCCATCGCGACGAAGGCGGGCCTCGCGCGCATTTCCCTGGTGAGCGCGGACTCGACGAAGGTGCGATCCGCGGCCTCGGGCCAGGGCGTCGATCTCGGTGGAATCGATCTCGTCGAGGTGCCCGGGTCCGGCAGGGAGCACGAGACCGTGAAGCGCTTCTATCTCGAACGGACGCGCGCAAAGGGTCTGTCGGAGTCCGAGGCGGCCGACCACGTGCGCGGTGCGATGCTCTTCTCCGCCATCGGGGTGTCCCTCGGGACCTTCGACGGTTTCGTGGCCGGGGCGCGGGCCACCACCGCGGAAACCCTGCGCGCGGCCCTGCGCGGCATCGGCGCCGCGCAGGGCATCTCCAAGATTTCGTCGTTCTTCCTGATGGAGACGGGAAACCCGGACCTCGGCGCGTCCGGCGGACTGATCTTCGCGGACTGCGGCGTCAACCCCGACCCGACCCCGGGCGAGCTCGCCGAGATCGCGTGGCTCGCCAGTCTCAATGCGAAGAAGTTCCTCGGGGCCGAGCCCCGCGTGGCCCTGCTGTCGTTCTCCACCAAGGGCAGCGCCGATCATCCGCGGGTACGGAAAGTCCGGGCCGCTCTCGAGATAGCCCGCGAGCGATATCCGAGCCTCGAGATCGACGGCGAACTGCAGTTCGACGCCGCCCTCGTTCCGAGTGTGGCCGCCTCCAAGGCGCCGGGGTCCCAGGTGGCCGGACGCGCGAATGTCCTGATCTTCCCCGACCTCGACTCGGGAAACATCGGCTACAAGATCGCGGAACGCATCGGCGGCGCTCGCGCGGTCGGCCCGATCCTTCAGGGTCTCGCGAAACCCGCCAACGACCTCTCCCGCGGTTGCTCCGTCGAAGACATCGTCGACGCGATCGCGATCACGGGACTACAGGCCGACTAAGGAATGATTTCGAACTCGGTTTCCTTGACGTAGTCCTTCTTCGTGGCGTTGTCGCGGAGACGAAGCTGGGCGATGTACTTGCCGGGGGCGTAGCCGCCGAGCGGCACCGGACCCGCCGAGGGAGTCGCGGGCTCGACGTCGTAGGTCTGATCCGGGGCCTTCGCGAGCGTCTTGCCTTCCTTGATGATCTGGAAGCCGCCCACCACCGAGATCTTCCCCGTTTCGTCCTTCTGAGCACCGTAGATCGCGGCCAGCAGCGTCACGGACTCGCTCTTCTTGAAAACGTTGCCGTAACGGGGCACGAACCTGGTGGCGCCGAAAGTGAAGTCGAAGAGAGGATCGTCCTTCGCGGGCGTCGCCCCTTCCTGAATATCGGCCAGAACCATGACCGGCGACACCGTAAGCTCGACGCCATAGTCCTGGGTCTTGAACGTCATCTCGGCCACCGCCCCCTTGCTCGACTTGGAATCGATCGCTCCGATCTTCATGGTGTGCTCGCCCGGGCGCAGCGGCATGCCGAACCCGGAAACGAACTTGTTGTCGACGACTTCGGCGGTGACTTCGCGGTCCATCGACTTGAGCACCCGGCCTTCCTTATCGGAGGAATGAACCGAAACCACCACTTTCGCCATCTTCTTCCCGCCCACGTCCGACACGGTCAGGCCAGAGGCGTCGCCCTGGATGAGTCCGGCGACGAACACCGAGGCGCCGTCCTGGGAGCGGATCTCCATTACCGGCTTCGCGATGAGTTCGAAGTCTTTGCGCGGCTCCTTGAGCAGCGCCTGGACCGGTGTGGGCTTCGGCAGCAGATCGGCGAGCTTGACCAGAGAGCCCTTGGAATCGAACTTGTACGACAGGTTGGTCTGGACGACTTTGAACTCGGCAAGGCGATTCAACTGCTCGGCGAATCGGTTGCCCTGGGGAAGCATGCAGGTGCCGTCGATTGGGATGTCGATCGAGCCGCCCTTGAACGTCATGGTGGGCCGGTCCTTGTACGTCCAGGTCTCGGGGGACCGGAAGGACACCTCGGCCGTCTGTTCCCTCTTCACCGCGTCGGGGGCGCCCAGGAGGATGTAGAGGCGTCCGCAGTCGGTCTGCGAACCGATCCGGCCCGCGACCTTGAACTTCGCGTCGACCTCGGCCACCTGCTTCAGGTATTCGGCCTGAAACTCGTTCTCGGGCGTGTCCAGATTCGGATCGCGCCTGGCCCAGAAGATCTTCTGGAACTCGGCGGCATCGGCGTTGTTCTTGAGACCCTTGTAGGACTTCTCTTCCTCGGGAAGGATAAGGGGCCGCACTTCGTCGACCCATTTCTTCGCGTTCTTGTCGAGATCCGCGAGGGCATTGGAGGCGAGAAGAGCGAGGAGGGCCGGGGCCAAACCAAGACGTTTCATGGAGCAGTTCCTTTTGAACAAGGCGGACAGAAATGGCGCGGTTTTCGGGACGCCGAAGGAGCGAACCGGAACCCCGCCCCGGGGACTCGTCGCTTCGGGAACGGGAGTGTACCGCCGCCCCGGTAAAACCTGGGACCGGGGGCTCGTGATAGCTTCGGGGTTTACCACCCATGTCTTTCCGAAAACCATCGAGAATCCTGGCCCTCGGGTGTCTCCTGCCCTTCCTGGGCGCGGACGCGTTCGCGGCGCCGAAGGCTGCGAAGAGGGCGCCGGCACGGTGGATTCCCGTCTCGATCCTGACTCCCCCCGAGGCGTCCGTCTTCGATCTGAGAGTCGGAGAAGCGGCGCGATCCGCCATCCACAATCGGTCGAACGTCGCCGTGGTCGCCATGGATCCCTGGACCGGACGCGTCCTTACTATCGGCAATCCGCAGTCCGGACTTCTCACCGCCTATCAGCCCTGCTCGGTCTTCAAGCTCGTGGTGGCGGTGGCCGGACTTACCGAAGGCGTCATCACGCCGGAGTCCCGGTTCAATTGCACGGACGGCTGCTGGATCAGCCCGGGCCACGGTCCCATCGACCTGCGGCGGGCGCTCGCGGTTTCCTGCAACACCTACTTCGAGTGGGTGGGTGAACGGCTCGGGTTCGAGACCGTGCGCGCTTATGCGCAGAAGCTGGGCCTTGGTTCCCTGACCGGCATCAATGTGCCGGGCGAGACCGCGGGCGTCATTCCTTCCTCCATCCCAAGTCTCGGCGTCGGCCATATGTCGTCGCACGCTCAAGGCGTCAAGACCTCGGCCATGCAGCTCGCGGTCCTTATGTCCGCCCTGGTGAACGGTGGCGTGATCAACGAGCCGCAGTTCGTCGGACCGCAGGCGGTCAGGGCGAAGGAGCGGTCGCACCTGTCGGCGCCTCCCACCCTGGCACTCCTCGCTCCCGGACTCTTCTCCTCTGTGACCGAGGGCAGCGCTCAACGCGCTTTCGACCCCGGCTTCGTGGCTTCCGGGAAGACCGGGTCGTGCGCGGGTGTCGGGTGGTTCGCGTCCTCCCTCGGCTACCCGCGTTCGGAGATGGTGGTCGTGGCCTTCGTACGCGGAGGAAACGGTGCCGCCGCTTCCGCGGTGGCCGGAGAGTTCTATCGGTCGCTCCTGGGCGTGCCGGCGCCGACGAACTCGAGCCTCGCGACCGCAGCGGGCTCGCAGTAAAGCAAGAAGGCGCCGGCCCCGGAGGGCCGGGCCTTGGGGAGCTTTACCGGCGGTCGAGTTTGACCACGAGCTTCCTGCCTTCGGCGTCGACGTTGATCTCGGTCTCTTCGGTGCGGTAACCCGGGCGAACAACCTCGACGCGGTGACGGCCGAACGGAAGCTGGACCTGCGTCAACTGGGACGCCTTGCCGTGAAACTCACCGTCGATGTAGACAGAGGCGTCGAGCGGAAGGATATCGAAGAGGATTTCGCCCCGGCCGGCCTGAGGCATCTGGATCACGGGCTGGTCGTTGCGCGGAGAATCGGGGGGCGCGGAATCGACCTCGCGGCCCGGTTCCGGGCGAGGGCGCGGCGGTTCATTTTGGAGAGTCGCGCGCGCGGGGTCGCGGCCTTGATCCACTGGACGCGCGTATTCCTCGCCGATGGTCTCCCGGGTCTCACCCGTGCCCTTCACCATGTCCCAGCGAAGCTTGATCGTCTCTCCGCCGCCGGGGTAGACCGAGAAGGTATGCGACGCGTATCCCTCGAGCTTCAGGGTGATGTCGTGGCGACCGGGCGAAACGTTCAGACGCTGGAACATGCCGTCGAAATCATCCGCCACGCCGGCGTAATAGCCGTCGACATAGACCCGGGTCTTGGCCGGATCGACCAAGGTTCGGATCTGCTCGCCGTCGTTCCCCTGGCGATACCCGCCGCCAGCCCCACCGCCGTAGTAGGGCGCAGGGGCGTAACCGTAATTGTCGCCATAACCGTAGCCATAGGCGCCATAACCATAGCCGTAGCCGTAGCCGAGGCCCCCCCCATAACCCGGGTAGCCCCAATAGGCATACGGACTGTAGTAATACGAGGAGTAGGGGTAGCCGTAATAAGCGCCATAGCCGTAATACGCGGGGCGGCCATAGTGGTTGTACTCATTGCCGTAGGTGTCGCGATGGCCGGTGCCTGTCCCCGGCCGCGGCCGACGGCCCTCGGCTCCCGAAGAACTGTACCCGCCGCCCGAACCGCCCTGACTTGGGGCGCCTCCGCCACTCCCGCCGCTCTGCGAGCCACCGCCACCTCCGCTGGCCTGCGAGCCCCCGCCACCCCCGGTATGCCGAGCGCCCTCGGAAGAGCCGCCGCCACCCCCACCGCCACGGGGGACGGCGTGATTATCGCCTTGCGAGAAGGCGGTCGCGGCAACCAGGACCAGGGGGACCATTCCGATGACTTTTAGTGTCTTCATGGGTTGAAACCTCATCGGCAGGCTCCGGAAGAGACCCTGCCGTCCTTGAACCGAAGCAAACCGTGTGCCCAGGCCCAACCCCCGGAAGGGCGCCTGGGGGAGCCGCGTTTGTCCCGCCCCGATGACAAGATGGCGAAACCGAGGACACCGGCGGTCAAGTCTGCGTGGTGACGGGATCTCCGGGTCGAATCACCCGTGGGATGAGGACGCGGGCGTTCATCCGGCCGCGCCCGGGGTGGATTTTCGCGGGCCCGGCTTCCTCAGGGTCTTGGTCCATCTTCATGAGCGAACGTAAGATAACGCGCTCGGAACTTAAGCGCGGCACGTTCCGTATTCATACTGATGGACGACAGGCGGGTCCCGTCCACGGCCGGCAATTCTGGAGGGTTCATGTCGAAGGGCAAGAAAATCGCGCTGTTTATCGGGGCGCTCGTGGTGATCGGCGGCGTGATCGCCGGAAGTGTGGCCCGGGCCAGCGGGAAGAAGATCGAAGTTCAGACCGGCAAGGTCGGCAAGAAGGACCTGGTCTCCAAGGTATCCGCTTCTGGAGAGATCCGGCCCAAGAAGTTCGTCAACGTTTCCTCCGACGTGGCCGGCCGGATCGTGCGTCTCCTGATCAAGGAAGGCGACCGGGTGAAGCGCGGCCAGATCCTGGCCAGGATCGACGCCAAGCGCTACGAGGAAGGCGCGCGGCAGTCCGAAGCCAGCCTCGGAGCGTCGCGGTCCGATCTCGATCGTTCGCTCGCCGACCTCGAACTGAGCCGGCAGGCGCTCGAGCGCCAGAAGAGAATGCACGCCGACAAGCTCATCGCCGATCAGGCCCTGGAGCAGGCCGAGTCGGAGTTCAAGATGAAGCAGGCCGCGGTCGAGTCGCAGCGCAAGCGCATTGCCCAGCAGGCCGCGGTAGTGGCCACCACCCAGGACGACCTCGGCAAGACCATTGTCGTGGCGCCCATGGACGGCGTGGTCACCAGCCTCCAGAAGGAAGAGGGCGAGACCGTCATCGGCGCTCAGAGCTTCTCTCCGACCGTCATCTGCATCGTCGCGGACCTCTCGGTCATGGAGGTCGAGATTCTGGTCGACGAAACCGACATCCGGAACCTGGCTCTGGGCCAGACCGCCGAGGTGCGGGTGGACGCCCTCGAGGGCTCGATCATCAAGGGCGAAGTTACGGAAATCGGCTCTTCGGCGATCCCGCGCGGCGCCGCCGCAGCCACCGGTTCGAACGTGAACAATTCCAACCAGGCGAAGGATTTCAAGGTCACGGTCACGCTGAAGGATCCGCCCGCCACGCTCCGCCCGGGATTGAACGCGACCGCCGATGTGATCACCGCCCGCCGCGAAGGCGTGACCGCGGCGCCTATCCAGGCCGTCGTGGTTCGACAGGTCGACAAGGACGGCAAGGTGGTGGATCCGGCGATCGGCCAGGCCGGCGCCGGCGATTCCGCGAACACCCCCACCCGCACCGCGAAGCTCGAAGAGAAGGAAGGCGTCTTCGTGATCCAGGCCGGCAAGGCGGTCTTCAAGGCGGTGAAGACCGGAATCGTGGGGGACACCGACATCGAAATCACCGACGGCGTGAAGGACGGCGAGGAAATCGTGATCGGCTCGTATCGAACCCTGCGGACCCTGCGCAACGATGCGCAGCTCAAGTTCGAGGAACAGACGAAAAGCAAGGCGGCCAAGTGAGCGAGACGAGCGAAGCCTCATCGATCATCCGCTGCGTCGACCTCTGGCGCACGTATCAGATGGGAGAAGAGACGATCCACGCCCTGCGGGGAGTGTCCTTCGAGATTCAGCCCAACGAGTACCTCGCCATCATGGGCCCGTCGGGCTCGGGCAAATCGACGCTCATGAACCTCATCGGATGCCTCGACACGCCGTCGCAGGGGGAGTACTACCTGCGGAACCAGCTCGTGTCCAAGATGAGCGACGACGCCCTCGCCGAGGTGCGTAACAAGGACATCGGCTTCGTCTTCCAGACCTTCAACCTGCTCCCTCGAGCTTCCGCTCTGGAGAACGTCGAACTTCCCCTGGTCTACGCGGGCATTTCGAAGAGCAAGCGGATGGATCGGGCCCGCGAGGCGCTCGAGAAGGTCGAACTTGGAACGCGCATGAGCCACAAGCCGAACGAGCTCTCGGGCGGCCAGCGGCAGCGCGTCGCCATCGCCCGGGCCCTGGTGATGGGCCCGGCGATTCTGCTCGCCGACGAGCCCACGGGAAACCTGGACTCGACCACCGGCGAGGAGATCATGCGGCTCTTCGAGCGGCTCCATGAGGCGGGGAACACGATCATCCTGGTCACGCACGAACGTGATATCGCCGAACACGCGCATCGGGTCATCATGATCCGCGATGGCAAGATTGCCAGCGACGAATTGAGTCCGAAGAAGGCTTGAGGCGGGTAGCCTCCCGTCCCCTTCGTCAAGGAGCGCACTGATGCCGTTTCATGAAGCGATCAGTATTGCCATTGCCTCGGTGAAGGCGAACAAATTGCGGTCGGTGCTCACCATCCTGGGCGTGGTGATCGGCATTGCCTCGGTGATCGCGGTGGTGGCCATCACGGACGGGCTCGACCGGTACATGGCCGACAAGGTCCTCGCCCTCGGAACCAAGAGCTTCACCATTCAGAAATTCCCCAACGTCATCGTTTCCTTCGACCAGTTCCGGGAGTTCAACAAGCGCAAGGATCTCGTTCTGCGCGACATCGATCTGGTCAAGGAAGCCTGCACGCTTTGCTCGGAAGTCGGAGGCGTGCTGGCAACCGGCCGGACGGTGAAGTACGGATCAGTCCGCCACGAAGGCGTTCAGGTCATGGGCATCACCGAGAACTACTCCCGCATCGGCGCGATTCGAAATCTGCTGGTGGGCCGGCACCTGATCAACGACGATATCGACTCCGCCCGACCGGTCGCGGTCATAGGAACGGATGTGATGGAGGCGTTCTTTCCGAATGCCGAACCTCTGGGCAAGGAGATCATCATCGATGGAAACCGCCTGCGCGTGGTGGGCGTCGGAGAAAAGAAGGGCAAGGTCTTCGGTCAGAGCCAGGACGACTTCGTCTGGACGCCCATTACCGCGTTCCGGAAAGCATTTGGATCAAGACGGTCGGTGACCATTCAGGTCGAGGCTCAATCGATGGCGGTCTTCGAACAGGCTCAGGATCAGGCCCGGCTCGCCCTGCGCAATCGTCGCCACCTCGAGTACACCCAACCCGACGATTTCAGCATCGAGACCGGGGAGAGCATCATGGATCTTTGGAACAGCGCCACCCAGGGAATCTACGTGGTGACCCTGGTGGTCACCGGGATCAGTCTGCTGGTCGGAGGTGTGGTGGTGATGAACATCATGCTGGTCTCGGTCACCGAACGCATCAAGGAGATCGGCGTTCGCAAAGCGCTGGGCGCGCGTCGCGGCGACATCCAGAAGCAGTTCATCGTCGAATCGGTTCTTCTCACCGGAATCGGAGGCGTCCTGGGCGTGCTGGGGGCCGCGATCTTCTCGTTCTTCGTGGGCAAGCTGATGTCGGGCATCGTGGGTGACGAATTCTCCGCGCCCGTGCAGTTGTGGGCGGTCCTGGTGGCCGTGGTGTCGTCCACCGTGGTCGGTCTGGTGGCAGGGATCTATCCGGCCGCGCGGGCGGCCGCTCTCGATCCCGTGGTCGCCCTGAGGAGCGAGTAACCATGGCCCGGAAAGGTTCAATCCGCATCGCCCTGTTCGGCTTGTGGGAGGCCGTCAAGATGGGCCTGTCCTCCCTCGTTTCCTACAAGATGCGCGCCTCGCTCACCATCCTTGGCGTCGTCATGGGCATCATGACCGTGTCCGTGGTGTCCTCCATCATCGCCGGCCTGAACAACTCTCTCTCCTCCCAGCTCAACAAGCTGGGATCGGCCTTCATCCTGGTCCGACCCTTCCAGCCCGGGGAAAGTGTCCCGGCGGAGGAGCGTCGAAGGCGCAAACTCCTGTCCGACGACGAGGTCAAGGCCATCCGCGAGCTGTCCTACGTGTCCCAGATCAGCCCGCTCGAGTTCGTGCGCGCCGACATGATCAAGTACAAGGAATTCCGGATCAACTCCGCGCAGGTGTTCGGAACCACCCCCGACTACGAGGGGGTGCACAACGTCTTCGTCGAGAAAGGGCGGTTCTTCAACGAGAGCGAGACTTCGCGCTCCGCCCCCGTGGTCGTGATCGGACCCGCGATCGTGGATGCGGTCTTCCCGGGACTCGACCCTCTCGACAAGGAACTGTCCATCGACGGGAGGAAGTTCCGGGTGATCGGCGTGACCGAGCGACAGGGGAAATTCCTGTTCATCGACCGGGACAATTTCATTCTCGCGCCCCTCAAGAGTCTTCCCCCCGCGAACTTCATGGGGCTCCAGGGCTACGCGGCGGACATCAAGGCGGTGTCGCCCGAACGCCTCGCCCAGGCCGAGGAACAGATTCGCGAGACCTTGCGGCGAAAGCGCCGTCTGAAATTCTTCGCGAAGGACACCTTCGCGGTCTTCACCCAGGACGCGATCACCGACCTCTACAACCAGATCACGGGCGGGATCTATCTGGTTATGATCGCCATCTCGTCGATTGGCCTGGTGGTAGGCGGGGTGGGGGTCATGAATATCATGCTGGTCTCCGTCACCGAGCGAACGCGGGAGATCGGCATTCGCAAGGCGCTCGGAGCCAAGAGACGCGACATCCTCTGGCAGTTCCTGACCGAAGCCATGACCCTCACCGGCGTGGGCGGGATCCTCGGCATCTTTATCGGCGGCGGCTTCGCGGCCATCGTGAACGCACTATCTCCCTTCCCGGCGGCCTTCCAGCCCCAGTGGGTGGGAGCGGCGTTCGTATCTTCGCTGGTGGTCGGTTTGTTCTTCGGCTTGTGGCCCGCCCTCAAGGCGGCGAAGCTCGATCCCATCGACGCCCTCAGATACGAGTAGATTCAGCCGCGAGGAGACCCTCGTGACCGAAACTCCAGCCCCCCCCGCTGTTCCACCCGCGGACTCCGGTTCGTTCCTCGGCAATCTGTTCAACCTCTACTTCGAGCCCACGGAGACCTTTTCGAAGATCTTCGTCCGGCCGCGGGTCTGGATGGCCATCGTTCTTCAGATCGCAATGGGCGTGCTCTTCACCTCCGTCTGGCTGGAGAAGATGGATGCCCGGGAGTTCATGAAGGCGCAGATGGAGCAGAACTCGCGGATCCAGCAGATGCCCGCCGAACAGGTGGAGCAGATCATCAACACCCAGGCGCGATTCATGCGGACCTGGGGACGCATCGCTCCCTTCTTCGTGCCCGTGGTGATGGACCTCGTCCTCGCCGGGATCTTCATGTTCATCTTCCGGTTCTTCATGGCCGCGGATGTGTCGTTCATGCGATCGCTCGCCACGGTGGCCTGGACCTTCGCGGCCCTCGGCCTTCTCCAGACCCCGATCATGCTGCTGGTCTTCTGGCTGAAAGGCGACTGGAATGTCGATCCCAACCAGATCATCCAGGCGAACCCGACGATCTTCTTCGAACCCGGCAGCACGTCCCGATGGATCTGGAGCCTGCTCTCGAGCTTCGATCTCTTCTCGCTGTGGACCCTCTTCCTGTTCGCCACCGGCTTCGCGGTCGCGGGAAAGCGCGGTTTGAGCACCGGCCTGTGGGGCATCGCTATCCCGTGGGTTGTCTACCTTGCGGTCAAGGTGGGCTTCATCCTGATGTTCGGCTAGCAAGCCGAAGGTAACCTTGCGGTTCCATGTGCGGAATCGCGGGTGTCGTCGAAGCGGAGGGCGCTCCTTCGCGTGAGCTTCTGGAGCGGATGGGGCAGGCCATCGCCCATCGCGGCCCCGATGACGGACGCGTGGAAGTCTTCGGACGCGCCGGCTTCTCGTTCCGGCGGCTCTCCATCATCGACGTCGCGGGCGGCGCTCAGCCCATCTCCAACGAGACCGGCCGGATCCACGTCATGGCGAACGGCGAGATCTACAACTATCTCGATCTACGCCGCGAACTCGAGTTGCTGGGGCATCGCTTCAAGACCCACTCCGACGTGGAAACCATCGTCCATGGCTACGAGCAGTGGGGCGACGAAGTGCCGAAACACCTCCATGGCATGTTCGCCTTCGCCATCTGGGACGAAGATCGGCAGCGCCTGCTGCTCGGGCGCGATCGGCTGGGCAAGAAGCCCCTCGTCTACGCGGAATCACAGGGCAGGATCACGTTTGGCAGTGAATTCTCAGCGGTGCTCGCGGACCAGCGGGTTTCGCGCGACGTGGACCGGCTCGCGATCCACGACTACCTGACCTATCAGTACGTCCCCGCTCCGGCCTCAGGGTTCAAAGCGATACGGAAACTGCCCCCCGCGCATGTCCTGGTCTTCGAGGGCGGCTCCGCGAAGCTCTCTCGCTACTGGCAGCCGAGCTGCACGCCGCGGCTCGACCTCACCATGGAGGACGCGGTCGCGGAGACGGAGCGGCGCCTCAAGGAAGCGGTGCGCAAGCGCCTCATGAGCGAAGTTCCCCTGGGCGCCTTTCTCTCCGGCGGCGTCGATTCTTCGCTCATCGTGGCCCTGATGTCCGAGTTCACGAAGGTGAAGACCTTCTCCATCGGCTTCGAGGAGAGCGGCTTCAACGAACTCCCGCACGCCCGCGCGGTGGCGGAGCGATACGCGACCGACCATCACGAGTTCGTGGTGAAGGCGAATGCCGCGGAGGTTCTGCCGAAACTCGTGCGGCATTACGGCGAGCCCTACGCGGATTCCTCCGCCCTGCCTTCCTACTACCTCGCGAAACTCACGCGCGAGCACGTCACCGTGGCCTTGAATGGCGACGGGGGCGACGAGTTCTTCGCGGGCTACGACCGGTATCGGGCCCTTCAGTATTTTAAGCTGGCGCGAATCCTGATGCCGCTGGCTCCGGTGGCGCGAGCGTTGTCTCAGTGGCGCGCCCTGCCTCTCCGCGCCCGGCGCGCCTTCGCCGGCGCCGGCCACGATCCCCGCGAGGCCTATGCGAGGATCATGTCCTACTTCTCGCCGGAGCAGAAGTGTTTCATCTATTCGGACGAGATGCGGAGTCAGGTCAATGCAGTGGATTCGTTCCAGTGGACTTATGGGTTCATGAAAGAGTGCGGGGAGCCGATCGGCGTCCGCCTGCTTCAATACAGCGATGCCATGACGTACCTTCCCGGAGACATTCTCACCAAAGTCGATATCGCCACCATGGCCAACTCTCTCGAGGGACGCTCGCCGCTCCTCGACCACGAGCTTGTCGAGTGGGCGCTGCGACTGCCGGATGCGGTCGGCGCAAACCAGTCCCAAGGCAAACTCGTCCTCAAAGCCCTGGCTCGAAAGCACCTGCCCGCGTCGGTTATCGATAGACCCAAGATGGGTTTCGGGATTCCGATCAACCACTGGTTCGGGGGTGAACTCCAACCGATGGTCCGCGACATTCTTCTCTCTCAACGGGCTCGCGAACGGGGACTCTTCAACCCCGCGGCGGTGGAGCGGTTGATCTCGGATCATGTTTCGGGCCGCGAGGTCCACGGCTACCGACTCTGGGCCCTGCTGTGTCTGGAGCTGTGGTTTTGCGAGGTGGTGGATGGTCGGTAAGGGTCGAGGCCTCGGCCCCCTGTTCTTCGACATCAGCCATCCTGTCCAGGCGCTCATGCTGCGCCCGGTTATCGAAGCTCTTCGGAGCGAGGGTTTCGCGGCCCGCGTCTTCGCTCGGGACAAGGACGTCACCCTCGGCCTGCTCGAGGGATTCGGAATCAAGGCGTCGACCCTGGCCAAGCGTCGGCGCGGGCTCGTGGGCGCCGCCGTCGAACTGGTGACCCGGGAGGCGAGGCTGTTGCGCCTCGCTCTGGCCGAGCGGCCGGCGGCGATCATCGGAACCAGCGTTCACGCCGCACGAGTCGGACGCCTCAGCGGAGCGTTATCGGTCGTGATCAATGACGACGATGCCGCGGCCGTGCCTCTGTTCGCGCGTCTCGCCTACCCGCTCGCGGACCTGATCGTGAAGCCCGCGTGCCTTGACTTCGAGAATCACCCAAGGCAGGTGACGTACCGGGGGAATCAGCAGCTCTTCTATCTGCACCCAGCGCGATTCCAGCCCGACCCGGCGATCCGGAGCGAGCTGGGGCTCGGCGCCACCGAGCCCTTCGGGGTCGTTCGCCTTTCCGCTCTCGACGCTCATCACGACACCGGTGTCCGCGGCATCGGGCGAAGCCTGCTCCAGACCATCGGAAACCAGCTCCCGGAAGACCTGGTGG
Organism: Vicinamibacteria bacterium; assembly: GCA_031392925.1. GTDB lineage: Bacteria > Acidobacteriota > Vicinamibacteria > Fen-336 > JAGNNV01 > JAGNNV01. The sequence continues at coordinate 60,765 of JANMVV010000378.1, forward strand.
TCTTTGCGTCGCTCGAAAAGGCTCAGGATCTGCCGGGGCGTTGGAGGTTGATGCGACTCCCTCCAGAGCGTCTGCACCATGCTCTCGCCGCGGCGGAGTTCTTCATCGGCGACGGTCAGACCATGACCGCCGAGGCGGCGGTGCTTGGCACTCCGGCGTTGAGGTTGAACGACTTTGTGGGCCGAATTTCCTACCTTAAAGAGCTGGAGAACTACGGCCTCGCGTTTGGATTTCCTCCCGGCGACGAAGCGTTGCTCCTGGCCCGGCTTGCCGAAATCCTGAATGGACACCGCCCGAGGACTCAATTCATCGAGGCGAGAGCCCGTTTTCTCTCTGATATGGTTGACCCGCTCCCCTGGCTCGTTGACCTGGTGTTAAGCCGTCTCCGCCCTCATGCCTGAAGTTCTGCTCGTCGTCGGCACGCGGCCCGAGGCCATCAAGCTCCTGCCCGTCTACCTCGCTCTGCGCGCACGGGGCGCGGATGTCGCGGTGATGACCACGGGGCAGCACAAGGAGATGGTCGAACCCCTGATGGAAGTCCTCGGATTTCCCCCGACGTTCTCACTCGCCATCGAAGACGGAGCGCCTTCGCTTGCCCAGCTTTCATCGCGCCTGCTCGCGGCCTTCGATGAACCTCTCCGGCGCCGGCGACCGGCCTGGATCGTTGTTCAGGGCGACACGACCTCGGTGGCGATGGGAGCGCTCGCGGGCTACTACCACGACATACCCGTGGCCCACGTCGAGGCCGGCCTGCGCACGGGCCGCCCACGAGAGCCCTTCCCCGAGGAACTCAATCGACAGATCGTCGCGCGCATCGCGACCCTGCATTTCGCGCCCACCGAAAGGGCGCGCGCCAATCTTCTTCGCGAGGGCATCCTGGACGCGAATATTCACATGGTCGGCAACACCATCGTGGACGCGCTCCGGGACATTCGCGCCAGAGTCCTGCCCGGCCTCGCGGACGATGCGAACATTTCCACCATACTCAGCTCGAAACGGCCCCTCATGCTGGTTACCGCGCACCGGAGGGAAAACCAGGGCCGGGGCCTTGCCGACCTCGCGGCGACCCTCGTACGCCTCGCCAAGCAGTCGGGCGAAGGTCTTCAAATCGCTTTCCCGGTTCATCTGAATCCCGCGGCCGCGAAGCCGATCCGAGACCGCCTGAGCGGCATCCCCGGCATCCACCTCCTTCCCCCTCTGCTCTATCCCCAGTTCCTGAAACTCCTCACCCGCTCCACCCTCGTGTTGACCGACAGCGGGGGCGTCCAGGAGGAATGCGCGGTACTTGGGATACCTCTGCTGATCGCTCGAAACGTGACCGAACGCGCCGAGGCGGTGGAATGCGGCGTGGGCGAACTGGTCGGGGTGGATCCGGATTTGATATTCGAAGCGGCAACGCGCCTGCTCAAGGATGAGGGCTTGCGGGCGTCTCGATCCGTGGCGAGCGACGCGTTCGGAGATGGGCGGAGCGGCGAGCGAATCGCCGCCTGCCTCCTGCGGTGAACGCGAGGGCCGGCACCGTGGGATCGGAGGCAGGAGACCGGCCGCTCAGAATCGTCATGGTGGGGAATGGGTCCACGGTGCACGCCCTGGTGCGCGGAGGGGCCATCGCCTCGCTCGGACACCGCGTCCGCCTGGTGACCCTGGGGGAGGTCCTTCCCCATTCGGGAATCGAGGTCTGCACTCGTCCGCTCCCCCGCACGCCCTTCGAAGGCTTCCGCGCGTTTCTTTCCTTCGAACGCGATCTGCGCGAGTTCCAGCCGGATCTCCTGCACGTGCACTATGCCGGGGGCAGGCTGGGCAGCCTCGCCCTCGCTTCCGGCCTTCGGCCCCTCGTGGTGACCGTGATGGGAGGAGACGTCCAACCCGAGCAACACATGGGCCGGGCCAACGCCCTCGACCATCGAGCCACGAGGCGGCTGTTGTCTGAGGCGGATCTGCTGCTCGCCAAGTCGACGGCTCTGCGACAGGACATCGCTCGCTATGGCGACTACTCCGGCAAGACGGAAACAGTGCGGTGGGGCATCGAAACCTCGCGGTTCAAACGGAATCCCTCCAGGGCCGAGGCCCTGCGACGGAAGCTGGCCCTTTCGACCGGGCCCATCCTGCTGAGTCCACGCAGCCTGCGCCCGCTCTACAACATCCATCTGATCGTGGAGGCCATGGCGGGCATCCTGGCCTGTGCTCCCAATACGACGCTCCTTCTCAGCCGGCATCGGGAGGATCCGGAATACGCCGCGGCTCTTCGGCGCCGGGTGTCCGAGCTCGGCATCGAGGCCCGCGTTCGCTTCGTCGGACCCATCGGCTATGACGACATGCCTGATTTTCTTTCCCTGGCCACTGTGGTCATCAGCGTTCCCTTCTCCGATGGTTTGCCTCAGACGCTGTTCGAGAGCCTGGCGAGCGAGACTCCGATCGTCCTCGGTCGTCTCCCCGCCTACGAAGAGTTGGTCCGAGACGAGGTCGAGGTCCTCATGGCCGGTCTCGATGCTTCGTCCATCGCAGCAACCGTATCGCGCCTCCTGGTCGACCCGAGCCTGTGCTCCCGCCTCCGGACCGCCGGCTTGCAGCGGGTCCTCGCGCAGGCGTCCCTCCCCGATGAGGCCCGGCGGGTGGAAGCCCTCTATCGGCGTGTTCTTACCGGACCGCGCCGACCTTCGCCGCTCGGCCCCAGAATCCTGGACGCGGCAAGCCTCGCCTGGAGGCGCGGGTAGAGTCCATGATGAATCTGCTCGGATTCGGCATCAACGATCTCGATGTCTCGTTGTTCGCGGCCATGATGCGGCTCGCCTTCACCTCGATGGCGCTGCTCGGCGCAGGGCTGGTTGCGCGTCGTTCCGACGGCCGGCGGGTCGGCCGAGTTGTGCTCTGGGTCGGCGTCATCGGCCATGCGCTCGCCTGGCTCGCCACCATGTTCCCTCTTCCCAATGTCTACGGCGCCAATGGCAGCACGGATCGGGAGAATCATCTCGGCTGGGCCAATGTGGTGGCCCTCGGCTTTTCGCCGCTGCGTACGTTCCAGGTGGATCACCTTCACTTCGAACCACTCTGGCCTTTGCTGACCGCTCTCGCCGCCGGCTTTAACGTCGACCGGGTAGCCGTCGTCTTTCAGTGGGCGCCTCTGTTCGTGGGGCTCGCCCTGCTCTTCGCCATTCGCTTCGCCTGGATCCGTGGCATGCCTTCCGGGGCGCAGTCAGACGCCGAGGCTTCGTTCGCGGCCCTGGGCGCTCTTCTTCTCCTGTCGACTCCCGGAGATTTCTCCGGCCCCTTTCGGAATCCCTGGGCACTCACGTTCCTTCTCAAGCCGAATCACGCCCTCGGTCTGGTGCTGGTCCCGATCGCGGCGCTCTCGATCTCGCGAGCCAGGACCTGGAAGACTCGCCTTTCCGCAGGCTTCGTGCTCCAGCTCGTCGGCTGGGCGTTCGTAATTCACATGGCCCTCTTCGTGGCCGGGCTCGTCGTCTTCCTCGTTCTCTCGTGGGCGACCAAGAGGGTCGATCGGGTCGCCGATGTGGTCGATGCGGGGACGGCCATAGGCGCAAACCTCCTGATCGTGAGTCCCTACCTGGTGATGCTGGTGGTTGCGTACCCTTTCCTTCACGGCAACGACGCGTATCGACTTTCTCCCTTCTCTGAGCGACCTCTCGAAGCGCCGCTCCGGCTGGGGGTCCTTGTGCTGTTCAGCGCCTGGGGGGCGTGGCGGACCTATGGAGAGGGGACTCGCCTGGCCCGGATCCTCGCCGGTCAGTGGCTGACCGCACACATCGTCTGGCAGGCCTTCCCGATTCTGGGCCTGTTCGGCCAGGCTCGAGAGCAGGACGAGGTCTTCTACTGGTGCCGGTTCTGGACCGGGCTCTTTGCCGGGGTTGGAATGTTCAAGGCGGCTCATTCCATTTTGGCCCGGGTCCGCGGCGGCATCGATGGCCGCGAACGCCAGATCGGACTGGCCGCCGCCGTATCACTCGCCCTCCTGCTGCCCTCCCTTCTACCCGCCTGGTGGGATCCCCCGTTGATGGATCAGTACTTCGTAGCCGCGCGCAGGCCCCTTCCCGACTGGATCGCGGAGCCGACCCGCTTCATCAGGGACACGACACCGCGCGAGGCGGTCTTCGCCGGCGACCGAAAATACGCCCGATGGATTGCCGCATATGGCGCGCGGCGCGTCCTTCTCTCGAACTCACTCAACTACCCCAACGACGAGCCGCATCGGTCCGAGGTTGAGAGGGCCCTGTTGAGAGGCGGGGAGCCAGCGCTCCTGGCCGAAGGCCGCGATCGCTATGCGATTCAGTACGTCCTCGCCACCTCGAGCCCGATGGAGCAGGCGCCCGACGTCACGCTCGATCTGCTCAAGTCTCGCCATCATCTCGAGACGGTGTACGACCGCCGGTTCGCAGCCCGGCGGGTGATGATCTTCAAGATCCGTCAAGAAGCCGGCAATCGATGATGGGAGGCTTTCAGTGGCCGCCAGACGTCGCGAGGATGCTGGCCGAACCTGCGGCGATCCCGGCGCTGCGCGTGGGTTTGTTCATGTTCGCCTTCATGGCCGCGCTGGCGTGGCTCAATCGGGCTCCTCGCCTTGCCCTCCTTCTCTTGTCTTTGGGCGGCGCCCTGGGTCTTTCATACTGGCTCGGCCAGATCGTGTCACCGCTGGGTCTCGAGGGCACAACGCTCGGGAGCCAATGGGCCCAGGCCGGAGTCAACGCCCGGGCCGAGCCTGGCCGAGGGGGTTTTGTGGTTGGAACTCGAGCCGAGTCATCTCTCCCGGCCGCTCTCTCGGCGAGCGGCCTCCCTTTGGAACTCGTACACGCGACGCCTCAGGTCTTCACCCTGCTATTCCTTGGCCTGGTGGTTCTTCTCCCCTGGTTGTTCGTCCGAACCCCGACCAACGCTGCTTTCGCGGCCGCCCTCGGTCTTGGAGGGGGACTGTGGCCGGGCATCGCCCCCTACAGTGCCGTCCTGTGTCGGCCTTCCCTTCTCATGATCACCGCGGCGGGGGTTGGAGTCGCAGCGGTTCTCGCGCGACGGCGAGAATTTCGGAGGGCCTTCAATCATTCCCGCACCGGCTGGTGCGGGGGGCTGCTTGCGGTTGCGGCCACGGACAGGGCCATGGATGGCGGCGCGGAAGCCAGCGCTCTTGGCGCCCTTGTCCTCGTGTGCATTTCAATGATCCTGGCTTCTCCCCTGCGCGCCGCCATCCGTCGGTGGTCATTTTCAGCGGAAGCGGCTCTCAGGATCGAGGCGCTTCTGCTTCTCGCCGCCTTCGCCGGAAGTGGCCTGTTCTGGTGGACTCCGACGGAGACTGTTCCCGGATTCGCGGAGTCGCGCAATGAGGGCGTCGCGCTTCGAAGGCTCCTGGACTGGGTCGCCGCGAACGTGCCTCGAAGTGGCGTGGTTCTCGCCTCGCGGTCCTACAGTATTCCCATCGCGGCGGTAGCCGGACGACGCGTTCTGTTTCCACCCCTCGACCCCGACGCCCGCGGCCTTTCGGTCCCCGAGCCCGCCCGCCGCGCGCGGCTCCTGGAATCGACGCTCAAGGGCCGACCCATCGCACGACTCGCCGCGGCCTTTTCGGTCACCGACCTCCTTCTCGGGCCGGGAGAGCCGACGCCCGTGATGACCGATGAAAACGGCGAGAACGACGCGGAACGTCTAAGCCTGGTCCTCGTCTATCAGGACTCCAAGGACTTCCGCGTCTTTCGTCTCGCAAAGAAATAGACTCGTCCCAGGGCACTCACCTTGTTTCAGGAACATCGCGTCTCGGTCGTCATCCCCGCTCACAACGAAGAGCTCCTGATCGATCGCGTCATAAACGGCATCCCGTCGTTCGTCGACCACATCATCGTGGTGGACGACGCCTCCGAGGACAAGACCGCCGACCGGCTGGCCGCGCTCAAGGCGCAGCATGGCGATAGGTTGATGGTGATCAGGCATCCACAGAACCAGGGGGTCGGAGGCGCCATCGTGACCGGGTATGAGGCGGCACTCAGAATCTCCCCGGAGAAGCACCTCGTGGCCGTGATGGCGGGCGACGCACAGATGGATCCCGAGGACCTCCCCAAACTTCTCGCCCCGTGCGCGCGTGGCCAGGTTGACTATGCCAAAGGCAATCGCCTGATCACCGGCGAGGCTTGGAAACTCATCCCGCGCACCCGATACCTCGGAAACGCCGTGCTCTCTCTTCTCACCAAGATCGCCTCCGGATACTGGCATGTGGCGGACTCGCAGACCGGCTACACCGTGGTCACCGCCGAGGCCCTTGCCGTCCTTCAGCTGCGACGGCTCTATCCCCGATACGGTTTCCCGAACCACCTCCTCGTCGAGCTCAACAACTACGACTTCCGGGTGCGGGATGTCCCGATCAAGCCCGTCTACAACGTCGGCGAAGTCTCGGGAATCCGGCTGCACAAGGTCATCCCGACCATCTCCTGGTTGCTCTTCCGGTGTTACTTCTGGAGGATGAAGGAGAAGTACATCATCCGGGACTTCCATCCACTGGTGTTCTTCCTCTCCTTCGGCTTCATGCTCACCTTCGCCGGCGGAGTGTTCGGCCTGTATCTCGCCTACCTGCGCATGTTTTTCGGAACCGTCACGGCGGTCGCGGTGATCTTCGCCGCCTTCTGCATGATCGTTGGCATCCAGAGCATCCTCTTCGCCCTCTGGATGGACATGGAGAGAAACAAAGACCTCAAGTAGTGGCCCGTCGCTCCTCGAGGAGGCGGCGCGCAAGGTCGGCGTAGGCTGCGGCGACCCGCGGCAGGGCATATTCGGAGCAGGCCCGCTCGCGGGCCGCCTGGCCCAGGCGATTTCTGAGCCCGGAGTCGGCGGCAAGACCACGCAGCCCAAGAGCCAGCGCGGCCATATCTCCCCTTCGAACCAGCCAGCCAAACCGCCCCTCGAGCACTTCGCCCGGCGCCGGCGCGGCCATTCCCGGCGCCAGGCAGTCCACGTTGCCTCCGACATACGTGGCCACGCAGGCGCATCCGGCCGCCATGGCCTCGATCAAGGCGTTGGACATCCCTTCGGCATCGGATGGAAGGGCCATGACATCGGCCTCCCTTTGGAAGAGCGTCGGATCGTCCCGATTGCCGGCAAAGGAGACCGCGATTCCAAGGCGTGAGGCGAGCTGCTCCAGGCGGCCTCTTTCCGGCCCTTCTCCGATGATCGTGAGCTCGCCTTCCACTCCGGATTGTTTCCACGCACCAAGAAGAAGGTCGACGCGCTTCTCGCGACGCAGGCCGCCGACATAGACCACGCGAAGAGCTCTATCGATGGGCCGCGGCTCCGGGGGTGGGCCCACGGCGACGCCATTCGGAATGACGACGATCCGCGACGCCGCATAGCCCGCGGCCAGGCCCTCGGCTCGGCCGGCTTCGTTCAACGCGACCAGCGCGGAGACCCGGGTACGAAGAAAGCGATGCACGAGGGGCGAGAACATGCCCCAGGCCCGGAAATCGCTGGTCTCCCCCGTGCTCGACACGCGGAGAATGAGCGGCCAGCGGTTGCTCTTTGGAACCAGACCCGCGACCAGGGCGGGATAGAGAAGCTGTTGGACGAGAACAGGTCTCCCCGACGGGTTCGAGGCCAGATCCCGCCAGAGACGAAAAGCGAACGTGGCCCGTTCCGCCTTTCGGATGCGAAAGGGACCCCGCGCGGCAAAACCCAGACGTCGAACCGGGACGCCGGCCACGATTTCCACCACCGGATGATCCACCTCGAGCCGACGCGTCACGACCTCGGCCCGATGTCCCTGCCGCAGAAGTTCCGCCGCGAGTCTCTCGGCCTGACGTTCCGCCCCGCCCACCAGCGGCCGAAACTGGCCGGTGACAATCAGAAGCTCTAACGCCATGTCGGCCTCCAGCCCGCCAAATCGTTGCGGGTAATGAGCCTGAGGGCCACGCTGAACGCCGCGACCAAGATCAGCGAAACCAAACCGAGGCCCACCGCCGCGAGCGGTCCGGTGGCGAGCGGTCTCAGCAGGAGAGCGACGCCGGACGAAGCGATGGTCAGGATGGTCAGTCGGTCAATCATCTTGGGCCATGCCATCTCCGGCAGCAATGCCCGGACGTCCCGCACCAGAAGAAGAAGCGCCAGGCCGTACGACCCGAGGGTCGCCCAGGCGGCTCCCCAGTAGCCATAACGAGGCACAAGCACGAAATTGGCCATGATATTCAGCCCCGCTGCCCAGGCATAGGCGCGCGCGGCTCCGGACAGATCCTGCGTCATGGCACTGGGGACAAACTGCTGCAGTTGGGCGAGCGAGAGCAGTGCGTAGGCGGAGACCACCACCGGAAGCAGACGCCCCGACTCGGCGTAACCGGGTCCGGCAAACCAGGTCGTCATTCCTGGTCCTGCGACCACCGCGAAGGCAACCGCCGCGATTCCGCCAAGGGCGAAGAGCCTCGTGGAGTTGTCGATGAATTTCGCGAACTCGAGGCGACCCCGGCCCAGAATCTCGACGCAGGTCGGAAGGTAGGTGAGATTCATGGCGGCCATGGCCATAAGGGTCGGTGAGGCCAGGTTGTACGCGAGTCCGTAGATGGCCACCGCGGCGGTGCCTCGAAAGTACGACACGAAGAAGTAGTCCGACGATTGCAGAGTCCACAGGGCCAGTGCCCACGGCACTACCGGCAGTGCGGCTCGCAGGGCGTGAGCAAGGAAAGCACGATCAACAGACCAGGGTCCTTCAGCGTGTCTGAGCGAGTACGACGCGGCCAAAGTCGCCCCCGCGAGGCTCAGGACCGCCGGCCCCAGAATGGCCCCGTACGCGCCGAACCCCCCAAGGACAAGGGCAATGGCTAGAAGGACGCCGCCAAAGTCCATGAGAATGCTGTTCTGACCAATGAAACGAAGGTCTTGACGGACTTGCGGAAATACCGAGGCCACTTCGCGCGTGGTCGTCCCGATGGCGAGGAGCCCGAGAGGAATGAGGACCGGGATGAGCGGCGCAAACGCCGCCCCCAAAAGGCCGTGATCGACCGCGGCCAGAATCAGAATCGTCCCACCGAGCGAAACTGACGTCGAGAACGAAAGAACGCTCAGGACCGCGGGTCGCACCGCCGGACCGGTGAGATGGACGACCCGGAGCGCAAAGCCGGTGTTGATCCCAAGAAGGAGCAATGGCGTGAGCCATCCGACAAAGCTATTTCCGAGATTCAGCAGCCCGACTTCTGAAGGCGGCAGGGCTCGCACCACGATGGGGATCAGGACCAACCCGCGAAGTCGCAGCACCAGTTGGAGCCCGAACCCGAAAAGAGCGCGAGGCGCCAGACTCTCGTGAAGACGAGACTCCGCCATCAGTGCGTCTCGCGAGAGCGACCATTCATCGGGAGGTCGGGCACATCAGCGGCCAGGACTTGGGAGGTGGACAACGCATCTATTCTCCCCTAAACGAAAGTCATTCGAGAGCCTGTTATAGAATTGGCTGTTGACCCTCCTGCGTGGAGATCACGCGCCCCTAGCTCAATTGGATAGAGCAACAGACTACGAATCTGTAGGTTGGAAGTTCGAATCTTCCGGGGCGCACCATGCGCCTGAAAAGGGTTCGAGGCCAACGGCTTGACCGGTCACCTTGAGTCCCTGATGGGTCTGGCCCTTGCCCAGGCGCGGCTCGCGGAG
>JANMVV010000402.1:0-21090 GCA_031392925.1 Vicinamibacteria bacterium
GAAGGTGCTGCGCAGGCCGTTGACGTTGAACGATCCCTCGCGCAACGTGGAGGCGCTGCCCGTGCCGATGGCGGACTGGCGGACGCCGGTGGTCAACAGGGTCAGGGCGGAGTAGTCGCGGCCGTTGAGGGGCAGGGCCACGGCCTGCTCGTGGGTGATGGCCTGTCCACGCTGCGACGATTCCGTCTCCAGCGGGCTTGCGTCGGCGGTCACCAGGACGGCCTCGGTGAGGCCCCCGGGCGACAGCACCAGGTCAACACGCTGACGGGCTCCGACTCCGACGCGGAGCTGGTCTACGGAAGACGGCGCGAAGCCGTCGAGAGTCGCGGTGACCTTGTACATGCCCAGGCGCACGGTGAAGAACTCGTAGCCGCCCTTCGCGTCGGCGATCTTCGTCTGCGCGGTTCCGGTGTCCAGATTCAGGAGGGTCACGGTGGCGCCGGGGGTGATGGCACCCGACTTGTCGCGCACGGTTCCGAGGACCGTGGCCGTTTCGAACTGCGCCGCCGCGGGCAGGGCCAAGGCGAAGACAAGGGAAAGAACGGCGAAAGCTTTTCTCATGAGAGTCCTCCGTTGTGGGAATGCGTCCACTGACGCCGCGGACCATACTCCATTCGCGGTCGGCTCGAAACGTAAAATCAGAGTTAAGTCGAAGCACGCTCCGCGCTGGTGGCCTGGTGGCCGAGGGTGAAGGCGCTGAACACGATGGTCAGCAGGCAGCACGCGACCATGGTCGAGAACACCCCGCTCCAGCCCCAGTGATCGGCGATCCAGCCGACGCCCGTCCCGGAAAGGGCCGAGCCGAACACGTAGCCGAAGAAGCCGGTGAAACCGGCGGCGGTGCCCGCTGCTTTCTTGGGAACGAGGTCGAGAGCGTGGAGGCCGACGATCATGATCGGGCCATAGATGAGGAAGCCGATGGCGATGAGGGCCGCATAGTCGATCCACAGCGGTCCCTTCAGGTTGAACCAGTAGACCAGAACCGCGACCAGGGTCAAGGCCATGAAAAGAATGGTGGCGGGCGCGCGGCGGCCCTTGAACCACTTGTCCGAAACCCATCCGCAGGCGATGGTGCCGGGGATCGCGGCGTACTCATAGAGCGACCAGCCGATGCTCGACTGCTGGAACGAGAAGCCCTTGGCCGTCTCGAGATAGGTCGGAATCCAGTTCACCACACCGTAGCGAACGAAGTAGATGAATGCGTTCGCGATGGCGATCGCCCACAGGTACTTGTTCGGTAGAACGTGGGTGAAGAAGATCTCGTGGAAACCCATGGTCCGTTCATGGTCCGCGCTGTAATCCGGCGGATAGTCGTTCTTGTATTCCTCCACCGGCGGGAGGCCTTCCGACTGGGGCGTGTCGTGAAGCAGGAAGTACGCGACGATCGCGAGCACGGCGGCAATCAGCGCATTGAAGTAGAACTTGGCGCCCCAGTCGTTGAAGAGAGTGACGCCGAGCAGGGCGAAGTTCGCCACCAGGGCGCCGCCCACGTTGTGCGACACGTTCCACACCGAGACGGTGCGCCCGCGTTCCCTGGTTGAGAACCAGTGGACCATGGTCTTGCCCGCCGGCGGCCAGCCCATTCCCTGTACCCAGCCGTTCAGGGTCTGGATCGCCACCAGGACGAACAGGGAACTGTAGATCGCCTTGACCGTGCCGCACATCAGAATGATGACGCTGGACAACAGCAGGCCGAGGGGAAGGAAGTACTTCGGGTTGCTGCGATCCGAAACCGAGCCCATCAGGAACTTCGAGACGCCATAAGCGATGGAAAGGCCGGTCAGTGCGGTCCCAAGCTCCGCCTTCGAATGCTGGGGGAATTCCTTCAGGATGTCCGGAATGGCCAGGGCCAGATTGTTGCGGACCAGGTAGTAGCCCGCGTACCCGATGAAGATGCCGCCGAAGACCTGCCGCCGCAGCTTCCGATACGCGGGATCCACCTCCGCCACGGGAAGGGGCGTCACAACGGGCGCGGGCTTCAGCCATCCGATCATGAGTGGACCCTCGTTTTGTTCTTGCTTGTTCCGGAGACCGCGGCTTACGGCAGAACGGGCGTGGGGTTCGGCAAGGGCAGGCCCTTCTTCTTGAGAACGTCGCGCAACCGGTCGGGACGGTCAGTGATGATGCCGTCGACGCGCATGTCGATGAACTTCTCCATCTCGGCGGGGTCGTTGACGGTCCAGGGAATCACCTTGAGGCCGAGGCTGTGCGCTTCTTCCACCTGGGCGGCCACGATGTCGCCGTAGTTGGGAGACCAAACGCGGGCGCCGCTGGCCTTCACAACCTTCGGGACGGACCCGCCGAAGTCATCCACGTCGAGCCCGCCCAGAGAGGGCGAGGCGCCGGGCGCACCGACCTGAACGTTGCCGCCGTTCGGGCGTTGCGTGGTGAGCGCCACCGTCTCGATCTCCGGCGCCATCTTCTGCACCACCGTAAGGGTCCGCCAGTCGAAGGACTGGATGGAGGCGCGCTTCTCCATCTTCGCCTCGCGCACGACCTTCACCACCGCCTCGGCGAAGGCCTGGGCCCCCAGGGTCTCATCGGGCTTCTCGGGCGTGATCTTGGTTTCGATGTTGAATCGAACCTTGGTGTTCCCGCTCTTCTTGACTAGGGCGAACACATCCAGAAGGCGCGGGATGCGCAGTCCATCGACCGGCTTCTGGTCGGGGAACCCTTCGGCGTACTTCGTGCCCGGCTTCAGGCGGCCTACGTCGTAGCGCTGAACTTCCGGGTAGGTCATCGAGAAGAAGGACGGCCCATGGGTCTCGATGAACTTGCCGCTCGGGTCGCGCGTGATCTCGGGATTGAGCAGCGGATCGTGGCTGATGACCACGACGCCGTCCTTGGTCACCGCGCAATCGAGCTCGAGCGTGTTGACTCCGAGCGACAACGCCCCCGCGAAAGAGGCGAGCGTGTTCTCGGGCCACAGCCCGCGCCCACCGCGATGCGCCTGCAGGTCGAAGGACCGGGCGGCCGCGGCCTTTGCTTGGACGGCGGTGGCCTCGGGGGTGGCGGAAAGAGGCAGAGTGAGCAGGAGTCCAAGAGCGGAGAGAATCATGGGCCGGAGCTTATCCCCATCACGGCGGGGCAAAAGCCTCGTCTTCGGAAGCCTCGTAGCTACTGTGGCTTCTTCTTCCCGAACAGCCGGCCGAACAGCCCCTCTTTCGCCGCCTCGATGGCCACCCCCATCCCGAAGCGGGCGGCCAGATCGTTTCTGGGAGCGGCGGTGGTGCCCGTCACCCTGAACGGGATCGTTCCGAAGCCGTCGGGTCGGGTCTTGAAGCCCGCGCGCATCGTGGTAGGAACCTTGGCGACGAGCCCGGGACCAAGGGCGAGAGTGAGGTCGTAGTCGATGACCGAGGTCACGAGATTCGTGACACCCTGGCCGGTGAGTTCGAGGGCCGGCCCTTTGAAGCTCACCACCGGGGTCCGCGCCTGACCGCCGGCGAGGGTGAACTCAACGCGGCAATCGTCGAAGCGCGGGTCATTCAGTTCGGGGATCTGCAAGAGGGTGGCGAGCGCTTCGAAGAGCGGCGCCTTCGGCCACCGGCAGTCTTTGATTTCCGCGCTGCCCGAGCCTCGGACTGTCACCACGCCGCTCGTTCCTTCGGCCTGAGCCCGGGCGTTGAGGTCGCCGGTCATGGTCCCGGCGTTTCCCGCTTCCTTGAGCAGGGTCGTAAGACTCGCCCCGCTCACCGCGACTTGCAGCGTGTAACGCATCTCCGGTTTGAAGTCGACCCTGATCTCACCGGTCACGGCGCCGCCCGCGAGCTTTCCCTGGAGCGGGGCGAGACTCATCCGCTCCCTGGTGAGCTTCACCGGTGCCCGCACTCTCCGCAGGAACAGGGCATTCGCCAGGACCACCGCCTCGACGCTGGCCTTTCCGGTTCCCGTGTACACACCTGACTCCATGGCGAGGGTGCTGTCGAGAGAGGCGCCTTCGAGACGGAACGCCGCGGCCTTCTTCTCGTCTACGATGGAGAAGCGCGCCTCATCCACAGAGAGCTTCGAAACGGCGAGCCGGAGGAGACTCGTCGAGGCCGCGGCCGAGGAACCCTTCTGCGGAACCGACGCGAATGCGGAGAGTCTCCGGTAGTTGAAGGTCCCGTGCGCGTCGGTCGCGAGCGTGATCACAGGCTTGCGGAAGCTAAGCGCGTCCACCTGGACGCGGCCGAGGAAAAGCGGCCAGAGGTCGTAGGAGAGCTTCGCGCCCTCGATGGTGAGGAAATCGCCGCCGAAACCGGGCGGGTTCTGGATGCGGACCCCGCCCAGGCGGATTCCCCGAAGGAGCGACACATCGAGAGACTCGAGCCATACTCTGGCGCCCACGACCGCGCTCGCTTCCTGGGCTACCCGGGTCTTGAACTCGGGAGTCTCCAGCGAGCGAACCAGACGCGCCGCATAGAGAGCCAAGGCGATCGCCACGAGGAAGACCGTGGCAAGACTGTAGCGGAGAGCGTTCTTCATGGTGACATCCCGATGGGGAGATCATTCTGTCACTGGGGCGATGCTCCACCGCGCCTGTCAGAGTCTGGTGGTCTTCGTCGACCGCCCGGTTGATCCGGCCCCCGTAGTCGAGATCCGCAAGACTTGGCAAGTCCGCCATCAGGGCGCGGTGGTAGGTTCCTGGGCAAGCCGTCAGGGGAGTTCACGGATGTGCGCGAACACCAGCGCCAGTTGAAGGCTCAAGGGGTCGAGTTCCAGACCCAGGCCGATGAGAGCACCAAGGGGCCCGCGAGCTTCATCCTGGTCGATCCGGATGGGAATCCGGTCCTGGTCGACCAGCACGTGTAGTTCCGTATCGGTCGACGTGCTCACCCGTCGCCCATCGGAATCCGAACCCGCGCCCCCATAGCCACGTTCCGAGCCTTCAGCGCCCCTACAATATCGGCGCCGCTCATTCGTCCATACTGGTAGTGGAAAGTGCGGCCGGCCGAATGACTCTCGAACAAGACCAGCGGATCACGGACGTGGTCAGCCGAGAGCAGTCCCAGCTGCGAAGCTTCATCCGAAGGCGGGTGCCCGATCCGGGCGACGTCGAGGACATCCTGCAGGACGTCTTCTATGAGCTCGTGGAAGCGAATCGGCTGCTGATGCCGATCGATCATGTGGCAGGCTGGCTGTATCGGGTGGCGCGCAACCGCATCATCGATCTCTTTCGGAAGAAGCGGCCGGAGAACTTCAGCGACCTCGCGGTCGCGACCGGTGATGACGAGCAACTGCGGCTCGAAGATCTCCTGCCCTCGCCCGATGCGGGGCCGGATGCGCTCTACGCTCGGGCGGTTCTTCTGGAGGAACTCGAGAGCGCCATCGATCAGTTGCCGCACGACCAGCGCGTGGTGTTCATGGCCCACGAGATCGAGGGCAAGAGCTTCAAGGACATGGCCGAGGAGACGGGTGTCGCCGTCAACACCCTGCTCTCCCGCAAGCGTTACGCGGTATTGCGATTGCGCGAGCGTTTGCGAGGCGTTTACGACGAACTGACGAAAGCATGAGGAGACGAATATGAGGAAGATGAGCCGGGGAAAGAAACTGATGTTCTTGGCGACCGTGGTGCCGTTTTTGATCCTGGTTGTGATCGGAATCGGTGGCGGGCTGGTGATGCTGCTGTGGAACTGGCTGATGCCCGCGATCTTCGGCCTGGCCCAGGTCACCTTCTGGCAGGCGTTTGGGCTTCTGGCGCTTTGCCGGATTCTCTTCGGCGGTCTGGGGCTGCACTCTTCCGCGGGTTCCAGCATGCGGCGCCACATGAGGGAGCGCTTCGAGGGCATGACCCCGGAGGAGCGGGAGCGCATCCGGCAGGGCATGCGCGAGCGCTGGGGCTTCGGCCCCTCCCGGGCCGAGAGCCAGAACCAATGAGGCCTTACCGCTTCGGTGAGGCCTCCTTTGCAAGGTCCACGATGAGCTTGGCCGTCTCCCCCGGCGTCACCACCACGCTGCGCCGGAGTTCTTCATAGGCTGGATGACGGAGGAGTACCACGTGCGTTCCGGGTTCGAGGGTGATCCGGTCGAGCGGTGTCGTGCCCATGGCCCGGCCGTCAACCACGACCTCGGCCCATGGTCGTACCGCGATCTGAAGCTGGCCGGGCTCCGCTCTGGCGGGCGAAGGGACGGGCATCGGCGTGGCGGCCACGAGAGGCGTGGGCGTTGCCGCTGCGGGCGACGATGATGCGGAGAGAGTCGGCACGCTGACCGAGCGCGGGGCCGGCGTGGCGCGCCGCGCCGGCAGGGCCGTTGGAATCGGGGTCGGCGAAGCACCTGGCGTCGCCGCCGCCGCCGGTGTGGGTGTGGGCGCCGCCACAGGAGTGGCTACCTTCAAAGGGGTAGGTGTCGGGGCGACCGCCGGCGCAGCGGAGCCGAGGCGGAGGGTGAGGCCGAGGCCGAGAACCCCGAGAGCGATCGCACCGGCCACCACCCATGGCGAAAGGCGCCGCCTTGGAGCGGCCATCCCCGGGTGAGCCAGCGTGGGCGCCTCGAGCATCGCGGTCGGCATCTCTTGCTGATGTCGGCTGGCCGATCGCGCCTCGCGCAGCGCATCGGCCAGGGCGCGAGCCGTTGGATACCGACCGTCGGGGTTCTTGGCAAGGGCGCGGCGCAACAGGGGCCGCAGCGCATCCGGCACCCGGGCCGCGTTGATGGGTGGCGGATCGTGCAGATGTTTCAGGATCGTCGAGATTGGCGTCTCGCCGCGGAAGGGAACGTCGCCGGTGAAGATCTCGTAGATCACGATTCCGAGGGCGTAAACGTCGCTCCGGAAGTCGACCCGCTGGCCCTGCGCCTGTTCGGGGCTCATGTACTCGGGCGTCCCGAGGATCTGGCCGGTGGCCGTCGACGCGCCACCGCCTTCCTGACGCTTGGCGATCCCGAAATCCATCAGTCGCGCCACCCTCTGCGGGTCGACCATGATGTTCGGCGTCTTGAGGTCGCGATGGATGATTCCCGCGTCATGGACGGCCTGAAGGCCCTGGGCGATCTGGATCGAAACGTCGAACGCCTCCTCGAAGGGAAGGGCTCCCCGTTCCCGGAGCACGCGCTTCAGGTCCACGCCCTCCACGAGTTCCATGGAGATGTACAGCAGGCCCCGCTCCTCGCCGTAGTCGTGGATCGCGCACACGTTCCGGTGGCGCACCTTGCGCGCGAGCTTGATCTCCGAGCGGAAGCGCGCAGCCATCGCCGGGTCCTGCGCGAAGTCCGGTCGCAGCACCTTGATGGCCACGGTTTCGTCGAGGGTCTTGTCGTGGGCGCGATAGACCATGCCCATGCCGCCCCGTCCGAGCGGCCCGAGGATCTCGTAGCGACCGTGGAACAGCGAGCCCGGGGACAGATCGACGCTCACGATGACCGCGGTTGGCGCGGTTGGGGTAGGAGGCGCGAGCAGCGACGCTCCGCAGCTCACGCAGGTGGTGGCGCTCGAGCCGTTCTCGGCGTGACAGGCCGGACAGGTCACGCGGCTGGTATGCGGCGACTCAAGGAACCCGGACCACGAGGGTGTAGGTGTCCACCGTCCCGGTGTAGTTGTTCGGGCATACGTCGTAGGTCTTCTGCGTCACCGCCACCGTCAGCACCGCCGTTGTATTGGAGGTCCGATTCGAGGTGCCCGAACATGCCGTGTAGGGAGGGTCATGCTCCTGGCAACCGATGCCCAGTGCAAGTTGTCCATTGGTCCAGTTCATTTGTGCTTCCATCGTCCCCGCCTTGGTGGCGACGACCTGCTTGCACTCGGAGGACACGTCGCCTTGAGGGAGCGTGCCGGTGAACGTGAAGGCTTGAGTCGTGGGGGTGGTCGTCGTGCTCGCGGACCCTCCACCCGACCCGCCGCCTGCCAGGGCCACGACACCGCCCGCGATCGCGACACCGCCCACGATGAAGATCGCCTTGCTGCCGCCTTTCTTCTTTTCGGGCGCGGCCGGAGGCGCGGATCCGCTCGCGGCCGGCGGGGGAGCCGCGGTTGCGCGCGTCTCCTCCGCTTTCGCGGCCTCGAACAGGTCGACTACCTTGGGCGGAAACTTGTCGGCGGACAGCGACAAGGTCTTGATCTGAGCCACGGCCTCGCGGAACTTGGCCTTGGCCGCGGCCTCGCGTCCCTTCCCGATGTAGGCGATGCCCAGATACAGATAGGCCTGGGCCAGGTCGTTGCTTTTCGTCTTGTCGACGGCGAGACGCCGGGCCGCGTTGTCCAGGGTCAGGATCGCGCCATCGTAGTCGCCATCATCCACCTGGCCGACGCCTTTCCGGACGTCGGCGTCGAGATCTTGAGCCGCCACCGGGATCGCCGCGGTTGCGAGCACGAAGACCATCGCCAGGGACAGAAGTTTTCGCATGGACCGACCTCCAAGGAAAGCGTTTGGGTTACGCGAGATCTCCGGGCTGAATGGGCAGCCGGCGCACCCGCTTGTCGGTCGCCGCGAAGACCGCATTCATGACCGCGGCAGCACAAGGCGGCAGTCCCGGCTCGCCGGTGCCGGTAGGCGCCGCTTCGCTGGGGACGAAGTGAACCTCGATCACCGGCGCCTCATCGATGCGGAGCATCTCATAGTTGTCGAAGTTGCTCTGCTCGACCCGGCCATGGTCGATGGTGATCGCGCCCTTCAACGCCGCGGTGAGACCGTACACGATGCCGCCCTCGATTTGAGCCCGGGCTCCGTTGGGATTGATCACGCGGCCGCAGTCCACCGCGGCCACCACGCGATCCACCTTGACCACACCCTTGGTGACCGTGACTTCGGCGACCTCCGCGACGTACGTGTCGAAGGAGAAATGACACGCGATACCCCGGCCACGCCCCTTGGGCAGAGGTTTGCCCCAGCCTGCCTTCAGGGCCGCGAGTTCCACGCACGCCCTCAGGCGGCTCGTGTCGAGGGTGGATTCATTGTCCGGCGGAACGCGCACCAGGCGCTGCCCGGCGAGGAGACGCAGGCGAAGTTCCAGCGGGTCGATCTTTCCTGCGGTCGCCAGTTCGTCGAGGAAGCACTCGGTGACGAAACCGTTCGTCGAGTGCTCGACCGAACGCCACCACATCACCGGCACTCCCGATTTCGCGGGGGCATACTCCATGCGCAGGTTGGGGATGGCGTAGCCGAGGTTCGCCGCACCCCCGACCTCGCTGCTCGCGGGCTTGGCTTTGTCCGGCGGTGTCCAGTACCCGTCGATCGACACCGAGCTCATCAGATGCAGCCAGGCCGAGGGCTGGCCCTTGGCGTCGAGGGCTCCGCTCAGCTTGTGGAGGGATGCCGGGCGGTAGAAGCCGTGCTGGGTGTCGTCCTCGCGGGTGAAGACGACCTTGATCGGAGCGCCCGTGGCCTTCGAGATCTGCGCGGCCTCGGCCGCGAAGTCGGCGTGATAGCGCCTTCCGAAGCCGCCGCCCAGTAGGGTGGTATGCACGACAACCTTGTCGCCGGGCAGGCCCGCAATCTTCGCGATCACGTCCTGTCCCCACTGCGGGCCCTGACTCGGAAGCCACGCTTCGGCGCCGTCCTTGCGGATGTGGACGGTGGCGTTCATCGGCTCCATGGGCGAGTGATTCTGGAATGGCACTTCATAGGTCGCTTCAATCCGCTGGCCGGCGCTCTGAAGAGCCGCCCGCGCATCGCCGTCGTTGCGCACCAGCGTGCCGTCGGTTCGCATCAACAGCTCCTCGAACTGCTTCCGCAGCGTGGCGCTGCTCTCGGTCGCGTGTTCGCCCTCATCCCACTCGATCTCCAGGGCGTCCCGGCCGCGCATGGCCGCCCAGGTGCTGTCGGCGACCACCGCCACTCCACCCGCGGTGTGGGCCTCGGGAAGAGCGGGGATCTCGACGACGTGCTTCACACCGCTCACCGCGTTGGCCTTCTTCGCGTCGAATCGCTTGACCTTGCCGCCGAACACCGGGCAGCGCGCGACCACCGCGTACAACATGCCGGGCACGCGCACATCCATGCCGAAGACGCCGCTGCCGTCGACCTTGCCCGGAATATCGGCGCGCGGGACATCGGTGCCGACGATCCGGAACTCCTTCGGGTTGAGGAGCGTTACCTTCGAGAGGTCGGGGATGGGCAGCTTCGCGGCCGCGGCCACCAGTTCGCCATAGGGAAGCCGCTTGACCCTCGGTCCGTGGACCACCGCGCCCGCCTCGGCGCGACAGGTGTTCGCGTTCACCTGCCACTGGTTGGCCGCCGCCTGCACGAGCATCTGGCGGGCCGCCGCACCCGCCTTTCGCAGGGGCAGCCAGGACGTCCGTATGCTGGCGCTTCCGCCGGTTCCATGGTCGTAAACCTTCGGGTTCGTGGGCGCCTGCTCCACGCTCACCTGTTTCCAGTTCACCGCCAGCTCTTCGGCCAGGATCATGGGCAGGCTGGTGGTGACGCCCTGGCCCATCTCCGATTTCGCGAGGATCAGGCGCACCCGGCCATCCGCTTCGATATGGACCCAGGCGTCGAACGGGTTGATGAGCTTCTTCTCCTGCGCCTCCTGAGCGAAAGCGTCGCCCGACCAGCGGAAGCCAATGACGAGGGCGGCGGCGCCCGTGGCGCCTGTCTTTAGGAAATCGCGGCGGGCGCGGCTTTTCGGGGCGCTCACTTGGCCGCTCCCTTCGCGACCGGCTTCGGCGCGGCCGGCTTTGGGGTGGCCAGGGCGGCGGCGCTCTTGATCGCCTTGCGCAGCCGGGGGTAAGTCCCGCAGCGGCAGATGTGGCCGCTCAGTGCCTCATTGATGTCGGCGTCGGTGGGCTTGGGTTTGCGTTTGAGAAGCTCAGCCGTGGTCATCAGCATGCCCGACTGACAGTAGCCGCACTGGGGAACCTGCTCGGCGATCCACGCGATCTGCGCGGGGTGCGATCGATCGGCGGAAAGGCCCTCGATGGTGGTGATCCTGCGTCCCTGCACGTCCTCCACCGCGGTAGCGCACGAACGCGTCGCCTCGCCGTCTATATGAACGGTGCAGGCGCCGCACTGGGCGATGCCGCAGCCATACTTGGTGCCGGTCATATTGAGGGTATCGCGCAGCACCCAGAGCAGCGGGGTCTGAGGATCCACGTCGACCGCGTGGGGCTTACCGTTAATGGTGAGGGTGATGGGGGCCATTCGTTCTCCTGGGTTTCGCTTCGATTGTAGCCGTGACCGCGGCCCGACCGGCGGCGCCACCCTCGCGACTACTTCCTGGGTTTCAGACGCGGGTCCTCGCCCGCGGAGCGGGGTCTTCGCAACCTCGAAGCGACCGAAGGCCGGATTCGCCGGGTTACTCTTCGTCCGCCGGCCCGCTGCCTGACCTTGCCACATCTTCCTGCCTCACCCGATCGACGTTGAACTTCGAAGCACTCACGATGATCTTGTCGAGGGTCTCGTCGAAGTCGAACGAGGTCGCCTTGGAGAAGCGCGTGTAGTTGACCCGCGAGACCACGAAGGGCTTGAGGTACGGGCTGGTGAGTCCCTTCGCTTTCAGCTTCTCGACCGCGGCGGTCACCGCGTCGTCCAGCTTCAGGATCTTTTTCCCCCGCCGTTCCCGCTCTTGGATCGCCTGGGACATGGGTTCGCCGAGGAATGTGTCCACCCGGCGAAGGATCGACTGGTAGGCGCCTCCGGAAAGGCGCGGACGCTCCTCATAGGCCCGGCCAAGGGTCAGGAACGCGGGCTGTTCGAACTCGAAGGCGAAGGCCGACTCAGGCTGGTCGCGATCGGGCATCTTCGCGAGGGCGCGGGCCATGCGGATGGCCTCGAGCGATTTCTCGCGGAGGTTGTGCGCCTTCTCCGTGTTGAGGGCCAGGATCTTGAAGGCCACGGTCGCGTCCGGAACCAGAAGGGCGATGACCGACTTGACCCCGAGCTTCTTGAGAGCCTGCAGCCGGTGGTTGCCATTGGGCGTGAGGTACTGCCCGCCTTCACGCACGGCCACGATCGGATCCAGGAACCGGCCGATGGTCTCGATCACCCCCATCAGGCGCTTCACGTGCGCTTCCGATGGATCGCGCTGATACGGGGTCGGCTCGACCCGGTCGATGGGCAGGGCCACGAGGAGAAGCGGCGTTCCGCCGAATGGCTCGCGGTAGCGACCCACCACGGCCCCCCCATCTTCAACCACCTGTTCGGCAAGGCGGTCGAACTCGGCGCCTTTGGCGATACTCGTTTCCGCGGGGCTCAGGCCGATGGAACCGGCGGCAACCTTCTTGCGGCGGGCGGCTTTCTTTCGAGGGGCAGGCATCGGGGAATGATATTCCGGCCTCCGCCGGCGGAGCCCCCTAAGCCTTGCGGGGTTGCGCGTCGATCAGGCTCTTGTACTTGCCGAGTTCGAGGCGCGCAATGACGCCGCGGTGGACCGCGTCCGGCCCGTCCGCGATGCGCAGGGACCGCGCCATGGAAAAGAGGGCGGTCAGCGGGAGGCCGTGAGACACCCCGGCCCCACCGTGCATCTGAATGGCCGCATCCACCACGCGCTGCAGGACGTTCGGGGCTATCACCTTGATGGCCGAGATCTCCGTCATCGCGCCGAGCGCACCGGCGCCGTCGATCTTCCACGCGGCGTAGAGGGTCAGCAGGCGCGCTTGATCGATGGCCATACGCAGGTCGGCGACCAGCTCTCGATTGCCGCCGAGGTTGATGAGCGGCTTGCCGAAGGCGGTACGCGTGATGCCGCGCCGGATCATCAGCTCGAGCGCCTTTTCCGAGGCCCCGATGGCGCGCATGCAGTGATGGATGCGGCCGGGGCCGAGGCGCATCTGCGCGATCTCGAAACCACGCCCGGGGCCGAGGAGGAGGTTCGCCTTCGGCACGCGCACGTTCTCGAACCACACCTCGCCGTGACCGTACGGCTCGTCGTACTCGCCGAAGGCGGTGAGCATCCTCTTGATGGTGACGCCGGGCGTTTCCATCGGTACGAGGACCATCGCGTGACGATGATGCCGGCCGGCCTCCGGGGTCGACAGGCCCATGAAGATGAGAATCCGGCAGCGGGGATGCCCGAGCCCCGTGGCCCACCACTTCCTCCCGTTGAGCACGAGGTCGCCGCCGTCCTCCGTGATGGTGGCCGCGATATTGGTGGCGTCGCTCGAGGCCACGTCGGGCTCGGTCATGCAGAACGCCGAGCGGATCTCGCCCGCGAGGAGCGGCTTCAGCCAGGTGTCCTTCTGTTCGGGCGTGCCGCAGTGCCACAGCACTTCCATGTTGCCGGTGTCGGGCGCGTTGCAGTTGAAGATCTCGGGCGCGAGCAGACTGTGTCCCGTCGCCTCGGCGACCGGAGCGTAGTCGAGCGTTGTCAGTCCGGCGCCGAGGTTGCGATCGGGGAGAAACAGGTTCCACAGTCCGGCCGCGCGGGCCCTGACCTTGAGGTCTTCGATCAGCGGGGAGTCGTCCCACCGCCTCCAGTCGCCGCCCCGGTTCTTCGCGATCAGGTCGGCGAAGTAGGCCTCCTCGACCGGCGTCACGTACTCCGTGATGAAGGCGCGAGCGCGCGAGAGATAGTCCTGTGAACGCGGTGACGGAGTGAAGTCCACTGCGGCGCATCATAGAGCCGCGTCGGTCCTCTGCGGCCGACCCGCCGCCTCAGGGCTTCTTGGCGCGCGAACCCGGCTTCGCCGGCCCGCCTCGCTCCGCGAGCTTGATCGTGCCCGCCTTCTCCGCGGCGCCGTGTACGATTCCAGGCATGAAGATCCATCGATCCTCCGTCCCCAGGCTCGCTTGCGGCCTCTCGATCCTTGCCACGATTGCCCATGCCGACACGTATCCGCGCCAGCGCGGGATCGACATCGTCCACTATGCCTTCCATCTGACTCTTACCGACGAGACCGACGTCATCGAGGGTGAGGCCGCGATCACGTTCCGCGTGGTCCAGGAGGGTGTGGCGACCCTGGCGCTCGATCTGGTCCAGCCCAAGCCTGTGACCCCCGACCGCGGGATGAGTGTGAGCGCGGTGACCGAGAGCGGGAAACCGGTGACCTTCGAACATGCGAACGATCGCCTGACCCTGCGTTTCGATGCCGTGGGCCGCCCCGGCGAAACCAGGACGGTCCTCGTTCGCTACCGCGGCATTCCCGTCACCGGCCTTCTCATCGCGCCCAACAAGCACGGCGAGCGAACGTTCTTCAGCGACAACTGGCCGATCAAGGCGCGGCAGTGGCTGCCGACCATCGACCATCCCTACGACAAGGCCACCACGGAGATGTTCGTGACCGCGCCTTCTCACTATCAGGTCGTTTCGAACGGTTTGCTGGCGGAGCAGATCGACCTCGAGGCCGGGCGTCGGCTGACTCACTGGCGCAACGCGGTTCCCATTGCGACCTGGCTCAATGTCCTCGGCGTGGCCCGCTTCGCGGTGGATCATCGTCCGGCCTGGCGTGGTTTGCCCATCGAGACCTGGGTCTACCCGCAGGATCGCGACCACGGCTTCGCGGTCTTCAGGGATCCCACTCCCGCGGTTCTCGACTTCCTCTCGGACAGGGTCGGCCCGTATTCGTTCGAGCGGCTCGCCAACGTGCAGGCGAATGGCGTTCGTGGCGGCATGGAGTCGGCGACCTCCATCTTCTACGGCGACGACTCCGTGAACGAACCCGCGAGCACCCGCTGGCGCAACGTGATCATCCACGAGACCGCGCATCAGTGGTTCGGAAACGCGGTGACCGAGAACGACTGGGATCACGTCTGGCTCTCCGAGGGTTTCGCGACCTACTTCACGCACCTCTTCATCGAGCACGCCTATGGCCGCGACGAGTTCATCGCGGGCCTGCGCGCCGACCGTGACGCCATTCGCGAGTTCGATGCGAAGAACCCGAACTACCGGATCATCCACGACAACCTGTCGGACATGAGTCAGGTTCTCTCCGGCGTCGGGACGTACAAGAAGGGCGGCTGGACCCTCCACATGCTGCGCGGCATCATGGGCGATGCCGCCTTCTGGTCGGGAATCCGCGACTATTACAAGGGCTACCGCGATGGCAACGCGACCACCGCCGACTTCCGGCGCGCGATGGAGGCGGCGTCGGGAAAGGAACTCGGCTGGTTCTTCGATCAGTGGCTCACCCGCGGCGGATTCCTGAGGATTCGCGCGCGTTGGGCGTACGACGAATCAGCGAAAGCGGTCCGGCTCGATGTCGAGCAGCTCCAGCCGGGCCCGCCGTTTCGGATGCCGATCGAGGTGAGTCTCGACATGGCCGGCGAAGTCGTTCCGCGAACCGCGAAGATCGATGTGCGGAGTCAGAAGGAGAGTCTGGTCATCCCCCTCGATTACGCTCCGAAGAAGCTCACTCTCGACCCCCGCCTGTTGGTCTTGATGGACGCGGACGTCGTCCCGTGGACTCACCCCCGTGAACCGTCTATGGAGAACGTTTCAACCGGCGTCCGCCTTCGAGGGTCACGTCCCACTCGACGCCCTTCTCCTTGAGCTCCGCGGTGTAGATCGACTCCGGGTTGATGGCGCGGGAGACCGCGGCCGCCACCGCGGTCGCCACCGCGAGGGGAAGCACCACCGCGTAGTCGCCGGAGACCTCGAAGGCGAGGACCGCTGCCATCAAAGGCGCGTGGGTCGAGGCCGCCACCGCCGCGGCCATCCCCACGAGGGCGTAACTCCCCACGCTGCCCACCGAGGCGCCGAGCAGGTAGGTGAGGCCCTGTCCGAAGAGCGAACCGACGCAGCCGCCCATCAGCATGGAGGGCGTGAACACGCCTCCCGGGCTGCCGGAAGCGACACTCGAGGTGGTTGCGAACGCCTTCGCCACACAGAGCAGGAGCAGGAAGGCCGCCGCGAAGCGGCCGTCGAGCACCGCCTTGAGCGGCTCGTAACCGTTGCCCGCCACCTCGGGAACGAGAGCGACCACGAGGCCGGTGACCAGACCGCCGATCGCCGCCCGCCAGGGCAGAGGCAATGAGGGTCGATGGAACAGAAATTCGCCCGAGGACAGCAGCCGCATGAAGCCGCGCGCCGCGAGGGCGCAGACGATGCCGAGGAGCGCATAGGCGATGAGATCGGGCGGCGCCGAAAGCGCAAAGGTCCGGTGGCCATAGAGAGGCTCGTCTCCCGCGACCACGCGGGTCAGGGCCGTGGCGATGGCGGCGGCGATGAGCGACGGTACGATGGCATCGAGAACGAAGACGCCGGTCACCACTTCAAGGACGAAGAGGATCGCGGCGAGAGGGGTGTTGTAAGCGGCGGCGAAACCCGCGGCAGCACCCGCGGCGATGAGGAGCTTCATGGAGTTCGGATCGAGGCCGAGGCGGTCGCCCGCGAAGCTTCCAAACGCGCCGCCGAACTGAATCAGCGGACCCTCGCGACCGACGGACCCTCCGGTGGCGATGGCGAACCAGGACCCAAGCGACTTCAGCAGCGTCACCCGCATCGAGAGGCGCACTCGCCCGAGGATGATCGCCTCCATCACGTCGCCCACGCCCTGGCTTCCTTGTCCTCGAGCGGCCAAGACCGCGGTCAATCCGGCGAGCAGGCCTCCCAACGCCGGCAGGGCGATGCGCGCGAGGAGCGGCAGAGCGTGCATGGCGGCCACGATGTCGGACGCTCCCGCCACCAGATGGGCCACCGCGGAGAGAGAAGAGCGCAGAGCCAGCGAGAACGCCGCCGACCCGAACGAGACCACGATTACACCCAGGAAGAATCGGATCTGACCCGGCTTACGCATTCCGGGCGATGGTAGCACCGCAGCTTTGGCGTCTGGCCTTGAGCCCGGAAGGACTGGCCTTGCCGCGCTGGCCCGCGGGTCGCCTTCGCGCCGCAGTATGCTCGCGGCCTCTTCGATCGCTCGAGTCCAAATCACACACGGCCTGTTCGAAGTTCCGGCCCGGATGTCCGGCCCGGATCTTCGGCAGAGCAGAAGCCAGGCTCCATTGACTGATCCCACGCTCTCGCCATCCGCCCGACGGCTTGCCTTGTTCCTCGACCGCGAGTCTTGCGTCTGGATGCCTTCGCCCAGCGTGGCCCTTCTCTCGGCGCTGATCACCGGAAAGGGGCGCCCGAAGCGACTGATCGTGCAGGAGAACACTCCCGCCTTCATTTCAAATATCGGCCTCGTCATCGGCGCCACCGCCGTGACCGCCCCCCCCCAGGCCATCGACGAGGTGCTTGCCCGCGTCCTGCAAACCGAGGGGTTTCGCGCCGAACAGGTCTGGGCGGTGGCGACGCATCGCGATGGAACGCTCTCTCCCACGGACTGGTTGTCCAGGTGCGCCCTCCATGGAATTCCGACCATCGAACTGTGCCTCGGCAGCCTGTTCGCACTGGCGCGATGGAGCCCGTTCCCGGCCACCTTCACCATCGTCGACCTGGATGCGGAAGAGGCCTTCGCCGGGGCTCGCCTGGCTGCCCTGCTGACCGGCGACCGCGCGACGGCGGCGCGGGTTCAGGAGCTGTGCCTTCCGGTCTCCGGGGCGCAGGACTACATCTTCGATGCCATGCCTCGCGGCCTCGCGCACGACGAGTCGGGTCTGGCCAGTCTGGTGGAGCACGTCATCGCGCTGGACGGCAAGACGCCGCCGGCCGCCAAGAAAGGCCTGTGGTCCGCTCGGCTTGCCGAGGGGGATCGGGATTCCGTCGCTCTGGCGGAGAGCCGGAAGAAGCTCGACGAACTGCAGCGGACCATCGACAAATGGGAAACCCGCTTCGACGAAGCGGAGGCCGAGGCTGCTCAGGACGCGGAAATGCTGAGCCGCGCTCGCGCGGATCTGCTCAGGGAGAGGAGCGAATCCGAACGAGTTCGGGCCTCGATTCAGGCCGAGAAGGAAGCTCTCGCGCAGAGGCTCTTGCGCGCGGAGAGGGAGCGCGATCTGGCCGTGGCTGATGCCGCGCGCCGAGATGAGTCGGAGCGCCGGACCTCCAGTGAACTCAAGGCGCGCGCCGATCTGCTGAAGCAGAAGACCGAGGCCGAGCATTCGCTCGCCTCCATGCAGGCCGAGAAACAGGCCCTCGCCACGAAACTCACGGATCTCGATGCGGAGTTGGGCGAGGCCCTGAAAGACGCCGCGAAGGACTCGGCGGCGCAGCGTACCGCTCTCGACGAACAGCGTCAGCGCGCGTCGCGGCTCGAAAAAGAAGTCGCGGCCCTGACCGCACGCGAAGCGGCCCGCCTTCACGATCTGGGGGCGTTGCGATCCGGCTCGTCTGAGCAGATCAGCTCGCTGGAGGCGGAGCGCGAGGCTCTCGCGAACCAGCTCAGGGCGCTCGATCGGGACCGCGAGAGCGCGATCAAGGATGCCGCGCAGCGCGAGAAGACCTTGCGCGTGGAGGCGGCGGAGCAGCGTCAGCGCGCGGAGCGGGTCGAAGCGGAGGCCGCCGCTTTCAAGCAGCGCGCGGCGGGGCTCTCCGAGGAGTTGGCGGCTTCGCGGGCTGCGCTATCCGAACAAATGAGCCGACTTCAGGCCGAGAGGGCGGCCGATGAGCGAGCGCTTGCAGAAGCCAGGGCCGAGGTCAAGGCGGCGTCCGAGAGGTTGGCCGAGGCGGAGAGGAACCATGAAGAGTTGCGAGCTTCCCTTTCCGAGCGAATCGCTCGTCTCGAGGCGGAACACGCGCTTGCCGACCAGGCGAGGACGGAACTGCTGGCCGAGAAAGAGGAGTCCGAGCGCGGGCGCGGGCTGCTTCAGTCGGAGAAGAACACGCTCAGCCAAAGGCTGGGGCAGGTCGAGGGCGACCGCGACCTGGCCCGCATCGACGCGGAGAGAAGCGGAGAAGCTCTACGCGCGGCGCTCCACGAGCAAAAGCAGCACGCCGAGCAGAAGGACGCCGCGGTTCCGGGTGCGGGCGAAGGGGCGCAGGGTCGAGTGTGGGAATACGAGAGGGCCGAGCTGTCCGGGCGAATCGCCCGGCTGGAGGTGTCCGTGGCCGAGACGGAGAAGGCGCATGCGGACCTGGTCAGCCGGATGGCGGCGGATGCCCAGCGGGCCATGGCCTCGCTTCGCGCGGAGGCCGAGGTGGTGACGTGGAAGCTGGCCGAGGTTGAGAAGGATCGCGACCTCATGCGGACGGAAGCCGCCCGGCGCGAGGAGAACGCGCGCGCGGTCTTGGCAGAAGAGACGCGGCGCGCGGACCAGTTCGAGAAGGATGCGGCCGCTCGCACCGAACGCGAGGCCCAACTGACCGATCAGTGGGCGCTCCTGCGGGCCGAGATGTCCGAGCGAATCGTCCGGATGGAATCGGCCCTGGGCGGGGCGGAAGCAGCGCGCGCGGACCTCGCCGCTCAGAAGGCGGACGGGGAACTGGCCCTCGAGTCGATTCGAGCCGAAAGGGAGGCGCTCAGCAGGAGACTCGCGGCGATGGAGCAGGGTCACTCCATGGCCCTGGCTGAGCACGAAGCGAAACTGAACCGTGAAGGGGAGGCGTCCCGCTCGGACCACTCCGAGCGGCTCCGCCGAGCGGAGGACGCGGCGCTGGTGGCCAGGAACGCGAACGCCAGTCTGGTGGCCCGGAAGAACGAGGCGGAGCAGGCGCGCGCCTCGCTCCAGGCCGAACTCGAGGAGCAGATGCGGCTTGCCCAGGCGCTCAGGATGGAAGGAGCGGCGGTGGCCGCGCGCGAGGCGAAGAAGGTCGAAGCCTCGGAGGCGTCGCGCGTCGAGCTGGAAGCGCGGATCGCCCGGTTTGAGGCCGCCGAGGTCATCGCGGACAAAGCGCGAACCGAACTGCTGAATCGAAAGCGCGATTCCGATCGGGCTCTGGCCGCGGCTCAGGCCGAGCGAGCGGCCTTGCTCAAGAAGCTCGCGACCACCGAGAACGAACGCGACCAGGCCCGGGCCGTGGCCGCCCTGCACGGGGCGAGCCCGCAAGCCGAGGGCGCTGCCCCCCCGGCCTCAGGCAACTCTCCCGGCGAGCGCAACACCGGCGGGCTCAGCGCGCTGGTCAATCTCTGGAACACGGCCGTGATCAGGAGGCCAGTGCAGAACAAGCCTCCCGAGGAGAAGCCTCCTGATCGGTCGGTCGATGAAATTCCGGGCATTCTGGCGCTGCCGGACGAAGAGCGGTCGAGCGACTGGTCACCGGGGGAGGCGCAGCCGAGAACGGATCGTCCCGTGCCGGCCCCAATGGCCCGCAAGGACGAAGACCGCTCGGTTCCGAAAGCCTCGGCGGATCCCGCCGTCCAGCGCACCACCGGCGGGCTCAGCGCGCTGGTCAATCTCTGGAATACGGCCGCGACCATGAGGCCGTTTCGCCGCAAGGAAGCCGAGGCAAAGTCTCCTGACCCGTCGGCAAGCCCGGCTCTCGGCATGGAGGTGATACCGGACGAACCATCGTCAGGCGTCCCGGCCGCGGGCCCGGTCCCGGTTCAGGAAGGCCAGGGGCAGAGCAAACCGCCCAACCAGGCTCCCCGCACCCGTCCGCGCCCGAGTCCCGGTCGTCCGCCGGAGCCGAAACCGCCTTCAACTCCAGACGAGACGGAAAAGCTCGGCGGCTGGCTGCGCGGTCTGGCCGGACGCATGCGCGGGAAACCCAAGTGAGTCGCGGCCTCGCCTTGTTCAAGAGCGCGGTCAGAATCACCCTCGGCGTGCTGGTTGGTGCGACACTCTTCCTGGTGTTCTCCGAGAAGCGACTTATCTACTATCCGGCGGCCGAGGTGGATGTCACCCCAAAAGCGCTCGGCTTGCCCTTCGAGGAGGTTCTCATCGACGTCGAGCCCGGTGTGAAGATCCACGGCTGGTTCATCAGGGCCGCGAAGGAGCCGAGGGTCGCGACGGTGCTCTTCTCGCATGGCAACGCGGGCAACATCGCGGACCGTCTCGACCGCGTGCTGCGCTGGCGCGAAGTCGGCGCCGATTTCCTCCTCTACGACTATCGGGGCTACGGCAAGAGCACGGGGAGTCCGGATGAGGAGGGCACCTATCGCGATGGCCGAGCCGCCTACGACTATCTGGTCAAAGACCGCCACCTCGACCCGGCGCGTCTCATACTGATGGGCGAGTCGCTCGGCTGCGCCATCTCGATTCAGCTCGCGATCGAGCGCAAGGCCGCGGGCCTGGTCATCGAAGCTCCCTTCGGCTCGATCGCGCAGATGGCGAACGCCATCTATCCGTTCCTGCCCCTGGGCTCCTTCATCAGGACCCGCTACGAGAACGTGAAGAAGATCCCGCAATTGAAGATGCCCCTGTTCGTGGTTCAGGGCACGAAGGACGAAGTCATACCGGTCGCCCAGGGGAAGATGGT
>JANMVV010000405.1:0-1681 GCA_031392925.1 Vicinamibacteria bacterium
CGGCCCACCGGCGATGCTCGGCGCGCTCACCACACAACTCCGCGGACGTGGCGTGCCGGCTGACGAAGTGCGAATCGATGCTTGGGAGTAACGGTCGGCCGCTGCCCGAGCAGGACCTCGACCATGTTCTCGAACACACGAGAGAGCTCTGGGAGGACCTTCGGGCCGGGCGGGTCTTCGTGACCGGCGGCACAGGCTTCTTCGGCCGATGGATGCTGGAGAGCTTCCTGCGCGCGAACGATGAACTCGGTCTGCGGGCGGAGGTCGTCGTCCTCACGCGCGCGCCCGAAGCCTTCGCGTCGGCAGCACCGCATCTGGCAACGCACCCTCGAGTCAGGTTGCATCGAGGCGATGTAGCGTCCTTCGAGTTTCCCGCGGTGGAGTGCTCACACGTACTGCACATGGCCACGGAGACCGCGCTCGAGGGATCGGCCTCGGCATCGTTTCAGACGGCTGTACGAGGCACGTCGAGGGTTCTCGATTTCGCAGCGGCTCGCGGCGC
This sequence comes from Vicinamibacteria bacterium, assembly GCA_031392925.1. GTDB lineage: Bacteria > Acidobacteriota > Vicinamibacteria > Fen-336 > JAGNNV01 > JAGNNV01. The sequence goes on from JANMVV010000405.1 coordinate 503, forward strand.
CAGGAAACTCCTGATCACGAGCTCGGGAGCGGTCTACGGCCCGCAACCGCCCGATCTGGAGCACATCTCGGAGGACTACCTTGGAGCGCCACGACCGGAGGACGCGACCGCGGGCTACGGTCATGGCAAGCGCGCCGCGGAGTACCTGTGCTCGGTGGCCGCGGCGGAGGCCTCGTTCGAGGTCAAGATCGCTCGCTGCTTCGCCTTCGTCGGGCCGCTTCTGCCGTTGGATGCGAACTTCGCAATCGGCAACTTCATTCGCGACGCCCTCGCCGGTGTACCCATCCGTGTGACCGGAGATGGCACGGCCCGCCGGTCCTATCTCTACGCCGCAGATCTGGCCGTATGGCTGTGGACCATTCTCTTCCGCGGGGAGCCGGGTCGACCCTACAACGTGGGGTCAGAGGAAGACTTGAGCATTGCCGATCTGGCGTCCCTCGTTGCTGCGGCCCTCCGACCTGGCATCCCCGTGCTTCTCGGTGAGACAGCAGGTCTTGCCGGACCGCCACGACGCTATGTGCCTTCGACCGCCCGTGCCCGCGCCGAGCTCGGCCTGCGCAGCTATTTTGATCTCCTGGATGCCGTGGGCCGAACGGGGGACTGGTACTCTCCAAGGACCATCGCGTAGGGCCGGGGGACAGATACGCCATGTATGTTCCGGGGACTTTGATTCCAAGGTCAATCGCCTTCAACTACGCCTGCGCTCATCGAGATCACTCCCAGGAAGGGGCCCACTGATGCAAGTCCTATTGGGAGATCGCCCGGTCGGCGACGGACACCCAACGATGGTGCTTGCCGAGATCGGGATCAACCACAACGGCGACGTCCAGATGGCGAAGAAGCTGATTGATGTTGCCGCGTTTGCCGGCTGTGAGGCGGTCAAGTTCCAAAAGCGCACCGTCGATGTGGTCTACACATCCGCCGAACTGGCGAAGCCGCGCGAATCTCCATTTGGGGATACGAACGGAGACCTCAAACGCGGCCTGGAGTTCGGACAGGGCGAATACGAGGAAATCGACGCCTATTGCCGAAGCAAGGCAATCGCGTGGACCGCGTCGTGCTGGGACGAGGCCTCCGTGGACTTCATCGATCAATTCGCCCCTTCGTTCTACAAGATTGCGTCGGCCTCACTGACTGACGATTCGCTCCTCCGCCATACCCGGTCCAAGGGAAAGCCAA
>JANMVV010000429.1:0-5062 GCA_031392925.1 Vicinamibacteria bacterium
CATCCGGATGGGGACCACTCGCAGGACGCTCGACGGCATGGCGACGCCCTGTTCTGTGAACGCCATCGGGGCGTACTGGCCGCCCATTTCGTCCCGCGGCTCGCCCTCCAACTTCCCGGCTGAACAAGCAGGAGTATGGTGACCACAGCTTAGGAGGACGTTCAGGTGGATGCCTGACGGAAACGCTCTTCTCGGAATGGGTCGCCCCGCATGTGGTAGCCGTGTTGTTCCCAGTAACCGGCCTTATCCGCCTCCATGAAGATGAGGCCACGGATCCACTTGCAGCTCTTCCAGGCGTAGAGGTGCGGGACGACGAGTCGCAGCGGGCCGCCGTGTTCGTTCGAGATGTCCTCGCCGTTGCGGCGCATGGCCAGAAGCACGTCGTCCCGGTCCAGGTCAGGCAGCGGAAGGTTCGTCGAGTAACCGTAGCGCTGGTCGCCATTGTGCCCCACCGCCATCACGTGGGTCGCCTCTGGGCGCGGCCTCGCCATGGACAAGACCTCGCGGACGGGCACGCCCTCCCAGCGGTTGTCGAACGTGCTCCAGCGGGTCACGCAGTGGAAGTCGGTGACGATCTCCACTCGAGGCAGCGCGGTCATCTGCGTCCAGCTCAGCGTCAGGGGCGCCTCGACGAGGCCCCCGGCTTTGAAGTGCCACGTCGTCGCATCGAAGGCAGGATCGGCCCCGACGTGCAGGACCGGCCATTTGAGGGAGGCGGACTGGCCGGGCGGCAGGCGACCCTCCTCGCGCATCCGCTTCTCGAGGAGCTGCCGTGGTTCCTCACCCCTCAAGTACCTGGAGAGCATCTCTCGCCGACTGTACGCCAAATCGCTTCTTCGAGATCGCGCATCCCCGCAGGACCTGCGCGTCACACATGGGGGTGTGGATGCGAGAGTTGGACCTCGCCGTCATTGCGAGGAGCCACTCCGTTGGTAGGGCGACGAAGCAATCTCGCGGCCCTCGGGACTCCGGTCTCTCCGCCCAGGTGCGAAGGGCCCGTGCCGAAAACGCCTCGTTGCGACGCACGTCAGGCTTGCTGTGGCTCCCCACGGTGCTTGGCGCCCTGACTTGAAAACGACTTGCGCACTGTGGCTACTGCGGATCCCTTTTCGGGTCCATCGCCCAGGCGAGATTCAGAAGCAGCTGATCGTCCGAAGTAACGATGTCGCCCTCCAGCACCTCGCCACCGTGCCTTCGGACAACTCTCTTGAGCACGCCCTCGTACCCTTGCTTCAATTCGGATGGGAGCTCCGAATGGATGCTGTCTGCCCACACCCGCGCCGGGCTGCCGTCGCGATGATCCACGCTCAAAGCAGCTACAGCCGCGAACGCCCGTTGATCGGGACCGGTTTCTCTCGATAGCTGAACCGCAATCTTGCACAGCTCAAGTGCCTGATTGCCAAGAGCAGTCGCCGCATCGTGAGCGCCGATGAAGGTTGCCTGACGAGCCATCAGCGGAAGGGACATTGCGGCATGCACGATTGCCTGAGCTTGCGCCCATCCGTACGGAGACGCGAGGGCGAAACGAACCAGCGTCAAAACATGGCGATACTTCCATCGAACGGCCTCTGAGAGCTGGGCGAAGCGAAGTAATACGTCCAAGGCTGGCGAACCGTTCTTCATGATTCCAAGCAAGAGGGTTTGCTTGCCCACAAGCACGTCCAGCTCCGATTCCTTACGACGAATGGCGGCGAACAACCGCATGTCTTTTCGCCCACGGGGTGCAACGGCTTGGAGTTCCTTGGCAGCAGCAAGGCCGATCATCGACACGTCGCCGGCCTGACCACCGTTTCGAGCACAAGCTTGCAACTCAAGTTTTTCCCTGATCAGGATCGCCGCGAAGCGTTGGCCAGGCTCGGAAGAGTCATCGATTCGCGCGCCTTGGAGGAGAGTTGCTGCTTCGTCTCGATTTCCGAGTCGAAATGCACGGTCTGCCTGCTCAAGGCGCAGAGCTGTGGCCTTTTCCTCGAAGGTCTTGATGAGCGCGTTCGGATCCGAAGCAAGCTTTGAACTTTCAATGAAATTGCCAAGACTTGCCTCCCGAATTGACTCTGCCGAAAGAAGCAGCGCAGTTGAGGAAACACTCTCGCGAAGGGGCTCTGTTCCGTGTCCGAGGTGCTGCTCACTCGGAATCCGGATCCTGAATGTCTTCTGCTCGCGACTCGCCGCGAGTTGCTCTCTGAGCTCTTTCCGAGCCTGAGGCAACGTCCACACGATTTGGTCGTCGGCCAGGTTGGCAACCGCAAGAACAAGAGGCGAGCGCAGGCTGAGCCAGTACTCCAAATGACTCCGGGTCAGCTCGACGGAGACGAAAGACCCATCCGCGGATACCTGCCCGTTCGCTGTACTCTTTAGTTGGAGCTTGAACGTCATTCCGGTTGAGTGACCGCGTTCGAAAACCTCCACATCGAAGTCGACGCCATAGTCGTTACCACTCCCTGTTTCGTTCAGCGTCCAACCCGATGGCTCCAACTGGCTTCTAAGGAGACGTTTCCCCGCCGCGTCGAGTAGGTGTTCAGGAGGCCTCTCCATTCGCAGGATCACTCAGCTACCGAAAATCTGTTCCCATGGCCGCCGTCCTCCGTAGATCCTTTTTCACGGGCTCATTCGGGAGAGGGAGGTCGGCTTCGGGCGATGGTCGGCAAGTCCCTCTCGAAAGACCTCGAGGCATCGCAATCGTCGATCAAGGGTAGAGAAGTTGGGCGCAGAAACGAATCGAAGCCGGCCATCCGGGTCGGCCTCGGCCTTCAAGGTGTCATCGACATGCTGGATCGCCTGGACATCGGTTGCCAGCAACGCGCGTACCTCACTTCCCAAGAGCCATGCCGCGGTTAGATCGGGATCGAACGCGAAGGACGCGTAGACGTCCAGGGCTGGTCCGAAGATACGGTCTCCGGTCGATGCGATCCACGCGACGAAGAGATTCCAAAAGTCTCCTGCGTCTCGAGCGGTGCGTTCGTTCCGATCGGCCCAAGCGCAGATCTTGAGAAGGGCCATCGCAGGTAGGGATGCAACGGATACCGAGACATCTCCGGGCAGTCTGACCTCCACACCAGTACGAGCTGCCTCGCGAAGGCCGATCACGTTCATGACGGGCTCGTTGTTCGGCCAAACGATTGTGCGATCCGAGCGCTCGATCCCACCGAACGGCACTAGGTCGACTCGTTCACCGCGAAAGGTCACTTTGTGCTCGACGCTAGTAGCCGCGAACCCTTCGATTTTGAGCAGGTCTGCGCGCAGTGCGCGGAACTGTTCCCAGGTTTCGACAGCAAATGCGAAATCGGAATCGGTGGTGGCCCGGACGATCGGCACCTGGAACTCGTCGAGCCAGATATCGCGGGCAGCGGCGCCGACCAGCGTTAGGGATGGCGGTGAGACGGTTTGAAGAGCCTCAATCAGATGAGCCAATTGTTCGCGCTCCAGCCGATTCGAGTGATCAATCAATGTAGCGCTCGCGAAGAATCCGAGCCGTCTCTATGCATCGGTCGTCCCCGATCGCAAGAAGGTCGCCGTATATGAGGAGTGTCGGGGCGAGACACGGTTGATCACCGTTGAAGCGCCAGAAGCGACGGCGTACGTCGACCTTTCCCTGCGGGTCTTGTCTTAGTCGAAACCTGGCAACGAGCGCTGCGTCGATGGCGTCTGTGTACAACGTAGTCGTGACGGGGCGAAGGTGATGGGTCAGATGTGCGCCAGCGGTTTCGCCGCCGCCGACGCATGTTTCGCCGTGGGCAAAGACACGTCGAAACACGTCGTCCACGTCCGCTGCGAATCGTCCGAGGAGGAGCTTGGGGCGAAGGGTTCGTACATATCCCTCAGCCCAACGGTCGATTAGTTCGCCTCGATTGAGAAGACGGCGTTCGTTTTTAAGCTCAGCAAGGAAGCCGTGCCGGGGTAGCTCCGCCATAACTAGGCCAACGGCCCCAGTAGCCACACCAGCGGCTGCTCCTATTTCTCGATATGGACGCGCTTCAAAGCCTCGTTGCGCGAGAAGAGCGAAGATCACCTGGAGCCCGGCTGGCCGAAACGCACGTGTGGGCTCATCTCCGGGTGTCTTGAGGCCGCCCTTTTGCCCTTTTACGAATACGTGCAGGAACGGAGGTTCTTTCAGAAACGCATTTCCGGCGGTGTCGAGGAACTCAACGCCTTGGGCTCTTAGCGTTTCCGCCATCGGAGGAGTGATCTCGGTTGCGATCAGAAGTGGTCGAGTTGTCAGGCTCCTGAGTTTTTGGAGGATCGGGCCCAAGGCTCCTGGACGCAGGTTTTGTTTGATCTCGACTCCATATCGGAGTTGATCAGGCTTGGTTCTAAGCAGCAGCGTGGCATCAAGACCCGTGTCGGGGACTTCCGGGTGTTTGATGACTTCAAAGCGGACGCCGATCTGTGCAGCCTTTGCCAAGGCCGCGTCCAGAATCTGTCGTTCTAGCTGGTACTTGTCCACAGATTGGTATTGTCCACGCTCCGTGGACAACTGTCAAGCGTGGACACACTTCCATGAACGTGACGCCAACTCATTATAAATAAATAGCTTGACTAAAATTTCTCGGAGCGTCAGGAGGCATCGACTTTCTCTCACCGCCTAGCAACGTGGTCGATACGCCATCCGGTCGTACTGGAAACACACGATGACGGTCGCTCTCAGGCTTCCGGCTCGTCCCTGTCGAGCGCGCCGTACGTCACCGATACCACCTCGAGTTCCTCTTCACCTCGAGGCGTACGAAAGGTGACCACGTCGCCCGGGCGCTTGCCGAGCAGAGCGCGAGCGAGTGGCGCCACGAACGCAATCCGTCCGCTGGTCGCATCTGCTTCGTCGACGCCGACGATGTCGATCTGGCGCGGCTGCGGCGAGTCGCCTTGCACCATCACACGCGCTCCGAACCTCACCTCATCGGAAGACCGCCGCTCCGAAGTGTCCACGAGGACGGCGCTGGCCAGGCGAGCCTTCAGCTCTTGAATCCGGGTCTGAAGAGCCGCCCGCGCCGACGCCGCGTCTGCGCTCGCCTCCAACGGAATCGATGAGCGCGATGCTTCCAATGAACCCAGTTCCGAGCGCAGCAACGCG
>JANMVV010000456.1:0-3598 GCA_031392925.1 Vicinamibacteria bacterium
GGAGTCACGAGCACCACGCGCGGGGCGTTCGCGAAGCCACGGAGCCTCATCGCGAGTTCGAGACCTCCGGAAAGATCGCCGCCGGTGGGATCGGGAATGGAGAGATCCACCACGGCCAGGAACATGCTCCCCGCGCGACCCACCTGCTGTGCGAGTTGAAGCGCCGACTCGAGGGTGGCCGCCCCCACCACGTCCTCGTAACCGTTCTCGACCAGGCGCTTCATCAGGAACGCGCGGACATCAGCCTCGTCGTCCACCACCAGGACCGAGGGCCGGCCCTCGGGAGCCTTGGGCGCGGGCCCGCGCGGCGCCTCAAAGACGGGGGCCGCTTCGGGCGCCGCCAGCGCGGTCGCGGCGTCACGGCGGCTCTCATCCAGTTCCCGGGCCAGATCGAGAAGGAGTTCCTGCGCGTCGACGCCCACGGTGAGGGTTTCCCGCTCCAGCGAGTAGCCCTCGATCTGCTTCGGCACATCGTTCGAGAGCACGAAGCCGAAATTACCGTCGCGCAGCCGGGACAGGGCGCCCAGGTCGGCGGCGATCCCCGCGGTGAGCCGCTTCTCCCATTCGGCGGGTGCCAGAGCGGTGCGCGGCACGCGCTCCGAGGACCCGGGCGAGAAGCACGCCACCACCCGGCCGTTCCTGAACACGATCGCCCCTACGCCCACCTCCGTTTCGACCCGGATGTACCCTGTTCGCTGGGTGAACGCCACGATCTGGACGATGTCCAGAAGCGGGAGGTCTTCGATTCTCCCGGAGAGGCTCAACGGCTCACTCCCCGAGCGAGTCGCCCGCCGCCCTTTGTATCGGCCGCGTCAATCACACTTTCGCTTCGAATCAGTGCGCCTTGTCCGGTGTGTCGATGGCGTTGCCCCATTCACGCAGCCGCTCGCGATCGGACGCAGCGTAGAGCTCGTCCGACATGTCAGCCACCTGATCGGCGACCCCGCCCACCACCTCGAACTCCTCGGCCTGCTGGGAAAGAAGGCCGAGATGGTGCGCCACCGCGTCGAGTTTGGGAACGGTCCGATCGATCGCGGTCAGCAGCCCTTCCACGAGCTGCACGAGCGCCGAGCGCGATAGACCGTCATGCCAGGTCGGTTCCATGGGCGGAGTATATGGTCAGAGCGCGAATCGGGAGGTTAAGGTTACGATTCCATCTCCGTCCCTCTGAGATCTCTGGAGCGCCGACCATGAAACCCTGGATGAAAGTCGCAATCGGCTGCTTCGCGGTGGCGGTTATCGCCCTCTTCCTCCTCATCGCCGGCCTCATCGGCTTCGGCTACTGGGCGAAGAACAAGGTCCAGGAGGTCGCGGGAGGGGGCCCCGCGGTCGAGGCAGCGAGGAAGGCCGCGAACGCCGTGCCTTTCACCCGCCCCTCCGGGAACATCGTGGCCGAGCCCCGGCTGGTCAAATTCATCGAGATCCGGGCGAATGTTTTCTCCGTCTATGAGAAGTACCGCGGCGAGATCGAAACCCGGATGGCCAAGGTGAAGGAGGGAAAGTCCCTCGACTTCGGCGACATCTCGACCGGACTGACCCTGATGGGCGAACTCCAGAAGGCCGAAGCCCTAGCCCTCGCGAAGCACGGAATGTCGGAGGACGAATACGCGTTCATCACCGGCGAGGTCTACAAGTCGATGTGGACCGACTTCGGAAGCGGCGAAGCCTCGAAGAAGGCGATCAAGGACGCCTCGCAGGCCGCGAAGGCCGCGGCCGAGGCGATGAAGGCCGCGGAATCCCAGGGCATGCCGCCGGAGGCTCGGGAGGCGCTCGCCAAGGCCGGATCGGAGATCGCGGCGAGCACGCGGCAGGCGACCCGGGACATCGAGAATGTCGGAACCGCTCCCGAGAACGTGGCCCTGTTCAAGAAGTACGAGGCTGACCTCAAGAAGTATGCCATGCCCGGACTTCACATTCTCTTCAGCAGCGAGGACGCGACGCCCACACCGGAAGGCCGGAAGTAGGGGCGGCTAGAAGGCTTCGAGCATGGCGGCGACCAGGCTGCGCGCGAAGGCCTGAGCCAGCCGGTCAATACCCTGATCGGCGCGGTCGAAGAACGCGGCCGGGTCACTGCCGAGGTCGTATTCGTCGCGGTAGACGAAGGCGTCGTTCTGCCATATGGGCACGGCTTCGCCGGGTTTGTAGTACTTCACCCTCGCGGTGACGACAATCGCGTACCGACTCGCGGTGGTGGCCCCGGTGCCCCCGGTTCCACCGGAGAAACCAACCGGAGTCTCCACGAATGAGAGGATCTCGCCCTCCACGATCGCGTCGACGCCCTCGATGGTCTGGACCACGTCGATCTTGCCCCGCTTCAGAAGCTCTTCGGTCACCTTCTGGGTGATCTTCATATCGAGGTTTATCCTGCCGGTGCTGTCCTTGAAGAGGGGAACACCGATCTTCTTGATGCCGGGGTCGAAACCGCCGCCCCGGCCCACGAGTCCATACCCGCAGCCCGCCGAAACGATCAGGAAGATAAGGGCCAGGGCAAGGCCCGCGACGCGGCCCCGGGTCAACCATGCGCCGTTCATTTCACCACCAGATTGATTACGCGGCCGGGGACGATCACCGCCTTGACCAGCATCTTTCCGTCGATGTGCGACTTCACCGCCGGATCCTGAAGCGCCACCGTCTTGTGCGTCGCTTCATCCGCGCCGGAGGGGACCTGCACTCGCGCCCGGATCTTTCCGTTCACCTGAACCGCGACCTCCACGGAGGTCTCGCGCATCGCCGATTCGTCCACTTTCGGCCACGCTTCGTCGACCAGGCTCTTCGGATGCCCGAGGTCCAGCCACATCTGTTCACAGGCGTGCGGCGCGAAGGGACTGAGCAGCAGGACCAGGGTGTCGAGCGCCTCGGCCAGAGCCGCCCCGTCGGACTCCCCGGCGAGACCTTCCTCAAGGCGGTAGGCCTCGTTCGTCAACTCCATCAGAGCCGCAACCGCGGTGTTCAGGTGAATGCGCTCGTCGATGTCTCCGGTAACCCGGGCGATGGTCTGGTGGACCTTGCGGCGCAGCGCAGAGCCATTTTCGGACAGTCCGGCGAGGTCTGCGCTCCTCGGCGTCCCGATGGCGGCGTGCTTCTGCACGAGTCTCCACACCCGTTGCAGGAAACGGTGCGGACCTTCGATGCCGGTCTCGCTCCACTCCATCGACAGTTCCGGCGGAGCCGCGAAGAGGATGTACAGCCGGAGCGTATCGGCGCCGTAGCGCTTGATCACGTCGTCGGGCGCGATGGTGTTGCCCTTCGACTTCGACATCACTTCCCCGTCCTTGTGGACCATGCCCTGAGGGAAGAGGCGCGTCACCGGCTCCACCCAGTCGATAAGGCCCAGATCCTTCATGACCTTCGTCCAGAATCGCGAGTAGACAAGGTGCAGGATCGCGTGCTCGATCCCGCCGACATAGAGATCGATCGGGAACCAGTACCTCACCTGCGCCCGGTCGAAAGGCGCGTCGCCCGTCTTGGGTGAGCAGTAGCGATAGAAGTACCAGGACGAGTCCACGAAGGTGTCCATGGTGTCGGTCTCGCGACGAGCGGGGCCTCCGCATTTAGGACAGACGGCCTTCACGAAGGCCGCGACCTTCTCCAGCGGATT
>JANMVV010000471.1:0-10347 GCA_031392925.1 Vicinamibacteria bacterium
GACGTACCGGGCCAGGAGACGGCTGGAGGCGAAGTGACGCGGATGGAGCACGCGGGGCGCGATCAGAAAGTCGAGGCCGAACAGCGAGCAGGTGTCCGGCCGCTCCAGGTGGTCCCGCGCGAAGCGATGCCACACCAGGTACGCGAGACGGCGGGCGGCGGCGGCGAACCGGTTCATCCAGGATCACTCTAGCTTCGCGCCCCCCGGGGCTTTGGGCGGAGCGAAAGGGATTGGAGAGCCGGGACCGGAAGCTCCTCAGCGTGGTGGGCATAATGCGGAGGGCGCTCATCGGGGCGCGAACAATTCCCCAAGCCCCCCTGGAGGACCCCCTCGCCCCGGCTCGAAATCACCCCTTAGAATGAATGAACTAGTCGTTTTCATTCCCTTCATTCTTCCCCCTGTCTTTCACTTGTTTCCACGAGGAGCCGTCTTGAAATCATTCCCATTCAGAGCGGCGCTGCTGGGCCTGTGTCTCAGCATCGTCTCCACCGACGTTTTCGCCGTCCCCGCCTTCGCGCGCCGCTACAAGGTCCAGTGCTCGTTCTGTCACCAGATCTTCCCTATGCTGAACCGCATGGGAGAGCGCTTCAAGGAGCGCGGCTTCCGCCTCGAGAACGAGGACAGGTTCGAGGGCAGCGCGTGGATCGGGAGCGCGCCGATCTCCGGACGCCTCGAAGGCACGCGGAACATGCCCGAGGGCCGGGACGGGAACAACCTCGGCTATCTGAAAGTCCTTTCCGCGGGCAATCTCGGTTCGAAGGTCTCGTACTGGGTCGATGACGCGTGGCTGCGCACCCGGGGCGAAACCACTCATATCAAGCCGGACAACGCCTGGGGACGGGTGGACTTCAAGCCGGGCGGAAAGTTCTACCTGAAGGCGGGGCGCTTCGAGCTGGACCTCCCGGCGACGCAGGTGCGGACGCCGCACCTCCTTCCGTACGGCATGTACTTCCTCAACACCGGCCTCGAAACGGACTCGATCGGGGCCTATCAGGACGGCTTCGAACTGGGCGGCGCATTCGGCACCATGCACGTGTCGGCCGCGCTGGTCAAGGGCCGGAACAACCAGGCGGTGGTCGACCTGGCCGAGGCTTCGGGGATCGGCGATCCCAACAAGTTCGACGGAAACCTCTTCCTCCGGGCCTCGCGCCGCCTGACCGCCAGCCGCTTCGGAGCTTTCGCCTACTTCGGCCGCAATCAACTGGTGGCGCGGCTCAACGCGACCCGCGTCGGCGTCGCCAAGGACAGCATTCTCCGACTGGGCGTCGACGGCAACCTGCGGGTGAGCAAGCTCCACCTTTACGGTGTGGCGATGTACGGCTCCAACAGCGACTCCGTTCTTTCCCTCGCCGCCTCGGGAGGCACCCGGGAGTCCCTCGGTTTCGCGGGCGGATTCTTAAGCGCCGACTACTACATTCACGAGCAGGTGGCGCTCACCGCCCGGGTGCAGACGCAAAGCGTCGACCTGCCCGGATCGACGGAGAAGAGCTCGGTCACCTCGTTCCTCCCCGGGGTCCAGGTCGTGATCTGGAAGTTGAAGTTCTCCGGTCAGGTGAGCTTCTCCAGCAACAACGTGGCCCGGTTCGGCTCGATTCAGGTTGAGACCGCTTTCTAGGCAGGGACCCATCTGGTGGCGTGTGGCCGCTCTGGTCCTCGCGGCGGTTCAGCTCCCGGTCCTGTTCAGGACGGGGGCTGACCCTTCGCAAAGCGACTTCGCGAACTACTACACGCCGGCCTGGGTGCTCTCCCATGGCGGTGATGTGAGCGCGCTCTACGACCGGGACGCCTTTGCCGCGGCGATGCGGGCCGCCGGGCTTTCCGGGCTTGGCTCGTTCATTCCTCATCCGCCCGCGAACGCGCTCTGGCTCCTTCCCCTGGCTTCTCTTCCCGCGGCGACGGCCAAGGCGTTGTGGTCCGTGGTCCTGGTCGCCGCACTGGCCCTTGCCATCCTGGCTCTCGCGCGGCTCGGCGAGGGGCTTGGAGCCTGGAAGGCGGCGGTCATCGTGCTCGCTCCGACGCTAGCGGTCCGAAACGCGCTCGCCTTCGGCCAGCCCTATCCCATCCTCGCCGCTCTCCTCGCCTGCGGTGTGCTGGCCCTCGAGCGAAAGCGCGAGTTCTTCGGCGGCCTTCTGCTCGGCCTGGGGGTTTCCTTCAAGCCCTACGCGCTGGGGCTCGGGTTTCTCTTTCTGAATCGGGAGAGGCGCCGCTCGCTCGCGGGCTTCGTCTGTGGAGCGATGTTGCCGTCGCTCCTCCTCGCCGCGCTCACCGGCGCCGGGCCATTCGTCGAGTTCGGGACGAAGGTCCTTCCTCGGATGCTTCGAGGTGAGATCCAGGATCCCTTCTCGCCGGTCTGGGGGAGTGTGAATGCCATCGCCAATCGGCTTTTGCGCTTCGAGCCAGACCTGAATCCGCACCCGTGGGTGGTGGCCCCGCTTCTGGCCCGGTTCACGGGAGTCGCGGTGTCCATGGCGCTCCTGGCCCTTGGCGTCTTCGCGGGGCGGCGGGCTCTCGACTTGGGGCGCGTGCTCGATGGAATCGCGATCGTGATCGCCTTTTCGCTCGCCGCCTCGCCCTTCACCGCCTCGTACCATCTGGTGCTCCTGGCCGTGCCGGTCGCGGCGGTTTCGGCACGCTGGCCGGGCAGAGCCGGCCTTGCTACGCTCCTGTTCTGGGCGGTCCTCGGATCCTCGGCCATGAACATGTTTCGCGCGGCCGAGGGTCTTCTGGCGCCGCTCGCGTATGCGCGGTTGTTCGGGATCGTGGCGCTCGCGCTGGCCGCGTCGTCGGCGTGGATCAGCCGGCGAGCCGTGGGCCTGGCTCTCATGGTTGGCGCGGCCGCCGGAGTCGTCGCCTTGCGATCGGAGAGCGGCGACGAATGGTGGCCGAGGATCGAGTCGGCCAGGGGCTACTCGATGATGCGGCCCTACTTCTGCGGCTCCGCTCTGCGCTGGCTGTCACCGTCTGGGGACGGCCATCGACTGGAGTCCCGGGGCGTCGGCGAAGACTGTGGGGGCAGGGGTGTGGACCCGATGATGCGGGGCGGCGGGCGTGTGGCCTCCCGCTTCGCTTTTGGCTCATGGGACCTCTATCTGCAGGCGCCTGCGGATGGGCCGGAGATCCGCGTGACCCATTCGCGTGCGAACGAGCTGGATCCAGTACCTACGCCCGATGGCTGCAGCGTGGTCTTCGCATCGGACCAGGGTCGGGGACTGGGTTCGACCGCGCTCTATCGGCTCGACCTTTCCCCACTCATTGCGGCATGCGCAGAACCCGGGCCCGCCGCGGGCCGGCGCTGATTTCAGCGACGAGCGTCGTTGACGCAGGGGTGGGCTGCCACTCGTCGACGATCACGAGCCATGGGCACCCCGGCTCGGCGCGCACCGTGCCCGTCTTTGCCTTCAGGTGGGCGGCGATTCGATCCCGGTCGGGCGAGGAGTCCGCGAGTTCGGCGGCGCGCGCGCGCGCGCGCGCCACGTCGCCAAACGAAGCGCTCACCTTCGAGACGTAGGCCTGAAGGAGCGCCGGATCCACCGACGGTGCTTTCACGGTGACGCACTCCGCCGGAGAGCGCTGCGAGTCGAGGGTCCTCGCCACCTCCCGGGCGAGGGCCAGGTCGGGATCTCTCTCGGCGGCTTGAAGGAGAGCGCGTTCGAAGCGGAGATTCCGACCGGCGACGACCAGGGCGAGGGCCAGGCACGCGGCCAGGGCCGGGCGCGACCGCCTGCCGATTCGATCGAGTGCGGTAGCCGAGAGAGCGACGCATAGAAGCACGGGGAGGTGGATCAGACGCTCCGACATCGCTCCGCTTCCCGGAGGATACTCGTGGCCGAATACGACCACGATGGCGATCGCGGCGGCGAGAGTCAGGGAGAAGATGAGGAGAGCCTTTGCCCGTGCGCGAAGGGCGAGGAGCAGGGCGAAGGCGGCCAGGGCGGGCACGAGTCCTGTCTCGTACTCGAGAATCTTGCCGCCCAGATACGCGACGCGGGAGAAACGGTCTGAATGCGCGTCCATGTCCAGGACGTACAGGCCGGGCGGAGCGAGACCCTGCCACCAGGCGATCCAGCCCAGGATGGGAAGGCTGGCGAGACCGGCGATCCGCGGCGCGCCCGAGAACCAGACGAAGGCGGGAAGGAAGAGCCACGCCTCGTATCGACACAGGCACGCGGCGGCCATGACGGTGGCGCCGAGGCGGACGCGGCCGGTCGCGGCGAAGCAGAACGCCCAGGCGAGAAGGCCATACGCGACCGGCTCCTGGTACGGCACGATGGAGTAGTGGATGAGAAGGGGATCGCAGGCGAATAGGAGTCCGCCGAAGAGAGCGCCTCGGGCGCCGATGAACAGAGCGAGCAGCGCGGTCATTCCGGCGGTGAGGGTCGCGCCCCACAGGCAGAAGATCACCCTGACCACCGCGGGGTCGTCGCTGATCCCCTTGCCGGCGGCCACGAAGATCTGTGGAAGAGGGAGCTGGTAACCGAGGACGAGGATGTCCGCGTGGGCGAGCCGCGCGGCGGCGTCTCCTCCGTGAATGGTCGGAAAGGCCGCGGCGAGGCTTATCCGGAGGGCGGCCGCGAGGGCGAACGAGATCGCGATCCAGACGCGGCCCTCCTGATCAGGATGCTTCCAAGAGGATCCTGGGGACATGGCCTCGATGCTATGCTTTTTATCTGCGCTGCTTTCACCGCTCTCCTAATCACGCTTCCGAATGATCGACATCGATGCCCGTCTGGCGAACATGCTCGCGACCCGCGACAACGCCCGGGATCCAAAGGATTTCTTCCTGGACCTGGCCGATCTCGTGGCCCGCGGAGCCGCGGAGGTCTTCGGACGGCAGGTCGATGAGATCGGGATCCTGATCGCCGGAACCGACGGCAAGTACTTGAGATTCGTGGCGCCTCGGAAGCTCTGCGACCTTGGGACGATCCCGACCACCAAGCGGGATTCGATCGCGGTCGGTGTGTTCACGCGCAAGAACGGCGAGGCGAACAACAACGTTCCGCTCGTCCGTCACGTTGCGTTCTTCGAAAGCGTTCGGGTGACGGAGAAGGTCATGCCGATCATGAAGATGGTCACCGTGCCCATCATCGCCCAGGGACAGATCGTCGGAGTCGCCCAGGTCAGCAAGAAGGGCGATACCCTGACCGACGCGGGGCCTGACTTCAGCAGCGCCGATGTGCGGAAGGTGAGCGAGTACTTCGAGTCGAAGGCCGACTTCCTGGTGGCGGCCCGGCCCGACCGGTTCTAGCCGCGCACGAGGCCGCACGCGCGAAGCGCTTTTCGTGTGAGCCCTCCGAGCGGGAGCGCCAGGGCCTCGGGGATGCTGTGGAGCGCCGCACCCGGCAGGCCGGTCCGCGCGGCGAGCCGGGCCCTGAACACGCGCGCTTCGATCCGGTGGTGGGTGATCGCGTGCCTGAACGTGGCCGCGGCCTCTTGGTCGATCCGAAGCCGTCCCCGGTAGCGGTCCCGCAGACTCTCCATCGGCGCGGCCTTACGCGGCAGCCCGCCGTGGGGAAGCTCAAAAAGGCCGCCCAGGAGGTCGCCTTCCGGGTTCCGGGTGAGCAGAACCTTGTCACCGCGTTCGACGAGCGCCATCTCCACTACCGTGCGAATGGTCTGGCGTCTCGGTTTCCCTTCGCCCCAGTGCTCGGGGCGTTCGCGGCCGAGGCATTGCGAGGAGATGGGGCACGCCGCGCAGCGCGGACGCCTCGGCGTGCAGACCGTGGCTCCGAGTTCCATCATCGCCTCGTTCCATGCGCCGGGCGAGCGCATGGACAGAAGCGACTGAGCCTTCGCCTGCGCGTCCGACCCGCTGAGGTTCAAGACGGCATGGAGCCTCGAAAGCACGCGCCGGACATTGCCATCGACCACGGCCGCGGGCGTTCCGTACGCCATCGAGGTCACCGCGCTCGCGGTGTATCGGCCGACGCCCTTGAGCGTCATCGCGGTCTCGACCTCCTTCGGAAACCGCCCGCCGTGAGTTTCGAGAAGCTGCCGCGCCGCGTGGCGGAGGTTTCGCGCCCGGGAGTAATAACCGAGGCCGGACCAGAGAGCAAGCACGTCGTCCTCGGGGGCCGCGGCGAGCGAGGCCAGGTCGGGAAAGCGCTTCATGAAGCGCTCGTAGTAGGGAATCACGGTGGCGACGGTGGTCTGCTGGAGCATCATCTCGGAGACCCATATCGCGTAGGCGCCGCGGGTCCGCCGCCAGGGGAGCGGCCGCTTCGAGCGAGAGAACCAGCGGAGCAACGAACGCCGGAGTCGAGGGATATCCATCAGCGTCGCCCGAGGACGACGCGGGGAGTCTGCGAGAGGTCGTTCAGGACTTCGAGGGAGTTGAAGCCCGCATCGGTCAGCAACTGCGCGACGCGACCAGCCTGTCCTGCTCCGACCTCGAAGGCCAGGAGGCCCGAGGGTTTGAGGTGGTCGCCCAGTTCCGAGATGATGGCGCGGTACGAGGAGAGGTCGTCCCTCGCGTCCGCGAACAGAGCGAGCGCCGGTTCGTAGTCGCGCACTTCTTCGGGGAGGTTCGGCTCATCGGCTCTGGCCACGTAGGGCGGGTTGCTGACGATCAGGTCGAAGGCTTCGGCTTGAGTAAGTGCTTCGAGCCAGCGCGAGCGTCGCGGCTCGAGGCGCGAACGAAGGCCGAGCCGTTCCGCGTTCCGGCGCGCGACGTCGAGGGCCTCGTCGGATATGTCGAGGGCCACGGCGCTCGCGCCCGGCAGTTCGCGAAGGAGCGAGAGAGCAATGCAGCCCGAACCGGTTCCGACGTCGAGGAGGGCCGGAGCCGGGACGCCGCGCAGACGCGCGGCCACCGCCTCGACCAGGATCTCCGTGTCGGGGCGGGGAATGAGGACGGCGGGAGTGACGATGAAGTCGTCGCGCCAGAAGGCGGCGGAGCCGAGGATGTACTGAATGGGCTCGTGGCCCTCTCGGCGGGCCACCGCGGCTTCGAACTTCGTGGCCAGTCCGGGTTCGACGGTATCACCGAGGCCGGTCAAGAACCCTGCGCGGTCGAGGCCGCTCACTCCGCGGAAGAGCATCTCTGCGTCGAGCTGAGGATTGGGAAGATTGGCGAGCTGTTGGGCGGCGATTTCGACCAGGCGGGCCGCGGTAGGGGGAGACATCAGGATCCCGCGACTGGATGGCACTCGGCTAGTTTGCAGCCTGGACGCGTTCGGCCTGGTGGGTGGCGACGAGCTGCGAAATGAGAGCGTCGATGTCGCCTTCCATCGCGGTCTGCAGAGTGTGCAGGGTCAGGCCGATCCGGTGATCGGTGAGGCGTGACTGCGGGAAGTTGTAGGTGCGGATCTTCTCCGAGCGATCGCCGGTGCCGACCTGGGACTTCCGGTTCTCGGCGATCTCCTTGTTCTGCTCGGCTTGTGCCACCTCATAGAGCCGGGAGCGGAGAACCTTCATCGCCTTCTCGCGGTTCTTGATCTGGCTCTTCTCGTCCTGGCACGAGACCACGGTGCTGGTGGGGAGGTGGGTGATGCGCACCGCGGAATAAGTGGTGTTGACGCTCTGACCGCCCGGCCCGGACGAGCAGAAGGTGTCGATGCGGATGTCCTTGGCCTCGATCTTGACGTCGACCTCCTCGGCCTCCGGCAGCACGGCCACCGTGATCGTCGAGGTGTGGATGCGCCCCTGGGCTTCGGTCGCGGGAACCCGCTGCACGCGATGGACGCCGCTTTCGAAGCGGAGCTTCGAGTAGACCTTTTCGCCCTCGATCATGGCGATGACTTCCTTGATGCCGCCCGCGGCCGCGCGGGAAATGGACACGATGTCGACCTTCCACTTGTGGCGCTCCGCGAAACGCTGGTACATGCGGAAGACTTCCTGGGCGAACAGCGCCGCCTCGTCGCCCCCCGTCCCCGCGCGGATCTCGAGAATGACGTTCTTCTCGTCGTTCGGGTCCTTGGGGATGAGCAGGGGGCCGATCGCGGCATCGGTCTCGTCACGCTTTTTCTGAAGCTCCTTGAGCTCCTCGAGCGCCATGGCGCGGAGCTCGGGGTCGGCCTCCGCTTTCACCATCTCTTCGACGCCGGCAACCTCGGCCAGGAGGCGCTTGTACTCGGCAAACATCTGAACCACGGGGGCGATGTCGGAGGCTTCCTTGGCCGCCTTCGTGACGCTGGACACGGCGCCGTTGGTCGAGGCGAGGCGAAGCATCTCCCCCTCAAGGGCGTGGTGCCGGGCCTCGATTTCCTTAAGCTTCTCGAATGTGATCGCGTCCATGGTTCAAGGGTGCTTTCTAGGCTTCGTTCAGACGTTCAAGCGGATCGGGCCGCCGGGCCGCCTTTCGAAGACTTGATGGACCCCGGGCGGACGGTTGATTCCTGAGAGTCTCCGGGAGCTAGGCGGTGGGGGCGCCGGCGCGCTTCGCGAACTTCTTGGTGAAGCGCTCGATGCGTCCGGCGGAGTCGACCAGGCGCTGCTTGCCGGTGAAGAACGGATGGCAGGTCGAGCAGATTTCGACGCGGATCTCGGACTTGGTCGATTTGGTCGTCCAGTTCGCGCCGCAGGCGCAGTGGACGGGGGAGTCGTTGTACTTGGGATGAATATCGGGCTTCATGGCGTCTTGAGGAATTCCTTGGCTTTTGAGACCCCCGGTCTCGCTCGTCGCCGCCCCATCGTCTGAGCGCTGCAGACTCACGATCCTGTCGAAATCCGGGTGTCGGAACGCTGGAGTCTACAGCCCCGGACCGTTCGGCCGGGTGTCGCCGCGGCCGGACCCTATAAACTCGGGGTTCTCTGCTTTGATTTTGACACCGCTCCCAGGGGCCGCCTGTTTCGAGGAAACCATTGGTCAACGAGATTAAGCCTTACGAATTCGACGAGATAGAGCGCCGCTTCCAGACGCGTTGGCGCGAGGAGGGCACCTTTGAGGTCTCCGAGGACTCGACCCGGCCGAAGTTCTACTGCCTCGAGATGCTCCCGTACCCTTCAGGCGATATCCACGTGGGCCATGTGCGGAACTACTGCATCACGGATGTGATCACTCGGTTCAAGAGGATGCGGGGCTTCAACGTCCTGCATCCGATCGGCTGGGACGCTCTGGGCCTGCCCGCCGAGAACGCGGCGATCAAGCGCGGCACCCATCCCGAGACCTGGACGCGACACAACATCGCGAGCATGAAGGCCCAGCTTCAGCGTCTTGGCTTCAGCTACGACTGGACGCGTGAGGTCGCGACCTGCGACGCCTCGTACTACCGGTGGAATCAGTGGTTCTTCCTGAAGATGCTCGAGAAAGGCATCGCGTACCGGGCCAACTCCCCGGTGAACTGGTGCCCGTCGTGCCTCACCGTTCTGGCCAATGAGCAGGCCGAGGGCGGGCGGTGCTGGCGTTGCCAGAGCACGGTGGTGATCCGCGACATGGAGCAGTGGTTCCTGCGCATCACCGACTATCAGGATGCCCTGCTCGACGACATGGCTGGTCTGCCCGCCTGGCCGGAGCGCGTTTTGCAGCAGCAGAAGAACTGGGTGGGCCGTTCGCAGGGCGCGGAGGTTTCGTTCCCGATCGAGGGGGGCGGCTCCATCCGCGTCTTCACCACCCGGATCGACACCATCTACGGCGCGACCTTCTCGGTGCTTGCCCCCGAGCATCCCCTCGTCGATTCGCTGCTCAAGGACGCGGACGAGGCCGCGAAGGAAACCCTGGCCCGTTTGCGCGGGCAGGACCGCCGGGCGCGCCTCGCCGGCCAGGTCGAGAAGGAGGGCCTGTTCACCGGCCGCTACGCGACGAATCCGTTCTCGGGCGAGAAGATCCCGATCTGGGTGGGGAACTTCGTGCTCATGGGCTACGGCACCGGCGCCATCATGGCCGTCCCCGCCCACGACGAGCGCGATTTCGAATTCGCGCGCAAGTACGGCCTGCGCGTTCACCCGGTGATTCAGCCCGCCACCGGCGAGCTCGACGGAGCGACCATGACCGAGTCGTACACCGGGCCGGGATTGGTGACGGGGAGTGCTCAATTCAACGGCCTATCGTCCGAAGTCGCGGTCGAGAAGATGATCGCCTTCGCTGAAGCGAAAGACGTGGGCGCGGCGAAGACCGCCTATCGGCTCAAGGACTGGCTGATCTCCCGGCAGCGGTACTGGGGGACGCCCATCCCCGTCGTGTATTGCGACAAGGACGGCGTCGTGGGTGTTGCGGAATCCGATCTGCCCATCGTCCTGCCTGCGGATGCGCCCTTCACCGGTGAAGGCGGCAATCCGCTGGAGAAGGTCGCGGCCTTCGTGAAGGCCGTCTGTCCTAAATGCGGAGGCCCCGCTCGTCGCGAGACCGACACCATGGACACCTTCGTGGACTCGTCCTGGTACTTCTATCGCTACTGCTCACCCAAGACGGGC
>JANMVV010000003.1:0-32199 GCA_031392925.1 Vicinamibacteria bacterium
CGGAAGACCGACAACGGGGCCTATATCAGCCTCTTCGCCCAGGACGATTTCAGGATCCACCCGCGCGTGACCCTGAACCTCGGCGTGCGCTACGACCTTCAGTTCCCCTTCACCGATCCTCAGGACCGCAAGCTTGCCTACGTGCCCGGCCGCAAGTCCACGGTCACGCCCTCAGCGCCCGAGGGACTGCTCTTCCCGGGCGACAACGGCATCAGCCGGGGCATCGTGAAGACCGACTACAACAACATCGCCCCGCGACTCGGCATCGCCTGGGACGTGAAGGGCGATGGGCGCTTGGCGGTGCGAGCCGGCTTCGGCATGTTCTACGGAAGCATCACGGGCAACGAGTGGAATACCACCGCGGACAACCAGCCGTTCACGGTTCGCCAGACCTTCCCGACGGTGTTCACGCTTTCCGATCCCTATCGCAATCTCCCCGGCGGCGTAGGCCCCTTCCCCTTCAACTACAGCCCCACCTCGCCCCGGTTCACCGCGCCCTCGCAGGTCTTCGGGCCCTCCCTCGACTTCGTCTGGCCCTTCACCTACCAGATGAACGTCAGCGTGCAGAAGGAGATCGGCCGCAACTACAGCATCAGCGCTTCCTACGTGGGGGCCTTCGAGCGGCACCTCGCGGCTCCCGTGGACAACAACTACCCCGTCCTCACCTCAACCGCGACCACCGCGAACGTCAACGGACGCCGGCCCTATCAGCCCGGCGTGATCGGCGCGGCGAACGTCCTCTCCTCCATCTTCAGCGGCGACTACAACGGCATACAGTTGAGCGCGGAGCGCCGGGGCGCCCGGCTCTCCGGCAAGGCGTATTACTCCTTCGGCCGCGCCTATGAGGATGTCGATTTCCAGGGCGGCGGCCTTCCCACCGTGCAGAACGCCACGCAGCTCGCGGCGGAGCGCGGCCGCACCTCCGCCGACCGTCGTCACAGTTTCGTCTTCTCCGGCGTCTGGAAGATCGACTACCTCAAGGATTCGAAGTCCGCCCTCAGCAAGCTGGCCCAGGACTGGACCCTCTCCGCGATCATCACCCTGCAGACCGGCACGCCGCTCACCATCACCGCGGGCTCCGATCGCAACCTCGACGGTCTCACCAACGATCGCGCGGACCTCGTCGGCGATCCGGCTCTGGGCCATGGCCGGCCCGAAGGAGAATTGATCGAGGGCTGGTTCAACACCACCGCGTTCGCGCTCCCCGCCACGGGGACGAACGGCACCGCCGGTCGGAACATCGTCGATGGCCCCGGCTACCGGAACGTCGATCTCGGTCTCTTCCGCGACATTTCGCTGAAGGGCTCCAGCGTCATCCAGTTGCGCGCGGAGGCGACGAACGTCTTCAATATCGTCAACCTCTCGAACCCCGGCACCAACATCGCGGCGCCCGTGACCTTCGGAAAGATCCGAAGCGCCGGGAACCTGCGCCGCATCCAGCTGGGCGCGCGTTTGTCGTTCTAGAGGGAGGGACAACCCGGAGATCCGGGCCTATTTGGTCGCTTAAGACGCGCTTCATACTCTCCCGGTTTTCGCTGGCACGGGGCTTGCTCCTCCTGAGACGCGTTGGATCAACCGTCATCAGGAGGAGTCACATGAACAAACTCAGCAGAATCGCCATGATTTCACTGGCCGTCCTCACCGCGGTGAGCACGGCCGAAGCGGCTTCGAAGACCGAGGCTCCCACCGAGGCGCCTCTCGTCAAAGCCGTGCGGGAGAAGCTCGAACATCTCACCTTCTACGGTGTGTTCGACATTCTCCAGTATCAGATCAAGGACAACGACACCGTGGAGCTCTCCGGCTTCGCGTTCAGGGATACCCTGAAGAAGGAAGCCGAGGATGCCGTGGGCAAGGTGCCGGGCGTGAAGAGAGTCGTGAACAAGATCGAGGACCTTCCCTGGGGCGTCCAGGACGATGAGATCCGGGCCAAGGTCTACCTCACCATCTATCGCGACACCTTCCTCTCGCGCTACGGCACTCCCACGGACCAGGCCCTCGCGAATGGCGTCGGCTACGGTCGGGGGCGGTCGGGGCCGTTCGGTCCCGTGGGGATCGGCAACCCGTTCTTCCCCGGCTTCAATCCCGCGGGCGACTACGGCATCCACATCCTGGTCACGAACGGCGAGGTGATCCTCATCGGGGACGTGGACTCCACAGGCGACAAGTACCTGGCGGCGATCAAGGCGCGTGGGGTGTTCCCGGTGAAGAAGGTCTTCAACGAGCTGACCGTCAAGGGCAAGAAGCCGGAAGCGCCGGAGCCGCAGGCGCGGCCGACGAAGCGCGGCATCGTCGCGGTCGCCGAGTAGGCGCCGGGACCTAAAAGAAGAAACGCCCCGGAGACCGTTGCGCAGGTCTCCGGGGCGTCTCGCCGTTCCAGGAGGGTAGGACCGGCTTCCAGACGAGCTACATCCTGGGGAGGATCACCGCGTCGATCACGTGGATGACGCCGTTGCTGCACACGATGTCCGCTTTCACTACGTTCGCGCCGTCGACCTTCACGCCCTTGCTCGCGTCAATCATGACGCTGGAGCCCTGGAGGGTCTTGGCGCCCTTGAGCTTCACGACGTCCGCGGCCATCACCTTGCCCGGAACGACATGGTAGGTCAGGATCGCCGTGAGCTTGGCCTTGTCCTTCAGCAGGGCGTTGAGCGTGCCCTCGGGGAGCTTGGCGAAGGCTTCATCGGTCGGAGCGAAGACCGTGAAGGGGCCCGCGCCCTTGAGGGTGTCCACGAGGCCCGCGGACTGGAGAGCGGTCGCGAGGGTCTTGAAGCTGCCCGCGGCCACCGCGGTGTCCACGATGTCCTTGGGAGCATCCGCGGCGTGAACGGAGGTTCCGAGAATGGCGACGGCGGCGAGTGCGGCGAGGAGGGTTCGGCGATTCATGGTGTGTCTGGATTCCTTTTCTTTGATGGAGGGGGGAACCGGGCGGTCGGGGTACGGACTCCGCCGGTTTCATCTGGACGGCCGGCCGGAGAGCGATGCGCCCGCCTCCAACCTCGAAAAGGAGTCTAGATCGAACAATCAGTATTTGTCAAGCTTTTGAGCAGATATTGGTCACTCGTCATTCAGAGTGGCCCAGCGTGCCCAGGGTGAGGCCCAGGTATCCCTTCGCGTTGTCGAAGCAGACCTTGCGAACCGCCCGCGCGAGCAGATCCCGGTCGTCAGGCAGGAAGCCCGAACGCACGTCATTACCCAAGAGGTTGCACACCAGACGGCGGTAGTACTCGTGCCGCGAGTACGACAGGAAGCTGCGCGAGTCCGTGATCATGCCCACGAATCGGGAGAAGAGGCCGAGGTTCGAGAGCGCGCGCAGTTGCGCCTCCATGCCGTCCTTCTGATCGAGGAACCACCACGCGGCCCCATACTGCATCTTTCCCGCGACCGACCCGTCCTGGAAGTTGCCGGTCATGGCCGCGAAGAGTTCGTTGTCGCGCGGGTTCAGGTTATAGAGGATGGTCTTCGCGAGCTGGTTCGAATCGTCGAGCCGATCCAGGAATCGCGCGAGCGGTGCGGCCTGATCGAAGTCGCCGATCGAATCGAAGCCCTTGTCGGGCCCGAGCGTCCGCCTCGCCCGCGCGTTCGTGTTGCGCAGGGCGCCCAGGTGGAACTGCTGCACCCAGCCGCGGTGATGGTCCAGCAGAGCCAGGTGGTGCAGGAGGGCGGACTTGAGCTTCTCGGAAGCGCCCGGCTCGAGGGCCTGTCCCCGGCGCAGGGCATCGAAAGAAAGGGCGATCTCCGCATCGGTGAAGGGCTCCGCCGACATCCGTTCGAGGCCGTGATCGGAGGCGCGGCAGCCAAGTTCATGGAAGACGGTGTGCCGGCGCTCCAACGTGGCCAGGAACTGCGACCAGGTGCCGATGCTCGTGCCGTTCACCGCCTCGAGCGATTGGACCCACGCGTTCCACTGCGCGGGGTTCTCGACCGCCAGGGCCTTGTCCGGGCGCCAGGTCGGGTAGACCCGGGTCTCGGGATCCTTCCGTCCGGCCAGTTCGGCGTGGTGCTCGAGCGAGTCGATGGGGTCGTCCGTGGTGCACACCGCGGCCACCTTGAACTGCTTCAACAACCCGAGGGTGGTGAAACCGTCCTCCTGCAGTCGCGCCGTGGTTCGGTCGTAGACCGATCGCGCGCTCCTCTCGTTCAGAAGCTCTTCGATGCCGAAGGGCCGCTTCAACTCCATGTGCGTCCAGTGATAGAGCGGGTTGCGGATGGTCTCGGGCACCGTCTTCGCCCAGGCCAGAAACTTCTCGAAGTCGGTAGCGTCCCCGGTGCAGTAGCGCTCGGAAACCCCGTTCGCCCTCATGGCCCGCCACTTGTAGTGATCGCCGTCGAGCCAGATCTCGGTGATCGACCGGAAGGCGTGGTTCGAACGGATCTGATCGACCGGAAGGTGGCAGTGGTAGTCGATGATGGGCAGGCTCTTCGCGACCTCGTGGAAGAGATACCGCGCGAGATCGGTCTCGAGAAGGAAGTCGTCGGAGATGAACGGCTTCGTCATGAGCCCGAACTCAGGCGCACGGGCTCGAGCCTCGGCGCGAGCGCATGGATCAGGACCAGGGCCACGAGATAGGCGAGGGCCGCCACCCGGAACATCGGGGTGTAGCTGCCGGTGTACTGCAAAACGTACCCGGTCGCCTTGGTGAAGGCCATGCCTCCGACCGCGCCGGCCATGCCTCCGATCCCGACGATGGAGGCGATCGCGTGCTTCGGAAACATATCGGACGCGGTGGTGAAGATGTTGGCCGACCAGGCCTGGTGCCCGGCCGCGGCGAGGCTGACGATCGCGACCCCGCCCCACATCGTGGTCTGCTCCGAGGCAAAGGCGATGGGCGTGACCGCGCATGCGGCGATGAGCATGGTGATCTTGCGGCTCGCGTTCACCGTGAAACCGCGCCTCAGGAGGGAACCCGACAGCCATCCACCAAGCAGGCCTCCCACCGACGACACGACGTAGATCACCGCGACGGGAAGGGAGCGGGCGGCCAGATCGAGATGAAAGTTCTTCTCGAGAAAGTCGGGCGCCCAGAAGAGATACAGCCACCAGATGGGGTCGGTCAGGCCCTTCCCCAGCACGAAGGCCCAGGTCTGCCGCAGGGGAATGAGTTTCGCCCACGGCACACTCTCGACCACCACTTCCTCCTGATCGCTCAGAATGTAGGCGCGCTCCGCGGCGGTGAGGCGCGGGTGATCCTCGGGCCGGTGGTAGAGGGCCAGCCAGAAGATCAGCCAGATGAAGCCGACCGCACCCGTCGCCACGAAAGCGGAGCGCCATCCCCACATCGAGACCATGACGGGGATCATGATCGGCGTCATCACCGCGCCGATGTTCGTTCCGGAGTTGAAGACCGCGGTCGCGAACGCTCTCTCCTTTCGCGGAAACCATTCCGCGACCGTCTTGATCGAGGCCGGAAAGTTACCGCCCTCGCCCAGACCGAGCGCGAACCGGGCGGCGCCGAAGCCCATCACCGAGTTCGCCAGCGCGTGGCCTGCCGCGGCGATGCTCCACCAGACCACGGAAAGCGAGAAGCCGGTCTTCGTGCCGATGCGGTCGATGAGACGCCCCACCAGGAGCAGGCTGATCGCGTAGGCGAACTGGAACATCAGGACGATGTTCGAGTACTCGATCTCATTCCAGCCGATGCTCTTCTGCAGGTCCGGCTTCAGAACTCCGATGATCTGCCGGTCGACGTAGTTGATGGTGGTCGCGAAGAAGAGGAGGGCGCAGATGCCCCACCGGACGTGGCCGACACTCGGAGCTTTTTCTTCGGCCATGGTCTCTCCACTCGGTTGCGCGCGACTCGCTTCGCGACTCTACGGCTCCTTACGCGACGAACTTCTGCCAGACCCGCCCGTTGGGAAACTCGTACTCGGCGATCGATTGGGGTTTGATATCGATACTGTAGCCGGGTCGGAGGGGCGTCACATAGCGCGCGTTCTTCGCGACGCAGGGATCCACGAAGTGCTCGTGAAGGTGGTCGACGTACTCGCACAACCGATCCTCGAGCGATCCGGAGACCGAGATGTAGTCGAAGATCGAGAGATGCTGGACGTATTCACACAGGCCCACGCCGCCCGCGTGAGGGCAGACCGCCTTCTTGAACTTGTTCGCCATCAGGATCACGGAGACCGCCTCATTCACGCCGGCCATGCGGCAGGAATCGACCTGGACGAACCTGATGGCGTCCGCCTGGAGGAGCTGCTTGAACATCACGCGGTTCTGGCAGACCTCGCCGGTGGCGACACCGATGGGCGCCACCGCGCGCGCGATGCGGGCGTGGCCGAGGATGTCGTCGGGACTCGTGGGCTCCTCGATCCACCACGGGTCGAACTTCGCGAGGGCACCCATCTGGGTGATGGATTCGTCCACGTCCCAGCACTGGTTCGCGTCCATCATGAGCTTGCGCTGCGGACCGATCTCCTCGCGCATGATCGCGGCGCGGCGGACGTTGTCCTCGAGGTTCTGGCCCACCTTCATCTTGAAAGCGGTCCAGCCTTCCGCGATCGCCTCCTTGCAAAGGCGCCGCACCTTCTCGTCGGGATAGCCGAGCCATCCGGTGGAGGTGGTGTAAGCGGGATAGCCGTCCTTGCGCATCTCCGCCTCGCGCGCCTCACGCCCCGCCTTCGCGGCGTGCAGCATGTCGATGGCCTCTTCCGGCTTCAGGACGTCGGTGATGTAGCTGAAGTCGATGGTGGAGACGAGCTGCTCGGGGGTGAGGTCGACGAGATGCTTCCACATCGGCTTCTTCTCGCGCTTCGCCCACAGGTCCCACACCGCGTTCATGATCGCGCCGGTGGCCATGTGGAGGATGCCCTTCTCGGGCCCGAGCCAGCGAAGCTGCTTGTCCACGGTGAGGTCGCGAAGGAAGGCGCGCATGTTCGCGACCACGTCGTCGAGACGCCGGCCCACCACGTGATGCTTGAGCGCATGCACGGCCGCAACCACGATCTCGTTGCCCCGGCCGTTGGTGAAGGTCAGGCCATGGCCTTCGAGTCCGGTCCCGGTCTCGAGCACGACGTAGGTGGCCGAATAGTCCCCGAGGTTGAGAGCATCGGAGCCGTCCTGCTGAAGGGAGGTGGGGAATCGAATGTCGCGGACAACGAGGTTTGTGATCTTCACTGGTTGACACCGCTCGCAAGGAAACCGCCATCGACGGTCAGAATTTCACCATTCACGAAACTGGAACCCTCGGAGGCGAGGAAGACGCAGGCGGGGGCCAGTTCCTCGACCCGGCCGAAACGCTTGAGCGGCGTGCGCATGAGGAACTCCTGGCCGCGGCCGGACTCGTCGAGAATCTTCGTGTTCAGCGCGGTGCGGAACACCCCGGGGGCGATGGCGTTGACGTTGACGCCGCGCGGGCCCCATTCGACGGCGAGGGCGCGGGTGAGTCCGGCCACCCCGGCCTTGCTCGCGGTGTAGGCCGCCACTTCGTGCAGGCCGATGAAGGAGGCGAGGGACGCGATGTTGATGATCCGGCCGTAGCTCCTTCCGAGCATGGCGCGGCCGAAGACCTGGCAGGCGCGGAAGGTGCCGGTGAGATTCGTGGAAATGATCGAATCCCATTCGTCCTCGGAGACGTCGAGGGTGGGCGTGCGCTTGGTGATGCCGGCGCAGTTCACGAGGATGTCCACCTTCGAAAACGCGGCGAGGGTGGCCTCGAGAGCCCCTTGCAGGGCTTTGCGATCGAGCGCGTCGGCGGTCACCCGCAGGGTCTTCCGTCCGTGCGATTCGACCGAGGTCGCGGCCTGGTCGACCATGTCGGCGCGCCGCGAAATGGGAACCACGTCGGCCCCCGCCGCGGCGAGGCCCTGGGTGAGCGCGAGGCCGATGCCCGAGGTGCCTCCCACCACCACCGCCACCCGGCCGGTCAGTTCGAGTTCTTTCATCAGGATCTCACCGCGCCGCTCGCGCGCTTCGCCGGGCGCGGATCTTCTTCCGAGGCCTGGGCCTGGCGGGCCAGGGCGAGATGCGTGCCCATCTCGTCGCGCGCCTTTTCCGGGTCAGAGGCCTTGATCGCGCGATAGATCCGCCGGTGCATTTCCGCCGACTCCTTGAGGTCGTGGGCGCGTTCGACCGTGAGCTTTCGCGTCTCGTACACGAGCCCCGACACGGTATCGATCAGGGTGGCCAGAACCGGATTCCCCGAAGCGGTCGCCACCGCCTTGTGGAACTGGACGTCGTGGATGAGGAATTCCTGCGGATCGTCGAGCGACGCGAACATGGCCGCCACTTCGTCGGCGAGGGTGGTGATGCCTTCCTGGGTCGCGCGTTCGGCGGCCAGCGACGCGGCGCCGAGTTCGAGGACCCGGCGGGCTTCGAACATCTCGTCGCGGGTGAAACCGTGGAGAGCGGCCAGGAAGCTGAGCGGCGCGCCGCCGAGGCGCGGCGGACCGTCGGCGATGAACGTGCCCGAGCCCTGCTTCGAGTGGATGACGCCGAGGGCCTGAAGAGTCTGGAGCCCCGAGCGAAGGGACGGGCGGCTCACCCCGATCTCCTCCGCGAGGTCTCGCTCTGCGGGAAGGCGCGCGCCGCGTTTGAGCCGGCCCGCTTCGATCTGGCGGCGCACGAAATCAACCACCTGGCCGGCCGATGACAGTTCGGGTCCGGGCTTAGAGGTCTTACCTTTGTTCAGTGCAGGCATCTTCGTGGAGGGTATCGGCTGTCTGGAAAAGGCCCGCGGCCCGGCCACAATCGTCCATCGGCCTGGAGCGAATTGTACCGGATATCTAATATTTTGGCCTCAGGAATCAACCTTCGGCCGAAGATTTCGGACCGGCTCGCCTCGACCCCGGGGCAAAGAGTGGACCCTGGTGGAGGCCAGATGGTCCGACCACTGGCGGTCCGGGAGTTGGCGATCGTCCGAGTCGCGGGGCCTCGAGTGGAGCTCCCAGGCGTGCCCGGGGAATGAGCCGGTGCGACTGGCGTCCACGCGACTAGAGTGCGGCCACTGATGCTCGCGTTCTTTCTGCTGACCTTCGCCTTCACCTGGACGACGTGGCTCGTCTCGGCGAGGCTCGCGGGACCGGGCGGCACCGGACTCTTCGCGCTCGGCGGCCGGGTGTTCCTGCTCGGCGTCTTCGCTCCCGCGCTGGTGGCGATCGCGCTCACCGCTCAAGCCGAAGGCCGGGGCGGCGTCTCGCTCCTGCTGGCGGGCATCGGTCGGTATGAGGTGCGCGCCCGCTTCTACGTCTTCGCCGTCTCCTACATGGTCGCCGGCAAGGTGCTGGCGGCCCTGATCCATCGGCTGGTCAGCGGCGCGTGGCCGGCCTTCGGCGACACGCCCTGGTACGTCATGGTCGGCGCGATCGCAATATCGACCTGGGTGCAAGCGGGCGAAGAGGTGGGATGGAGGGGATATGCCCTCCCGCGCCTCGCGACCCACGTGGGCCTCGGCGGCGCAAGCGTGCTGCTCGGCGTCATCTGGGCCCTCTGGCACCTGCCTCTCTTCTTCCTGGAGGGCGGGAGCAAAGGGCAGTCGTTTCCCATCTACTTGATGTACGTGACCGCCCTGTCGGTGGCGATGGCGTGGCTCTACTGGAAGACCGGGAGGAGCCTTCTGCTCGCGATGCTCATGCACGCGTCCGTCAACAACACGGGCGAGATTGTGCCCGTGGCCCTGCCTCGCGCGGTCGGTCCGTTTTCGTTCGAAGGCTCGCTGATGGTCTGGCTGACCGTCGGCGTGTTCTGGACGGTCGCGGGCGTGCTCCTCTCCCGCATGCGCGGGGCGAGGCTTTCCGCCGCTACTTGACCGGCGCGCCGGCCTGCGACCCGGAACGCTTCTGATCCACCGGCTCGATGGTGACGTTGCGGAGAACGAGGTCCTCGAGCCCCTGGATCAGCGAGCCCTTGCTCACGCCTGAGATGGTCGAATCGATCAAAGTCACGCCCTTCACCGGGGCGCCGGGCAGGCCGCGCACGAAGAGGGCGTAGGTCGCCTTCTTCACCGTCATCCTCTCCACCCGCACGTTCCGGACAATGGGAAGGAAGGAACCCTTGGCACCCTCTTCGTAGAGGAGGTCGATGTCGACGGCGGAGCCCACCTCGCCGATCTCGATGTCGCGCGCGAACACGTTCTCGACCACGCCGCCACGCACCGCGTTGGACTTGATCCGGATCCCCCGCTCGAGCTCCGGACTGCTCATCACCAGCTTCTCCGCGAACACGTCGCGCACATCGCCGCTGACCTCGCTGCCCACGGTGACCCCGCCGTGTCCCGCGCGCATGGTCGAGTTGCGGATCACGATCCGCTCCGAAGGCCGGTGCACGCGACGGCCGTCGGTATTGCGGCCCGACTTGATGGCGATGCAATCGTCGCCGGTGTCGAAGGTGGAGTTCTCGATCAGGACGTCGGTCGACGATTCCGGATCGGCGCCGTCGTTGTTGGGACCGTGCGAGATGACGGTGACCCCGCGGATGGTGACGTTGCTCGAGAGGGTGGGATGGATGACCCAGAAGGGCGCGTTCTTGATGGTCACGCCTTCGATGAGGATGTTCTTGCTCTCGTGAGGCTCGATGAAAGTCGGACGGAAGAAGTGTCCGGCGCCGTAGACCCGCTGCTCGACCGGCACGCCGTCTTCCGCCTGCTGGAAGAGCTTGTCCCGATCCGCGCGTTGCGTCCCCGGCACCGGGGTCGCGCGTCCCTTCCAGAACCACCAGTTCTCATCGCTGGCCTGGCCGTCGAGCGTGCCTTCGCCGGTGATCGCGATGTTCTCCTGCGCGTGCGCGTAGATGAGGGGCGAGTAGTTCATCAGCTCCACGCCCTCGAACCGCGTCTTCACCACGGGCAGGTAGCGCGCGGGGTCGGTGGAAAAGCGGATGGTCGCGCCTTTCTGTACGTGCAGATTGACGCCGCTCGTCAACTGGATGGCGCCGGTCAGGAACTCACCCGGGGGCACCACCACGCGTCCGCCGCCGGCGCGCGCGCATTCGGCGATGGCCTTGCGGAAGGCCTCGGACGCATCGGTGACGCCGTCCGGCTTCGCGCCGAAGTTGGTGATCAGGAAGTCGCGAGCGGGAAAGACCGGCGCCTTGATGCCGGCGATGATCCCGGGGAGTCGCGACCAGGGATCGTCGCGGTCGGCGCTTTGGGCTGAAGCCCGGGGGCCGATCAGGGATGCGGCGAGCCCGAGCGCGGCGACGCGGCGCAGGGTGCGCGAGTTCATGCTCATGGTGACGTCCTTGACGCTCAGCGCAGGCGATCGAGAGTGACGCCGTGCATGTCTTCGAACTCCTGGTTCTCTCCGCCCATGCTCCACACGAAAGCGTAGCGGCTGGTAGCCGCGCCGAAGTGCATCGACCACGCGGGCGAGAGCACGGCCTGGAAGTTCCGCACCACGATGTGCTTCGTGTCCTCGGGCGGCCCCATGAAGTGGAAGGCGATGGCACCCGGCTCCATGTCGAAGTAGAGGTAGATCTCGGTCCGCCGCGTGTGCGTGTGCGGCGGCATGGTGTTCCAGACGCTGCCCGGGGAAAGATCGGTGTAGCCCATCACGAGCTGGCAGCTCTTCACTCCCCGAGTGTGAATGTACCGGCGCAGGGTCCGCTCACTCGCGTTCGCGGGTGAGCCGATGGTCACGGTTTCGGCGTCCGCCTTCCGGATCACGCTGGTCGGATGGGCGGCGTGGGCGGGATGCGAGACCAGATAGAACTTCGCCGGCGTGTCCGCGCTGTCGCTCGCGAAGGTGACCTCGGAGGCGCCTTTCGAGAGGTAGATGAAGTCACGGGGGGCGAGAGCGTGCGCCTTCCCTTCCACGGTGACCGTCCCGCCGGCCGAGCCGAGATTCGCGACGCCTAGCTCACGGCGATCGGAGAAGTGAGAGGCCTTGATCTCCTCGGGACTCACCAGGGGCAGCGGGGTCGAGAGGGGCACCGCCGAGCCGATGATCGTGCGCTCCCCTTCCCAGTGAACCAGCTTGACCACGCCTTCAGCGAACAGGTCGTCGACGAGGTAGTGCTTGCGCAGCTCCGCTCCGCCGAGGCTCGCGTAGTGTTCGGGATGAACCAGCCGTCGTGTTTCCATTCGGATCCTCCTATTTCTTGCCGGAGTCGAGCTCCAGGCTTGCGAGGATAAACGGGCCGACGGCCTTGGGATCGTTGCTGCGGACCGGTTCCTTGACGTAGTAGTCGAATGTCCCGCTCCGCCAGTTGCCGCTTCCGGGGTCCCCGCCGAGGCCCGCGACCGCGCAGCCCTTGTTGATGCTCATAACGCCCTTCTCGTCGGTGGTGATGAACTCCTTCAGCACTCCGGCGTAGATCCTCTTCCCCGCCGCCGCGTACTTCGGGTCGAGGTATCCGAGGCGCGTTCCCCGGAGGAGTGCGTACGCGAACATCACCGAGGCGGAGGACTCGAGGTAGTTCCCCTCCTGGCCCGGCTTGTCCAGCACCTGCCAGAACACGCCGGTCTTCGGATCCTGGACCTTGACCACCGCCGCGGCCAGGCGATCGAGAATGGCCGTGATCTCGCCGCGGCGCGGGTGGATCTTCGGGATGAAGTCGAGAACGTCGACGAGGGCCATCGCGTACCACCCGACCGCGCGACCCCAGAACTCCTTGGAGAGGCCGGTCTTCGGGTCCGCCCATTTCTGCTCGCGGCTCTCGTCCCAGCCGTGATAGAGCAACCCGGTCTTCGGATCGCGCGCGTGGTTCTCCATGAAGACGAACTGGTTGATCACGTCGTCGATCAGCGCCGGCTGGTTGAAGGTCACCGCGTACTGCGCGAGAAACGGCGAGGCCATGTAGAGGCCGTCGAGCCACATCTGCCAGGGGTAACGCTTCTTGTGCCAGAAACCGCCCTCCTTGGTGCGCGGGTGGTCCTTCATCTGCAGGCGCAGGAGATCGATGGCCAGACGGTACTTCTCGTCCCGGGTCTTCGCGTAGAGCGGGAACAGAACCTTCCCGGCGTTGATGCGGTCGACGCTGTACTCGTTGATGTCATACGCCTTGATCGAGCCGTCGGCGTTGATGAAGTAGTCGTAGTACGTCTTCACGTAGTCGAGGTAGCGCGAATCCCCCGTCTTGTCGTAGACCGCGAGCACCCCCTTGAGCACGAGCCCCTGGGTGTAGTTCCAGGCCGGCTTCGCGCTGTCCAGGGTGAGCGGGCTCGGATCGCGCGCGATGACAGAGTCGGCCATCTGAACGTAGTCGGCCTTGGCCCTGACGGATGCGGCGCCCTTGGTCTGCGCCGCCACCTGCAAGGGCGTGGCGCAAACCATGATCAGGCCGATCAGGCGGGCGGGAAAAGAACGAAGCGAAGAGTTCATGGGGACTCCCTGGCGATGGCGCGGGTCGGCCGTCTGATTGGCCGGGGCGAAAGCTACTTCTTCGATACTTCGACGTTGAGGGGCGAGGCCAGACGGCGAGCGAAGCTTTCGACATAGGCATCGAAGTCCGCCATGGTCTTGAAGTCGCCGCTGCGATCCCAGCCGGTTCCGGAGTAGTAGGGCGTGGGCCCATGGAAAGTCAGCAGGACGTTGCCGTCGAGTTCCGTGGTCGCGACCGCGCGGCTCGGATCGACCGCAACCGCGCAGCCCATCCACCCGTCCTTGGCGTAGGCCGTGAGTTCCTGCCAGGAGCGAATGATTCCCTGCTTGGCATCGGGGCGAAGATCGGCCGCCTTCTCCTTCTTGATGCCGGTGGCCCACAGCACCGCCTCCGGAAGAGGCGCGCCCGAGTCCGTCTTGAAGACGCTGTCGAACCGGTTGAAATTGGAGCCCGCGTCGAGGGTCACACGCTTGACCTCGCTCACCTTGACTCCACCCACGTCAAAGGGTTCGTAAGTCAATTCGAACACCAGCCGGATGGGACCGCGGGAAAGGAGGCGCGACTTGCGAAAGTTCTTCGTGACGAAGAGCTTTCCGTCGCTCACCAGGCCGCTGCCCCCGCACCCGCGGGTCTTGCCCGCGCTGTAGAAGTCCCCGCCCTCGCCGTGGTCCTTGTGATAGTCATCCACGAGGTACCAGTCGTTGATGGTGAGTCTCGAGGTCTTCTTCACCCAGGCATCGACGGTGCTGCTGGTGAGCGGCTCGCGCTCCCAGGTCTCAAGGGCCTCGCCGTACATCCGGAAAGCGACCTTGTCGTTCTCCCAGGCGAAGTCGTCGAAACGCTCGCGCACGAAACGGCCGTTGACCCGGAAGTCCTCCCTGCGGTACTTCCTCTCCTCGCCGAGAGTCAGCCGGAACCGCGCGGAGGCTTTCGCGGCGAGTTCGACCTGAAAGACGAGGACATCGTCGTCATAGTCTCCGTTGGTGTCGACACCCTGCGAGAGGACCTCGCGACCGGTCGCCGTGTTCGCGACGTGGACGCGCCCCAGGTCGGCGATCTTGGCTAGACCTGGGATGTCCTTGATTCCGACTTCGACGGTTTCGGTCCGCGCGAAGGCGGCGGTGTTGCGAACCACCACCTCGGTCAGGGTCGCCGCCGGCGGCCTCACCGCGGGCCCTGGCGCGGCACCCTGGGCGAAAAGCGAACTCGCGCCTGTGAGCAGGGCCCCTGCCGCGAGGAAACGCATTCTGTTCATTTTCATCATCCCTTAACGCTACGCCAGGAAGGCTCCGACCGGGCGGGCTCTCCGGTCAGAAGGTCAGGCGAGCACCGAGCTGAATGTCGCGCGGGCTGTTGCGGTCGGTGGTGATGAAGCCGAACGTGGAGTTGCGCGGGTTGGCGTCAGGGCTGAACAGAACCGTGTAGTTGAGGGCGTTGATCGCCTCGACGCGGATCTGGAGCCTCATGTCCCTGGGCAGCGAGAAGTTCTTGTAGAGGCCGATGTCCATGAGGTGCAGGTCGTGATTCCGGACATCGGGAAGGGTGGTCGGGAAGTAGCGCACGTTATTGCCGAGTTGAATGCGCTGGTCGGCTCGCTGCTTCACCGGATCAGCGACGCCGTTCGTCTGGGTCAGGGCGTCGTTGATATAGAAGTTCGAAATGTCCCAGGCCGGGCAGTCGAGGCCGGAGATGCCCGTGCCGCTCGCGCACTTGCCGCCGATATTCGAGGTGAGCGCCTTCGGGTCCCCGCCGTAGTAGAGGTTGCCGAAGGGGATCGGGAAGCCGGTCTGATACTGATAGGTGGAGGAGAACTGCCACCCGCCGAGGAAGGCCTGCTTCGCCCCCTTCCAATCGGAGCCCCACTTCTCGCCCTTGCCGAAAGGCAGCCGCAGGCTCGTGCCCACGGAGATGCGGTTCGGACGGTCGTTCGGCGACACCCGGTCTTCGAGTTCGCCGCTCGCCGGGTTGAGGAAGCTCAGCTTGTCGCGGGTGGAGGAACGCGTGTACTGGACGCTGAGCGAGTTGCCGCCCTTGAAGCGCTTCGCGATATTGATCGTGCCCGCCTTGTAGTTGTCCGACCCGACGTTCCGTTCGATGCCAAACGTGCCGAACTCCGGGAACGGGCGCAGAAGCTGCTGCCGCTGCACGGTCGCGCCATTGATGGTGCTGCCGGCCAGAAGCCCGGTGAAGGGGCTCGGGACGTTGGCGGACAGGAACGCTTCCTGGGCTAGGTCGCGGGTCTTCGAAGTGGAGAGGTATTGCAAGGGGATGTTGTTGTACTGCTGGGTCACGGGCAGGTTCTTTCCCTGCGACCCCACGACCATCACCTCGACCTTCCAGCCGGAGCCGAAGTCGTGCTGCGCGCCCAGCTGGAGGCGCGTGTAATACGGATTCTTACGTTCGGACTGAACGAGGTTGCCGAGGTTCTGACCGAGCGAACTCCCCAAACCGAGCGCCGAGCCCGTGGGCTGGATGAGGCCGCCGGTTGGGATCGGATTGGTCAGGTTGGCGCCGGTGAAGGTAATGCCGTTGTCGTTGGTCACGAGAACCGGGGTCCCCACCGAGAAGCCCTGCTGGTTGATGTTGTCGAAGAAGTAGTCGTAGCTGAACAGGCCGATGCCGCCCCGGATGACCGTGCGGTCGTTGATCAAATACGAGAAGGCGCCGCGGGGCAGCGGCTTCTTGAGGGTCTGGTAGGTGCCGCCCGCCGCGTACAGCACGCCGCCATTGACCTGGAAGGCCGAGGCCGGGATCTCGGGGAGGGGGTTCTTCGCGTAGTTCGCCTGAGCCGTGGGCTCGATGGGATTGTTGGACACGGTGTCGAAACCGGCGAGGTTGCGGTTGTCCGATTCATTCATGCCCGGATTGACTTCGAATCGGATGCCGAGGTTCACGGTGAGCTTGTGGTTCACCCGCCAGTCGTCCTGAAGGAAAAGGGCGTGCGACCACTGGTCGTAGCTCCCCAACGCCGCGATCTCGAACTGCGAGGAGGTCGTGCCGGGTGTCGCTACCGCGCCCGTTCCCGCGGTGGGCAGGCCAAGGAGGAACTGCGCGAATGATTGTCCGCGGTCGTTGGTGGCCGCGGAGTTGGTGGCTCGGGTGTAGGAGCCGTTGAACGAGAAGCGGCCTCCGGGGTACCCGGAGCTGATGATGTCCCAGTGCTGCAGTCTCATTTCATAGCCGAGGCGTGCGGTGTGGCCGCCGGTGATCTTGGTCAGGACGGGCGCAAAGGAGTAGGTCTTGAAAGGACGGTCGAAGCCCTCGCCCCAGTCCGCGCGCTGAGCGCCCAGGGAGGCGATGGTCGAGTTCGAGTTCGTGGTGCTGAAGCTGCCGATGGTCATGAGGGGCAGGTACTGATAGCCGTTCATCAGGGCCACGGTGTTGGACGAGAAGCCGAGCTTGCTGGGATCGAAGGTCTGGGCCGGGTCACGGTACTCGCCGAAGCGCGAGTAGGCGCCGCGCACGTCGAGAAGGAGGGTGTTGGACAGCTGCTGCGTATAGCCAAGGGTGCCGCCTAGATTCGTCCGGTAGTCGTAGCCCTGGGTGACCGCGAAACCGTCGATGAGTCCGCCGGTGGCGTTGGTCGCGTCCTGCGCCCAGTTGTACCGGTCCTCGCGGCGCTTGTTGAAGTAGCCGGTCAGGAAGAGCTTCTTGGTCGAGCTGACGTTGTGGTCGATGCGTCCGATCACCGCGTTGTAGTCGTAGGGACGAAGCTGGTTGGTGAAGTAGTTCGAGACCGTGCCGGCGCGGTTGGGCAGGGGGTAGTACTTCGTGTAGGCGGCGGCCACCGGATTGATTCGATTCGTGGGGATCAGGTTGCCGGGGAAGGCAGTGCGCACGCCCCCCGAAGTGACGGTGAACGGATCGAAGATCTGGACGCCGAACTCCGAGAAGTCTCCCGCGCGCATCTTGACCGTGGGCACGGTGTAACTCGCGGGTTCGGGCTGCACGTCCCGCAGATGCTCGGCGCCGATCATGAAGAAGGTCCTCTCCCTGGAGATGGGGCCGGAGAGCATGCCGGTGAAGCGGTTGTAGGTGCGCGTGGGCTTTTCGCCGCCGGCGCGCTCGGTGAGGAGAGGTGTCGCGGTGCGGCTCGCGTCGCGATTGAAGTAGGAGAAGGCGCCTCTCATCTTGTTCTCGCCGCTCTTGAGGGCGAGGTTCACGGTGGCCCCGGCAGTGTGACCGGACTGCGCGTCGAAGGCGTTGGTCTGGACTTTGAACTCGGAGATGGTGTCGGAAGGCGGCGAGAAGCCGACGCCGCGGGCGTTCGACATGTTGGGCGCCCCGTCGATGGTGAACTCGTTCCCTCCCTGCACGCCGTTACTGACGATGCCGGCGAGGTTGCCGTTGTCGGCGGGCCGCGAGAAGTGGAGGTCCGAGTTGTCCATGATGCCGGGCGCGAGGCGGGTCAGCATGTAGGCGGTGCCATCACCAAGCGGCAACTCCGCGATCTGCTTCGAGGTGACGGTGGTGCCGGTCACGCCGGAGACGGTGTCGAGGATCGGGGCCTCGGCGGTGACCTCCACCACCTCGCTCACCCCGCCGGTCGAGAGCACGATGTCGATCGGGATGGCATCGCCGACCGTCAGCACGATGCCCCTCTTGACCGCGGTCTTGAAGCCGTCGAGCCTGGCGGTGACGCTGTACGTTCCGGAGTTGAGGTTTCTGGCCTGGTAAGCGCCCTTTGCGTCGGTCACGACGTTCGCGACGACGTTGGTGCCCTCGTTGGTGACGCTCACGTTCACGCCGGGGAGAATCCCCCCGGTCGAATCCGTGAGGGTTCCCAGGATGACGCCGCGGGAGTCCTGGGCGAAGGTCTCCCGGGTCGAGAACAGCGCCGCGATCGCCGCGCACGCAAGCAGGAGGTTGCGCACAAATGAAAGCTTCATCGATTGAGTCTCCACAACAGTCAATTTCAGGAGACTTATAGGACCACTCGATACATGCTGTCAAGTCTTGTATTACCATTAGGGTGCTTCTAAACCCCTATCTGAAACCCTCATGAGAGTCATATTCGTAGTATTGACGGCCACTGCAACCGTTGTTTCGGCAGGCGCCCCCGACCCGGTCCGGATCGCGGACAAGTCTCAAGTGGTCCGACCACTTGATCCACTTCAGGCATCAGTGCCTAAAGAGGTCGACCTTTTCCCACTGGGCGAGGCGAAGGTCGTTCCGGTCACCAGCCTGCGGTCCGAAGGACCGGGGTCGCTTCGCGCCGCCTTGCGGGAAAAGGGCCCGCGGCTGGTGGTTTTCGAGGTAGGCGGCGTCATCGACCTGGAGGGGCGGTCTCTCGAAATCGACAATCCGTTCGCCTTCGTGGCCGGAGAGACGGCGCCCCCACCTGGAATCACCTTGATTCGCGGCAGCCTCCTCATCCAGACCGATCACGTGATCGTGCGGCACCTCGCGGTGCGGCCGGGGGACGGGCGGCCGAACCTGAGCGAGGCCTGGCAGCCCGACGGAATAGCGGTGGCGCGGGGGAGCCGCCCCGCGCACGATGTCCTGATCCAGAACTGCTCCACAACCTGGGCGATCGATGAGAATATGTCGGTCTCCGGGCCCCGCGACACGCGGCCCTCGGCGGGGCCGGACGCCACCGCGCACAGCGTCTCCTTCCGCGATAACCTGATCGCCGAGGCCCTCTTGAACTCGACTCACGAGAAAGGTCCCCACTCGATGGGGCTTCTGGTTCATGACGGAATACGCGACATCGCCATTTCCGGAAACCTCTTCGCCCATAACCGCGAACGAAACCCCCGGCTCAAGGGAGGTGTGGTGGCCTCGGTCACCGGAAACGTGATTTACAACTGGGGCTCGGCTGCGATCGGGGTGGGTGCCAAGGGCAATCTGGAGGTCCTCGAGGGGGTGCGCGCGGTGGTCTCGGGGAACGTCGCCATCGCCGGGCCGGACACGAAAGGGCGCGTGCTCGTGCACGCCATGGATCCGGGAGCTTCCGTGGAGGCCGCGGGAAATCTGGCCCGCGACTCTGCAGGCGAGGATCTCAAGGAGCTGGACGCGGGCATCACCCCTCTGGTCCCATCCTCCGGCGCGGGGCGCGCGGAGCCAAGCCCGGTGGCCACGCTCACCGCTGTCCTTCGCGGGGCGGGAGCGAGGCCAGCGGAACGCGATGCGATCGACCGGCGGATCGTCGAGTCGGTCGTCTCGGGCACGGGTCGGATCATCGACTCGCAGTCTCAGGTGGGCGGTTATCCGGCGCGGCCGGAGTCTCGCCGCCCCGTTCAGGTTCCGCCGGGCGCCTCCGAACGCCGCGCTTTCCTTCAGAATCTGATGGCCGATCTCGCCACCGACCGGGATCTCGACATCAGGCCGCTGTTGAACCGGCTGAAGCTTCCGCGATAGGTTGGAACTCGAGGGCGGCGGACGTCCCGCGGCGCCCATCTCAAGACCGAAGAGGAACCATGACAGGCACACTGACCATCAAAGACCGAGGCCAATGCCGATTCGACATCGTCTCACTCGGCGAAGTGATGCTGCGCCTCGATCCCGGACCGGGCCGCATCCACACCACCCGCTCATTCGAGGTGTGGGAGGGCGGAGGCGAGTACAACGTCGCCCGCGGCCTCAAGCGCTGCTTCGGCCTGAACGCGGCGGTGGTGACGGCCCTCGTGGACAATCCGGTGGGCCGGCTGGTCCAGGACCTCATCTATCAGGGTGGCGTCGATCAGACGTACCTGCGCTTCGTCCCCGACGACGGTGTGGGACGCAAGGTGCGCAACGGGCTTAACTTCACCGAGCGCGGTTTCGGGGTGCGCGCGGCCCTCGGATGCTCCGATCGCGGCCACACCGCGGTCTCGCAGTTGAAGCCGGGCGAGGTGGACTGGAATCAGGTCTTCGCGAAGGACGGGGCTCGCTGGTTTCACACCGGAGGGATCTTCGCGGCGCTCTCCGAAACAAGCCCTCTGGTCGCGAAGGAGGCCATGGAGGCGGCGCACCGCAACGGCGTGATCGTCTCCTACGATCTCAATTACCGGCCCTCGCTGTGGAAGTCGATCGGCGGGGAGAAGAAGGCGCGCGAGGTGAACCGCGAACTGGCGCCCTTCGTCGACGTGATGCTCGGGAACGAGGAGGACTTCCAGGCCTCGCTCGGATTCGAGATCAAGGGCCTCGACGCGAACCTCTCCGCCCTCGACCCCGAGAACTTCCGGCGCATGATGGAGCAGGCGACGAAGGAGTTTCCCAACTTCAAGGTGGTGGCAACCACCCTTCGCGCCGCGAAGACCGCCACGGTCAACGACTGGGGCGCCGTGATTTACGCGGACGGGCGGCTCTATCGGGCCCCCGAGCGTCCGGGTCTCGAGATCTTCGACCGGGTGGGAGGGGGCGATTCGTTTGCCTCGGGCCTGATCTATGGATTTCTGGCGGGCAAAGGGCCACAATGGGCCGTTGAATGCGGAGCCGCGCATGGCGCGCTTGCCATGACCACGCCCGGCGACACCACCATGGTGAGCCTGGCCGAAGTCGAGCGGGTCATGAAGGGCGGAACCGCACGCGTCTCGCGCTAGTCCAGGGTCTGGAAGTCCGACAAATCGAAGGAGCATGGTTATGGAAAAGAGTGAAGTTCTCCAGCACATCGCCGAGGTGGGCCTGGTTCCGGTGATCCGGGCCGAATCGAACGAAGAGGCGATTCGCGTGATCGACGCCATCGAAGCCGGCGGCGTTCCGCTTCTGGAGATCACCATGACCGTGCCGGGCGCCCTCTCCATCATCGAGGCGGTGCGCAAGCGGGAGAGGTCGGCGGTGGTGGGCGCGGGAACGGTTCTGGACCCCGAGACCGCGCGGGCCTGCATCCTGGCGGGCGCGCAATTCATCGTGAGCCCGGCCCTGAATGTCGCCACCATCGAGATGTGCCGCCGCTATTCGGTCGCGATAATCTGTGGAGCGCTCACCCCCACCGAAGTAGTCACCGCCTGGTCGGCCGGCGCCGACGTGGTGAAGATCTTCCCCTGCGGGGCGGTCGGAGGCGCTTCGTACATCAAGGCGCTGAAGGCGCCCTTCCCCCAGGTCGCCCTCATGCCCACGGGCGGCGTCTCGCTCAAGACCGCGGCCGACTTCATCAAGGCGGGATCGTTCGCGCTAGGGGTGGGCAGCGACCTCATCGACACGAAGGCCATCCTCGAGGAGGACTGGAACACCCTCGCCACCGCGGTGTCCGCGAGGACGCGGGAATACGTCAAGGTCGTGGCGGAGGCGCGCGCGGCCCTCGCCGGCTAGCCCCTGACTACTTGACGGAGGGCGGTTTGAGGTCGCGAATCGCCTTCACCCCGCCGGCGCCCGTGGCCTCGCGGACCGCGGCGAGGAGCGCGTCGGACATAGCCTCGGCGGCCAGCGCGCCGATCATGGAGGCGTCGACGTCGCCCTCGAACTTGCCCGTGGCAAGGGCAAAGATGGTGTCTCCGTCGCCCATGGTATGCGCAGGCGATATCGCTCGCGCGTAGCCGTCATCGGCCATCATCGCCACCTTGGTGGCCTGGGCCTTCGTGAGTTTCGCATTCGTGGCCACCAGGCCGATGGTCGTGTTTTCGGCCGGACGCGGGCGCTGGCGGCTCGCGCCGCTTCGCACAATCAGGCGCGCGTCCGCGAACGTGTCATCCGGATTGAGCGTTCCCGCGATAACCTTTCCGGTGGACGGGTCGATGATGTCGCCCACGGAATTGACGGCGACGATGGCGCCCACCACCAGGCCACTGGGTAACTTGATGGAGGCGCTGCCGAGGCCGCCCTTCATGGGACGGCGGCCCTGGCCTCCGATCTTCCCGACCGTGGCTCCCGCACCGGCACCCACCGTCCCCATCTTCACGGGCTCCGTGCTCGCGGCGGCGGCGGCCCTATATCCGCAATCCGCGCCCGGCCGGATCTTGAATTTGCCATCGAATGGCAGGTCGAAGAGGACGGCCGCGCCCACGATGGGAACCACTCCCCCGCCTATGGGAAAGCCGATGTTCTGCTCTTCGAGCCACTTCATCGTCCCCGACGCAGTATCGAGGCCGTAGGCGCTCCCACCGGTCAGAACAATCGCGTTCACGGTCGCCACCATGTTGACCGGGTCCATGAGGTCGGTCTCACGCGTCCCCGGCGCACCCCCTCGCTGGGACACTCCCGGCGTGGCGCCGCCATCCGCGATGATCACCGTGCAACCGGTGGGCTTCTCGGTAAGGGTGATGCTCCCCACCTTGATCCCGGGTACGTCGGTGATGGAGCCGTCCGCGAGCGCGGTCGTCGCGGCGAGGGTGATCAGAACAAGGGCGGAGCGTTTCATGCCCCTGATTCTGCCGCAGTCGCCCTCCGAATTGTGCGGCGCGCGCGAATCATCTTGCCTCCGGGCCTCGAGGCCGACGGAGCGGCCCCCAGGGGTGAGCGGGTAAAAACAGGCGCTACTTGCTCGCTTCGACCTTCGCCTGCTGAGTCCAGACGTAGTTCGCGATCCGCTTCACCGCGATCTCGGCGCTGGGCGCATCGGTGCCCTTGGTCATGGAGAAGATCTCGCCCCACACCGGCATGTCCGGGGTGCCGTGCATGCGGGTGGACTGCCGGCCGTCGATCATGGCCATGACCTTGTCGAGGGGGAACGTTCCATTGTTCTTCTTCGCAAGCTGGGTCAGGTCGATGGGTTTCTTGTTGAGTCCGGAGGCCACCGGCCCGTCGCCCTTCAGGGTCTTGCCGTGGCAGGCCGCGCAGTACCGCATGTAGATGACCTCACCGGCCGCGGCCTCCCCGAGATCAGGGCCGGTCGCCGCCTTGACCGCATCGGTTGAGGGAGGGGGCGAGACCGGAGGGGTGGGTGCGGGGGGGGTCTGAGCGAACGCCCCCCCGGACAGGGTGACGAGACCAAGGACGGCGAGGGCTTTCTTCATGTCAATGACTCCAATGTGTGGTCGCGACTAATAACGGCGTTTGGGGACGGCCTACTTCTTCTCGGGCGCAGCCTTCGTCTGATGGGACCAGACGTAATGGGTGATGCGTTTGACCGCCACCTCCGCGCTCGGCGCCTCGGTTCCCGTGGTGATGGCGAAGATCTCGCCCCACACCGGCATGTCAGGCGTTCCATGCACGCGCGAGGTCTCGCGCCCGTCGATGATGCCGGCCACCTTGTCGTAGGGGAACACGCCCTTGTTCCTCTCGGTGAGGGTGGTGAGATCGGTGGGAGCGTGCTTCAGACCGGAAGCAACCGGCCCGTCTCCCTTCAGGGACCGCCCATGACAGGCGGCGCAGTATCTGAGATAAATCACTTCACCGGCCGCCGCGTCGCCCGGACTGAGAGTGGCCGGCGTCTTGGCGGGAGTTGCCGCGGGGGGGTTCTGGGCGAATGCGGCGCCCGCCAGAGCGAGAACCACGGTGACGGCGATTAGCTTTTTCATGACCATTCCTCCTTGGGATTGGGTTTTCGAAAGATTCGCGGGGTGAGCCATGGGTTTTCAGGCTCCACCCACCGCGGGCAGGGCCAGACGCTGACGTAACTCGGCCTGGATCTCCTCGGCTTTCTTGGTTCCGTCCACGGCCACCACCAGTTCCTTGCGCCGAAACAGGTCGATGATGGGCTGGGTCTTCTCGCGGTAGTCGAGAAGGCGGCCCTTGACCGCGTCGGGATTGTCGTCGGCGCGCGCCACCAGCTTGCCCTTGCAGACGTCGCAGACGTCGGGGCTTGCGGGGCGGTGGAAGATGAGGTTGTAGTCGAGACCGCAGCCCGAACAAAGGCGGCGACTCATGATGCGCTCGAGGACGATCTCGTCCGGAACCTCCATGAGCAGAACGGCATCGACGTCGAATCTCTCCAGAAAGAAGACCGCCTGCTTCTCGTTCCGGGGAAAGCCGTCGAGGATGAAGCCGTAGTTCCAGTCATGGGTCTCCAACCGCTCGGTCACCACCTCGTTGACCAGTTCGTCGGGCACCAGCAGCCCCGAGGCCACGATCCTCTTCACCTTGGCGCCGAGCTTGGTGTGATGCTGCACCTGCCAGCGGAAAATGTCGCCCACGCTGATGTGGACCAGGTCGAAGTCCTTCTCCAGCATCTTCGCCTGTGTTCCCTTGCCGCATCCCTGCGGACC
Organism: Vicinamibacteria bacterium; assembly: GCA_031392925.1. Classification (GTDB taxonomy): domain Bacteria; phylum Acidobacteriota; class Vicinamibacteria; order Fen-336; family JAGNNV01; genus JAGNNV01. The sequence goes on from JANMVV010000003.1 coordinate 24,319, forward strand.
CATCACGATGTACTTGTGCACTTTGGACTTCCTTCCTAGCCAAGAGCCTTTTCAAGCCGGCGACAGACGGTCTCGAGCACTTGAATCCGCGCGAAACGCTTGTCGTTTCCGGCCACGATCACCCAGGGGGCGCCGCGGGTGCTGGTGCGGACCACCATCTCGTTGATCGCCCCTTCGTAGGCGTCCCACTGCTTCCGGTTACGCCAGTCCTCGTCGGTGATCTTGTACTGCTTGAATTCTGTCTTCTGCCGCTCCTTGAAGCGCCGGAGCTGCTCGTCCTTGCTGATGTGGACCCAGAACTTGGTCACCATCGCTCCCTGCTCGCGGAGCTGGTTTTCGAACTCGTTGATCTCCTGGAACGCGCGCTTCCATTCGTCCTCGCGGGCGAAGCCCTCGACCCGCTCGACCAGGACCCGGCCATACCAGGAGCGGTCGAAGATGGTGACCCGGCCGGCGCGCGGGATGTGCCGCCAGAAGCGCCACAGGTACTGGTGGGCCCGCTCTTCGTCGGTGGGAGCCGCGATGGGCACCACTCGATAGAGACGCGCGTCCATGGCCGAGGTCAGACGGCGCACCGTGCCGCCCTTACCCGCAGCGTCCCAGCCCTCGAAGACGAGGACGCTCGAGACCTTCTTCTCCCAGGCCGCGCGGGACAGACGGTTCATCTTCCCCTGGAGCTGCGCGAGGCGGCGGTCGTATTCCTTGTCGGTGAGCGTCTTCTTGAGATCGACCCGGTCGAGCACCGAAACCAGGTCGCCCGGAGGGATGGCCTGCTTGGTCGGCGGGGCCGCGATCTGCTTGTGCGCCAGGCGCTTGTGAATCGCCTCGAGCACGGTCCGGCCCACGGTGAGCTCGCGATAGCGGTCGTCGGTGGCCTCGATGACCGTCCACGGAGCGAAGCCGGTATCGGTGCGCTGGAGCGCCTCCTCGGAGAACTTCACGAAACGGTCGTAGAGCTTGAAGTGCTTCCAGTCGATCGGATTGACGCGCCAGCGCGTCTTCGGATCCTTCTCGAGCTTGGTGAGCCGCTTCTTCTGGGCCTTCTTCGAAAGATGCAGCCAGAGTTTGACGATGAGCGCGCCATCCTGGGCGAGCTGCTGCTCGAAGAACTCGATCCGGGAAAGGCTGCGGTCGAACTCGGCGCCGCCGCTCTGCTTGTAGGTGCGACGGATGATGGGGTCGGTGTACCAGGACCCGAAGAAGATCCCCACGCGGCCGCGGGCGGGCAGGGAGAGCCAGAATCTCCAGTAGTCGGGACGATCCCGTTCCTCGGCGGTCAGGGGTCCGAAGACGTTCGTCTCGAGGCCGCGCGGATCGAACCACTCATGGAGGCGGTTCACGGTCTCGGACTTCCCCGCGCCGTCGGCGCCCGAGACGATCAGGATAAGAGGGACCTTGGCCTCGAGGAGATCCCTCTGGGCCTGAAGGAGCCCGGCCCTCAGTTGCGGGACTCCCTTTCCATAGTCGGCCTTTGAGATCTCGTGACCAAGTTCAGCGGCTTCGAACATCGTGTGCCTCCTCGGGGCCTTTCAAACCGTCTCGCGCAGCTCCATTGTCCTCCCATACGCCCCAAGCCGGGCTGAGCCGCCCGACTCATATGGGATGAGCCACTTGAACCATGGGGCCGAAGAGCCCGGGCGCGCACCGTTTGCGCCCGGCGGGGCTTCCGCTCAGCCTGCTTCGCTCGCCTGGTTTTAGGTAGACCGCGCAGCTGCGACGGACTTCTACAACGCCTTCAGAACCTGCGCGCCGAGCTCGGTCTCGAAGGCGAGGAGCTTAGCCTGACGCGCCCGGGCGTCGAGCGGCTCGGCCAGAATGGCCGCGCGCGTCTTCGCGTCATCGGTGGCGTGCGCCGCCTTGTAGAAGGCGCTGAACACCGCGGCCACGTCCTTGCCGCTCGCCTTCATGGCCCGATGGACGAACGCGATGCCCGCGGTGTTGACGATGTGGTTGACCGCCACCGTGCCCACGATCTCACGCTTGAGCGGGTGCGCGGCGAAGTGCTTCGCGTGCTCCTTTTGAAGCCTCTCCGGGAAGTACGAGGCCAGGAGGGCCGCCCCTTCGGGTGAATCTGGGAACGTGGTGGGAAGGATCGCCTCGAACAAGTACCGCTTGGTCTCGCTGAGCAGGACCGAAAGCAGCGGACGCGGCAGCCCCATCTCCGCGTAGTCGCGGCGCAGGATGTCCCGCGCGGGAACGGAGTCGTCGTGTGGACTCAGGAAGTGAGCCCCCACCAGGGCATCGATGCAGTCGAGGTGCTCTTCGAGCGTCGCCTTCGAACGCACGACGTCGAGGGTGATGGCGAGGGTCTGCCGGTCGTTGTCGGCGAGGCACAGGTCCGCCACTTCCTCCGTCATCTCCGCGAGGAGCTTGTTGCGCGCCTCGAGGTTCTTGAGCGCCCCCGCCTTGAGCAGGATGCTCATGAGGATCTTGATGTTGACCTCGTGGTCCGACATGTCCACGCCGCCCGAGTTGTCGATGGCGTCGGTGTTGAGCTGAACGCCCTGGCGCGCGAGTTCGAGGCGCGCCTTCTGGGTCAAGCCGAGGTTGCCGCCTTCCGAAACGACCTTCGCGCGGACCTCCTTCGCGTCCACGCGCACCCGGTCGTTGGCGCGATCGCCCACGTCCTGGTGCTCTTCGGTCGAGGCCTTGACGTAGGTGCCGATGCCGCCGTTGTAGAGCAGATCGACGGGGGCGCGGAGGATGGCCCGGATGAGTTCCTCACCGGAGATCGGGGTCACTGAGCCGTCGATGCCGAGGGCTGAGCGCATTTCCCCGCTGATCGGAATCGATTTGGCGCCGCGGTCGAAGATGCCGCCCCCCTTGCTGATGAGGGAGGCGTTGAAGTCGCGCCACGACGAACGGGGCAGGTTGAAGAGCCGCTGGCGTTCGGCGAACGTCGCGGCGGGGTCCGGGGCGGGGTCGACGAAGATGTGGGCGTGGTTGAACGCGGCCGTGAGCTTCGTGACCCTGCTCATCAGCATCCCGTTGCCGAAGACATCGCCGCCCATGTCGCCGATTCCCACCGTCGTGAAAGGCTGCTTCTGGCAGTCGGTGCCGAGGTTCGCGAAGTGGTGCTTCACGCACTCCCACGCCCCCCGCGCGGTGATGCCGACCTTCTTGTGGTCATAGCCCACCGAGCCGCCGGAAGCAAACGCGTCGCCCAGCCAGTAGCCGTACTGGTTGGAGACGCCGTTCGCGGTGTCGGAGAGATGTGCGGTGCCCTTGTCCGCCGCGACCACGAGGTACGGATCGTCGCCGTCGTAGCGGACCACGTCGGGCGGATGCAGGACCGCGCCGTCGACGATGTTGTCAGTGATGTCGAGGAGCCCCGAGACGTACTCGCGATAGCGGTCAACGAGGTACCCGTCGAGGGCCGGCCGCGTGGGCACGTTGCCCTTCAGCACGAAGCCGCCCTTCGAGCCCACGGGGACGATGATGGCGTTCTTCGACATCTGCGTCTTCATGAGGCCGAGAACCTCGCGTCGGAAGTCGTCGTGGCGATCGCTCCAGCGGATGCCGCCGCGGGCCACCTTGCCCCCGCGCAGGTGCACGCCGTGCACGGTGCGGGAATGGACGGCGATCTCGAACATGGGCTTCGGCGAGGGCACGAGCGGGATGCTCTTCGACTCGAACTTGACCGAGATGACCGCGCGCTCGGGCTTTTGGAACGCGTTGGTGCGAAGGGCCGCGTTGATGAGGCCGGACAGGCCGCGCAGGATCTCGTCGTCCTGCAGGCTCACGATGGCCTCGAGTGCTATCTGGACATCCTTCCCGCGCGCGTCGAGCGCGGCCTTCCGGTCGTCGCCGAGGACGGGATCGAACTTCGCGGAGAAGTAGCGGGAGAGCGCGGTGGTCGCCTCCGTGTTGCGGAGGAACGCCTGATTGACGGTCTCGACGTTGTAGTGCGTTCTGAGCTGCAGGAGATGGTTTCGAAGGCAGCGCAGGACCTCGACTTCGCGAGTGGTCATCCCGCCTTCGAGGATCAGGGCATTGAGGGCGTCGTCGGTGGACCGGCCCTCTTCGATGCGGCGCAGGGTGTCCACCACCCGGGCGGTGTCCGCGGCCAGGGATCCGATGACCCGCGCGGTGGCGTGGGTCTCGAACTGGTAGATGTGCCCCTTGCGCTGGTTCGGGAGAGAAACCGGCATCGAGACTTCCTCGGTGACATTGAGGCCGAGGTTGGTGAGAGTGCGGAAGATCTCGGAGAGGACCAGGGGCCGCTTCGAGAAGACCTTGAGGGTCGCCTCGTCGGCGGACTTGGGAAGCGCCCGCGCGCCCAGGCCCTCGCCGAGCTGCTCGAGGCAGGCCACGTCCTGGGGAACCTGCTCGGGCGGGGTCATCTCGCGATAGACGCCGCTCCTCGACTCGGCGCGGACGTAGCGGTTGAAGAGCTTGCGCCCTTCCGCCTCGCCGAAGTGCCGGACCATCTCCAGGGAGACGCGGTCCGCCCAGGTGTTCGCTTCCTGCGCGGCGATGTCGCGCGCGCGCTCGACATTCACCGGCTCGGTGACCTGATCGCCGTCGAAGTAGAAGACGATCATGGACGAGTTGCCTAGATCGGCGGAGGTCACAAAGGTGATCGAGCCGAATTCGTCGCGGTACTTCTGGGTGAGATCCCGCTCCATCTGCCCGGAGTACCGTGATCTCGAGAACACCACGTAGAGCGCCTGATATCCGGCCCCCTGCCGAAGATGGATGAACAGGTCGTCATCACCGGTGGCGAAGACGATGGTGTCCACGATGTGCTTCAAGGACGCGCGGTCGGTGTAGAAGAGTTCGCGCTTCGGCATCCGGTTGAAGATGGCGCGGGTTTCCCTGTAGGCATGGGAATTCTTGATCCCGCCGCAGTTCTCAAGCAGGTAGTCCTGCTTCTGCCGAAGCAGGGGAATGTCGGTGGGCCGCTCGATCAGCGCGGTCAAGGAGAACCGGCCCAGGAGCAGGGTGATGGCTTTGAGCGACCCGTCCTCCGCCCATTCGCGAACCACGATGTCGTCGACGGGATCGAGCGAATGGATGGCGGTCGCGTGATTGCCGTAGTCGATGACCACGATGCGGTCGTCGTCGGGCGCGGGCAGCAGCCTCGACTCGATCTCCTCGACCATGTCGGGGAACACGACGGAGAGAAGCACGGGATCGGTGAGTACGCCCAGGGACACCTCGCTCTTGAGATCCAGCTCCCCGGCGGGCGTCACCATGTACCGCGCGACGCCCTGAAGGATGTAGTTGTCGTCGAGAAGCCACTCGAGAAAGGCCTTCGCCGACTCCCGGCGGGTGCTGTCCGCCTTGCGGTCGCGGATCCGGCCCGCGGTCTCGGTGACGGAGCGCTGCATGGCCGAGAAGTCGGCCACGGAGACGAACACGGCCTTCAGGACCGCCTGGACCTCGAGCTCGATCTCGCGGAGGCGGTCCTTGTCCTCGACGCTCTCGATCCGGAAGTGGCAAAGGAGTTCCTTCGTCCCTTCCTCGGACGCGGCGGCCACCGAGGTCACCTGGCCCCATTGCCGCTTCACGCTCAGGATCGGATGGATCGACGACACCACGCGGAGCCCGGCCTTACGGAAGTAGTTCTTCAGGCTCTCGAAGATGAAGGGCGCGTCAAGAGTGTGCGTCTCGACCACGGTCACCTCGGCCGAGACGGACTTGCCCGCGATGACGCGGGCCTCGGAGACCCCGGTGTTGCGGGCGCGAACATGAAGGCCGGGAACCCCGGATCCGGCCTGATGCGCCTCCGGCACCTCGTAAACAAAGAAGTTGAAGTGCTGAGTGAGCCTCTCCGCGGTCTTCCTGGCGCTACCCTCGAGGGCGATCGAATCGGGCATCTCGTTGAAGACCGCTCGTGCGAAGCCCAGGAGCAGCGCCGCCTCCTCGGGCTTGGCCTTGGCCTTCAAAATCTCTTCGATTTCGGCCAGGCGGAAGGCCCGGGCGCTGGGGTCTTGGGTGATCATGAGGGACCTCGGGGACGGAGTGTGAAGCTGAGAGAATGACAGCCATCGAGCCCTGAGATGGGCCTCTGACGGGGCGGATGCTACACCGACCGAACCGGGGAGGGACACCGATGCGAATGCCTCATATCAGGGCACAAAGGCTTCGGGCTGGGGCTTTCCGCGGTGGCACATCGAGCACTGGATGGGGTTCTCCTTGACCGTGGTCTTGAAGAATTCCGGTTTCCTGGCCTTCATCTCCATGACCAGCTTGATCATCTTGCGGGCATCGTTCTTCTGCTTCTTGTCGTCCTTCTCGTACTGCTCATCCACATGGCAGAACTGGCATTTGATGCCCAGTTGGGCGGCAAACCCTTCCATGGTCTTCTTGAGTTCATCCTTGGAGATGTTCTTGTCGAAGACCTGGAGGTTCTTGTGCTCGGGAGCCGCGTGAACGGGCGGGGCCCCCAGGACTACAGCCATGACCAGAGCGGGGAAAAACACGTGGAGTCTCATGCGGCGGTCTTCCTTCAATGAATGATGATCGATGATGTTTACGACGGGATGGGGAGAGCGTACCCGGCCCGCGGGGGTGCGGACAACCGGGCCGTAGAATGAAGGCTTGTCCTTTAGAGGATTTCCGGCCGTGTCGACCTCCTCCCTTCCCCGATTCTTCGCCGCCGCCCTTCCCCACCGCCTCGCCGTGCTCAAGGCGCTTTGGCCCTCGATCACCGGCGACGCCCTCGCGAACCACAGCGAGGTCGTGGGCATTCAGGGAGACGTCATGCGCGTGCGCGCCGATTCGGCCTCGTGGCTCAAGACCCTCCGAGACCTCAAGGGAACCCTGGTGTACCGGCTTCAGCAGGCGGCGGGACCTCTGGCGCCGCGCGGACTCGCGTTCGTCGAAGGCCCCGTCGCACCGAAGGCGGTGCGTCGAAGGGTTCGAGAGCGCCCGAAGGCGATTCCGGTCGAGGCCCTGCCCAAGGCGGTTGCCGAAGCGGCTGAACAGATCCCGACCGCGGAAGGACGTGAGATCTATTTGCGGGCGGCCGCGGCCTTCCAGGCGAGATTCGGCGGGGCTTAGACCCTGAAGAAGGACAGCTGCCGCTCGAGGTTTTCGGCCTGCTGCCGCAATTCCTCGGCGGTCGCCGACAACTCTTCCGACGCCGACGCATTCTGCTGCGTCACTTGATCCACCTGCGCCATCGCCCGGTTCATCTGCCCGACGCCCGCCGCCTGCTCCGCTGACGCCGCCGCCAGCTCCTGGACCACTTCCGCGGTTCGGCGGATCGAGGGCGCCAGCTGCCCGAGCTTCTGACCCGACTGGGCCGCGATCTCCAGACTGCCAGCGGTCAACTCCGAAATCTGCTTCGCCGCGGCCTGCGAACGCTCGGCCAGACGCCGGATCTCCGCCGCCACCACCGCGAAGCCTCTCCCTTGCTCCCCCGCCCGCGCCGCCTCGATCGCCGCGTTCAAAGCCAGCAGATTCGTCTGGTACGCGATGTCCTGGATGATCCCGATCCGCTCGGAAATCGTTTTCATCGCCGAGACCGTCTTGAACACCGACCCCGCCGCCTCTTCCGCATCCTGAGCCCCGCGCATCGCCATCTGCTCGAGATTCCGGCTGTGATCCGCGTTCTGCGTGATCGAACTGCTCATCTCCTCGAGCGAGGCCGTGGTCTCCTCCACCGAAGCCGCCTGCTGGGCCGTCCCGTTCGACAGCAAGTTCGACGACGCGGTCAACTGCTGGGCCGCCAGCGACACCGACGAGGACGCCGAGCGAGCATTCTCGATCGTCCTCGATAGTTGCGCGGACATGTTCGCCCAGGAGGCCCCGAGCCGGTCCTTCTCGGAGCGCGGCTTGACCAGCGAGGTCAGATCGCCATCCGAGAGGCGGTCGGCCTGATCCACGAGGGAGCGCAGATACGCGAGCAGGTCCTTGCAGGACTCCTGCAGC
>JANMVV010000057.1:0-28400 GCA_031392925.1 Vicinamibacteria bacterium
CTTGGTGGTGAAGAAGGGGTCGAAGGCTTTGGCCTGCACCTCTGAGCTCATCCCGCCTCCGGTGTCGGAGACCGCGAGCATGACGTAACGACCGGCGACGGTGGCGGGATGCTGCATCGCGTATTCCGCGTCGAGATCCACGTTGCGGGTTTCGAAGATGAGCGTCCCGCCTCGGGGCATCGCGTCGCGGGCATTCACCGCCAGATTCAGGATGATCTGCTCGATTTGGCCGGGGTCGGCATTCACCGTTCCCAGGCCGGCCGCCGGCTTGAGCACGAGGGCGATGTTCTCGCCGATCAGGCGGCCGAGCATCTTGTGGGTGTCGGCCACGATCGTGTTGAGGTCGAGGGGCCTCGGCTGCAGAACCTGCTTGCGGCTGAAAGCGAGAAGCTGTCGGGTGAGGGCGGCCGCGCGGTTCGCGGCCTTCAGAATCTGATCCAGACGGGGACGGGCCGGGTGAGCGCCGTCGATCTGGCGCTGCGCCATTTCGCAATAGCCCGTGATGACGGCGAGGATATTGTTGAAGTCATGGGCCACACCTCCCGCGAGTTGCCCGATGGCCTCGACCTTCTGAGCCTGGAACAACGCGGCCTCGGAGTGCTTGCGCGCGGAGGCGTCGGCGTGGAAGAAGAGGAAGTGCGTCACCTCCCCCACCGAGTTCCGCACCGGCGAGAGGGCCAGATCGTCCCAGAACGCTGTCCCATCCTTGCGATACACGAGCAGGCTGACCTGGCATTCCCGCTGCTCCTGAATGGCGCGACGGATCTCGGCGGTCGCACGAGGGTCGGTGTCCCGCCCTTCGAGGAACCAGGCGCTGCGGCCCAGGGTCTCGTCGGCCGGATAGCCGGTCATGCGCTCGAACGCGGCGTTGGACATCGTAATGGGAAGCAGGGGTTCATGAGTGTTCGCGACCACGATGCCCACGCTGGCGCAGCTGATCGCCTGCTGAAGCAGCCGCGCATCGGCCTCCGTCTTGTGCCTGTAGACCGCCATCTCGATGGTGGTCGCGAGTTCCCGTTCTTCGAAAGGCTTGACCAGGTACCCGTAGGGTTTGGCCGCCTTGGCTCTTCGAATCGTGCCGGTGTCGGCATGGGCGGTCAGGAAGACCACGGGCACGTCCATGCGACTGGTGAGAACCTTGGCCGTCTCGATGCCGTCGATCGGTCCCTGAATGGTGATATCCATGAACACGAGGGTCGGCGAAGTCACCTCGGCGAGAGCCAGCGCATCCGCGCCGTTCACTGCGATGCCGGTGACCGTATAGCCCAGGGCCTCGAGGCGTTGCCGGAGATCGAGGGCGATGATCGCTTCGTCCTCGACCAGAAGAATCCGGGTGGCGGAAGAGGGATGAGAAGCGGGCATCGGTCACGTCCTTGGGCCGCCTGCTCGCGTCCGCAGGCCGTTCGCGCGTAAGTCGCGGTCGATGCGCACAATGACTGTGCCTGTCCGCGCTCAATGGTTATACCGGACCGCGATGCGCGGACGGAAGCCGGGGCAGCCCTTACAGGTTGACGGAAGCCGATCGGTCGAAGATGCTGCGCTTATGAGCCAGCGCTTTCGACGCAAACACCCAACCCTCACGACCTTCGCCCTGGGCATCCTCTGCGCGCTTTGGTCAGCCGAAGCGTTCGCCCGGGCGCCTTCGAACGCGGCCGAGCGGTTCAAGGCGCTCTACACGCGGGAGTGGTCGTGGCGGCAGGCCCAGAATTCCGGCCTGGATGAGGACACGGACCGCGCCGAAGCGGTGCGCGACCGGTTTCCGAAAGTCGATGCCGCGACCCAGGCCGAACGGCTCCGCTACTGGACCGGTGTGCTGCGGGATCTGCGCGCCATTCCATCCGTCGATCTGCCCGGGGAGGATCAGGTGAACTACGCCATCTACCTCGCCCAGATCGAGGCCCTGGAAGCGGGCGCGCGGTACCGCGACTATGAGAAGCCTTTCAACTCCGACTCGTCCTTCTGGGCCGAGGTCACCGGCGCCGCGTCGCGGCCCCTGCGAAACCTCGGCGAGTATCGCGGCTACCTGCGTCTGCTCGCGGACCTTCCGCGGTACTTCGGCGAGCAGATCGTCAACATGAAGGCGGGTCTCGCACGCGGTTTCTCGGTGCCGCGGGTGACCCTCACCGGCCGCGATGCCTCGATCGCCGCGGTGGCCGATGCGACCGAGCCCGAGAAGAATCCTTTCTATGCGCCCTTCACCAAGATGCCGGCGAAGCTCACGGAGGCCGACCAGGCGGAGTTGAAGGCGGCCGGAGTGAAGGTCATCCGCGAGTCGGTTCTTCCCGCGTACGCAGACCTCCTGAGCTTCATGCGCGACGAATACCTGAAGAGGGCCCGCAAAGAGCTCGACGCCGAGTCGTACCCCGACGGCCACGCCTACTACCAGTCGAAGATCCGCGAGTTCACGACCCTCGACCTCACCCCTGACGCCATTCACCGGATCGGCCTCTCCGAAGTCGCGAAGATCCACGAACAGATGCTGGAGACCATGAAGAAGACCGACTTCGCGGGCGACTTCCCCGCCTTCCTGAAGTTCCTGCGCACCGACCCGCGCTTCTACGCGAAGACAAAGGAGGAACTGCTGATGCGCGCGGCCTGGATCTCGAAACGGGTGGACGGAAAGCTCGACCTCATGTTCGGCCATCTCCCGCGCTCGCGCTTCACCATCATTCCGGTGCCGGACGACATCGCCCCCTTCTATACCTCGGGACGCGGCGGACCGGGCGTCTATCTGGTGAACACCTACAACCTGCCCGCGCGCCCGCTCTACAACCTGCCCGCCCTGACCCTCCATGAGTCCACTCCCGGCCATGCCATGCAGATGTCGCTCGCGGCCGAGCACAAGGAACAGCCCGAGTTCCGTCAGCGCGTTTACATTTCGGCCTACGGAGAAGGCTGGGCGCTCTACACGGAAAAGCTCGGCGTGCCCATGGGGATCTACGAGACCCCTTACGAGCGCTTCGGCATGCTGACCTACCAGATGTGGCGGGCCGCGCGGCTGGTGGTCGATACCGGCATCCACTCGAAGGGCTGGACGCGCGATCAGGCCCTCGCCTATCTGCGCGACAACACCGCTCTGGCCGAGCACGAGATCACCACCGAGATCGACCGCTACATCGCGTGGCCCGGGCAGGCGCTCTCGTACTACCTGGGCCAGATGCAGATCGAGAAGTCACGAGCCCAGGCGGAGGCGGCCCTGGGACCTGCGTTCGACCTGCGCGCGTTCCACGATACGGTGCTGTCTCTCGGCTCGGTCACCCTCCCCCAGCTTGAAATCCGCATCAACCGATTCATCGCGGAAGGCGGGAAGGCTCCCGCGCAGAACTAGCAGGTTACCGCAGGCCACCCGCGTATCCCGGCGAAAGCAGGGACCCACCAGCCACTGCTTGCTGGTAGTGGCTAGGCGCTCCCGCAAGTCGAGGCGTCGGTGAGACACAGCAGGTAGTGCGTCGGCTTTTCGAAGGTGCTGCGCACGGCGGAGAGGACGATATCGGCCCGGAAGGGTGTGCCATCCTTCCGATAGACCTTGTAACACTCATGGCACTCGCCCTCTTCGTCAAGGGCCCGGCGCATGCGGGCGCTCGCGGCCTTGTCGGTGTCTTCGCCCTCGAGGAACCACGGGCTTCGCCCGATCACCTCCGCCTGTGAATAGCCGGACATCCGCTCGAAGGCCGCGTTGCACATGGTGATCGCATGCGCGGGTTCCACCGCACTGGCGAGGACCACGCCGATGCCCGCGCTCGCGATGGCCTGCTCGAGCAGCCGCGCCGGAATGTCGGTCTCATGACGGCCGACCGCGATCTCGATGGTGGTGATCAACTCGCGTTCTTCGAAGGGCTTGATGAGATAGCCGTAGGCCCGCGCCTTCTTCGCGCGCTGAAAGGTGCCGGTGTCGGTGTGCGCGGTCAGGAACACGATGGGCACATCCATCCGACTCGAAAGCTGATGCGCGGTTTCCACGCCATCCATCGGCCCCTGGATCGTGATGTCCATGAACACGAGCGACGGCCGGGTCGCGTGGGCGAGGGCCAGCGCCTCCGCTCCGCTGGCCGCGGTCCCAGTGACTTCGTAGCCGAGGCCCTGGAGTCTTTGGGTCAGATCGCGCGCGACGATGGCCTCGTCCTCGACGAGAAGAATCCTGGTACCGGACCTCCGTTGAACACCCGTCATCCCTGCCCTCCCGCACGACCGGCTCCCGCCGGGGACACATCCGTGCCGCCCCTACTGTACACCCAGTGTACACCTCGTGCGGCGGCTCGCGCGCGGTACGAGGCATAGACTGCCCGAAGGACTCCACTCTGGGAATGAATTCAAAAGGCGCGATCCTCGTCGTCGACGACAGCCCGACGAATCTCATGCTCCTCTCGAGCATCCTGAGGGCCGACGGTTATGACGTGACGCCCGCGGACAGCGGGGCGCGAGCGCTGGCCGAGGTGGCCGCCCGGCCACCCGACCTGATCCTCCTGGACATCCACATGGCCGGACTCGACGGATTCGAGGTTTGCCGGCAGCTCAAGGCCGAGGTCGCAACCTGTGACATCCCGATCATGTTCGTTAGCGGCGCCTCCGAGACCGCGGCGAGAGTCGAAGGCTTGGAGCTTGGAGCGGTGGACTTCATCTCCAAGCCGGTCCAGGGAGCGGAACTGCGCGCGCGGGTGAAGACCCACGTCGAGCTTCGGCGCCTGCGCGTTCAATCCGAGCGGCATGTCGCGGACGCCCAGCGCACCAACCGCCTCCTCCAGGAGGAACTCTTCGAGCGCAACCGGGCCGAGGAGGCCCTGGCCTCGGCCCTGCACGCGAAGGAGGACCTTCTCAAGGAGTCGCACCACCGGGTCAAGAACAACCTCGCTCTGATCATCAGCCTGATGCGCCTCGAAGCGGGCCGGAGCCTCGAGCCGGAGACCCAGACGGTGCTGAAGCAGATGCAGGCCCGGATCCAGGCGGTGGTCCTGCTCAACGAGACGCTCTACAAGACCGAGAGCTATACGCGGGTGAAACTCGCCGACTACCTCCGGCAGGTCGCGACCCACCTCTTCCAGGCTAACGTCGCGAACGCGGGCGCGGTTCGACTGGTGATGGATGTCAAGCCGGTGGAGGTGGACACGCGCGAGGCCATTCCCTGCGGGCTCATCGTCAACGAGTTGATGACCAACAGCCTCAAGCACGCATTCGGGGAGGGTCGCTCGGGAGAGATTCGAATCGGGCTGGAGCGCGACACCGCCGGGAAGGTGCGGCTCCAGGTCGGAGACACGGGCCCGGGTCTCCCCGCGGACTTCGAGTCGAAGCAGCGCAATTCCCTCGGGCTCTTCCTTGTGAAGGACCTGGTGAAGCAACTGGGAGGTGCGCTCGAAATCGGCCCGGGCGCCGCGTTCAGGATCACGTTCTGACCCGTTTCGCGTAGTTTGCGTCAGCCCATCGGCTCGTCGCGCAGTCGAGCCTCCCACCAGGAGACATCGTGCCAGCGCCCGAACTTCCATCCGGCGCGGTGGAAGGTACCCACACTCGTGAAGCCGAGCGACTTGTGCAAAGCGATGCTCGCGTCGTTGGGAAGGGCGATCCCTGCGTAAGCGTTGCAGTATCCCATCTCTGCGAGCCCTTCAAAGAGCCGCCGGTACAAAGCACCCGCGATGCCGCGGCCACGATGGGCCGGATGCACGTACGCCGATGCCTCCACCGTGAGTCGGTAGGCCGCGCGGGTCCGGAAAGCCGACGCGTACGCGTAACCGGCGATTTGACCGTCCCGCTCCGCGACAAGCCACGACCACCGGGTCTGCGCGGAGGCGATCCGGGCCGCGAACTCGGCGACGGTGGGTGGTTCGAGTTCAAAGGACACCGCGGTGTCGGTCACGAACGGAGCGTAGATGTCGAGGAGGGCTTTCGCGTCGCCCTGGCTCGCGTCGCGAATGATCAGGTCGGTGGCCACGAACGCAACCGACTCAGTGCTTTGTTTCGCCGCCGGCCGAAGCGGCGGTCACAAAATCGCCATCCGATAGCTTTCGCTTGAACAGGTCGATGGCCAGGCGGTGGCAGATGTGCGCCAGGGCGGGGTCGTAGCGCGGCCCTTCATCCCGCAGGAACGCGTGCGCGCCATTGAACTCATGCCAGCTGAAGAGCACCGAAGCCTCGATCATCGCCTTCTGGATCAGCGCGCGGCCCTCGTTCGGGATGTGCGGATCCTGACGGCCCCAGATCATCAGCATCTCGGCCTTCAGCTCCTTCATGCGGGCGAGCGTGTCGTCCCCGCCCTTTCCGAGGCTCCCCTTGTGGATGTCGGTGGCGTAGAAGCAGACGCCGGCCAGGACCTCCGGATTCATGGAGGCGCGGAACGAGAGGTGGCCCCCGATGCAGATGCCGATCGCACCGAGCTTCCCATTGCAGGCCGGATGGGAGAGGAGGAAGCGGATCACCGCGCGCGCGTCGTCGTCGTACGCGGTCACCGGCCGGCCGGTCTTGTCGGCGTTTCCCCGGTCCGCGCCGGCCGTGTCGTAGGCGATCACGCACCCGGGCGCCTCGAGATCGTGAAAGATCTCCGGCACCGCGACCACGAAGCCCTGGCCGGCGAGGAGGGCGGCGGTCCGCTTGATCGGCCCGGTCTGTTGAAAGATCTCGGAGAAGAACAAAAGCCCGGGATATCGGCCCGGCACCACCGGCCGATAGACGTAGGTTCTCATCGGTCCGGTCGGAGTATCGAGATCGACGCTCGGATCTTCCTGAAGAATCATGGTTCGCTCCTTGCGGGCTGAGGTTACTTGAGCCTCGCGAAGTTGCAGACGTCCCGCAGGAGGCACATCGGGCAGCGCGAGTGACCCTGCGCTGCCGGCCTTCGCCCTAGAAGTCGATGGCAAAGAGCTTGACCTCCCGCGGGTCATCGCCGAGACGAGTGATCGCCTCGAATCTCAGACCGATCTTTTCGAGAACCCCGATGGAAGCCACGTTGTCGGACGAGGTAATGGCGAGGATCCGCTTGAGGCCGAACGCGCGGCGGCCGTGTTCCAGGGTGGCGGTTGCGGATTCGGCTGCGTATCCCTTCCGCCAGTGGGCCGGGAGAAAAGCAAAGCCCAGATCCATCTCGGGCAGGGTATCCCGTTTCAGCAGGCCGCAGATCCCGAGGGGATCGCCGGACTCCCGGTCAAGCACGAGGTAAAGACCGAAACCGCGCCTCTCGTAGCTCGCGATCGGACCCTTGAGCAGGTACTGCCGCGCATCCTGGATGTTCCTCACCCCCCGGTCACCGATGAAGCGGACGAACGACGGCTCATTCAAGAGCTCGAGGATGAAGGGAGCGTCGTTGAGGGTGAGACGGCGGAGGACGAGGCGGTCGGTTTCGAGAACAATCACGGGACAATCCTTCGGCAAAGCCTATCGCGGCGGCAGGCTCCAGAAGCCGGATCAGGGGGAGGACTAGACTGCTGGCCAGAGATCTTTGCGAACTCTGAAGAACGAGGGCCCATGACAGCGGGTCAGAACAACAAGACCACACCAGCGGACGAGGACCTGGTCGCCACCGTGCGTCGCATGCGCTCTCAGCAGGAGGCCATCGGCACGGTCTCTGAGTCCGACGCCTTCGTCGCAGGCGACGTTGTTCAGCTGGCCCGCGAGATCACCGAACTCGCGGCGAAGGCGGCGGGCGTGGAACGCGCCAGTGTATGGCTGCTCAGCGAGGACAAGAGCGAATTAGGTTGCGTCGACCTTTACGAAGCGGCCGCCGCGAGACATTCGTCGGGGGCGGCGGTTCCCAAGGCGCAGTACCGAAATGAGTTCGTCGCTCTCCAGAAGGCGCGCTTCGTCGACGCCGACGATCCGCTGACCGACGGGCGCACCGCGAGCGGCGTCGAGCCCTATCTCAGGCCCCTGCGTATCACCTCTCTTCTCGAAGCGGTGATCGAGGTCTCAGGCCACCGCCTGGGCCTGCTCTGCCTGGAACACGTCCTGAACCCGCACCACTGGGAGCGGGACGAGGTCGGCTTCGCCTGTCAGTTCGCGGACAAGATCGCTCTTTCCCTGGTCAATCGTGCTCGCCGCGATACCCAGGAAACGCTGCGGGCCTCGGAGGTCCGCTACCGCCGTCTCTTCGAGTCGGCGAAGGACGGAATCCTCATCCTCGACGCGGAGACCGCGGTGATCGTGGACGTGAATCCGTTTCTGGTCGACCTCATGGGTTGCCCCCGGGGAGAGATCCTGGGCCGGCTGGTCTGGGAGCTGGGTTTCTTTAAGGACGTGCTGGCCAACGAGGCCAACTTCAGGGAACTGGTCGAGAAGGGATACATCCGCTACGACGATCGGGCGCTTCAAGCCTGCGACGGCCGGCGGGTGGACGTGGAGTTCGTGAGCAACGTCTACCTGGTGAACGAGAAGAGGGTGGTGCAGTGCAACATCCGCGACATCACGGAGCACAAGCGGGCGGATGAGCGTCTGCGCAAGCTCTCCCGGATTGTCGAACAGGCGCCGATTTCCATCGCCATCACCGATCTTTCCGGCGCGCTGGAATACGTCAATCCGATGTTCAGCGAGGTCACCGGTTACACCTCGGACGAGGTGCTCGGGAAGAACTCGCGAGTGCTGAAGTCCGGAGGCACGCCGAGCGAGGTCTATGCGGAGATGTGGCGGTCCCTGACCTCGGGCCACGTGTGGCGCGGTGAATTCGAGAACCGGAGGAAGAACGGCGAGATCTACGTGGAGCTGGCCGTGATCGCGCCCGTGGTCGGGCCGAATGGCGCGCCCACCCACTATGTCGCGCTGAAGGAGGACATCACGAGGCGAAAAGAATCGGAGGCAGCGCTCGAGGCCTCGCTGCAGGAAAAGAAGGCCCTGCTCCGTGAGGTCCATCACCGGGTCAAGAACAACCTTCAGGTGATCACGAGCCTCCTGCGGCTCGAGGCCGGACGAAGCGGAGACGAGGGAACAAAGCTCGTCCTCAAGGACATGCAGGGACGCATCCTCTCCATGGCGTTGCTGCACGAGACCCTCTATCGAACCGGCGACTTCGGCCGGGTGGAACTCACGAACTACCTGCGGCAGCTCTCCCAGCAGCTCTTCCGGGCGCACAACTCCGGATCCGGGCAGGCCCGGCTGGTTCTCGACCTGTCCCCGGTTCAGGTGGACCTCGATCAAGCGATCCCCTGCGGCCTCATCGTCAACGAGATGCTGACTAACAGCCTCAAACACGGCTTCGCCGAGGGACAAGACGGCGAGGTGCGGCTGGTGCTGCGGCCGGAAGCCGACGAACACGTCCATCTGGAGGTCAGCGACAGCGGGGTGGGCCTCCCCGCGGACTTCGAGGCCCGGCGCGGAAGGTCCCTCGGCATGCAACTCATCACCGACCTGGCCCGTCAACTCGGGGGCCGCCTGGATATCGGCGCGGGGCCGGGTGCGCATTTCGTCGTGGTCTTCTCGCGGGCGAAGGCCAACGCCACCGGACAGGTCGTCCGGCCGGAGACCACGCCGCTCAGCGCTTCATGAAGCTCGGCCCTCGCACCGTGATGATCCTGATCATCGCCACGTCACCTACGATCCCCTCCTTGGGAAGAGCCCCGGACCGGAGTTCTATCCGGTGCTCAGAACGATGGGACCGGTGTCGAGATAACGGAGCGGGAACCTTACCGCGAACCGAGGGACTGATTCAGGCCCGATCTCCAGCACGCCGCCGAGCTGACGGGCGAGATCCGAGACAAGCTGCAGACCCAGAGAGGCTCCTCGTCTTGCCTCGAAGTCGGGCGGCAAGCCTGGACCGCTGTCACTGACCTCCAGCCGCGCCCACCCATCCGCGTCCGCGCCGATCCGGACGCGCAGCTCCCCGCCACCCGGGCCGAAGGCGTGCTTCAGGCTGTTGGTGAGTAGTTCGTTGACAATGAGGCCGCAGGGGATGGCCTGGTCGATGTCGACCACGAGCGACCGGAGGTCCAACTCAAGGCGCACCGCGCCCGGCGCGGTGTTCTGAGCGCGGAAGAGCTGGGTGGCGAGTTGACGCAAATAGTTGGCAAGATCGACGCGCGCGAACCTCCCGGTTCGGTAGAGGGTTTCGTGAAGCAGAGCCATAGACCTGATCCGGCCCTGCATTTCCGTCAACACACCGCGGGTGGCGATCTCGGTACTTCGGCTGATCTCCAGACGCAGGAGGCTGGTTATGACCTGAAGGTTGTTCTTGACCCGGTGGTGCACCTCCTTCAGCAACGCCTCCTTTTCGCGAATCGAGCTACGCAGGGCCTCGTCCGCACGCATTCTCTGAGTGATGTTCACGTGGGCGACCACGACGCCCCGGCGGTCCGGCTCCAAAGGGGTGGCACTCATGGTGAACCAGCGTTGCTCGGTGGGGGAATGACAGGCATAGTCGAGCCTGAAGGCAGGCAGCTTGCCCGCCAGAACCCCTCGGATACCCTCGGCTGCCTTGACGGCATCGTCCGAGGACATGCCTTCGGCGCCGTCGCAGACCGCCAGGTAGTTCGCGCCGATGCCGGTGTGCGGCGCCGGCCGGCCGGGCTCCACGCCGTTTTCGACGGCAAAGCGTTGCCATGGATCGTTGACCGCGATGATCATGCCGTCAGCATTCAGGACCGCGATCTCAACCACCACGGAGTCGAGGATCGACAGACTGAAGGCCTCACTCTCACGCAAGGCCTGCTCGGACCGCTTGCTTTCCGTGATGTCCATCATCACGCCCAGAAGCCGGCTCGGCTTTCCGGTTGCGTCGCGGGCAAGCACCCTCCCGATCACGCTCATCCAGCGATACGACCCGTCGGAGTGGAGCACGCGCGCATCGTGCCGGTAGGGCACGTCGGCCCCGGCGAGTGCAGCCTGGATGTTGGCGGCGACGACGTCCCTGTCCTCGGGATGAACGTGGTCGAGCCATTGCTGGCGGGGGCCGACGCCTTGATCCGGCTCGTAACCGAGCATCGCGAAATAGGTCGGCGTCGCGTACCACCGATCGGCCTTGAGGTCCCAGTCCCACACCCCCACCGAAGCGGCGTCGGTGGCCATCACCAGCCGCTGCGCCATCTGCTCGACGCTCGCCTCGGTTCGCGCGCGCTGGAGCCACGCTTTGTCGAGAAACACGCCGAGAGTGGCGATGGACAATGAGGCCAGCGCCCAGATAGACAGGGCGATCGTCGCGACCTGACGCCAGGACGCGAGCACGAGTTCGCGCGATCGCCCGACCACCACGACCAGGTTGTGATTCCCGGCGAGAGTCCGATAGGCGAGCATGCGGACTATCCCATCGATGGGGCTTGCGTCTTGGAAGGTCCCCTCCGGCCTCGCGGGGACCCACACCGTGAACAGCGGGCGGTCCGCAAAGCTCTTTCCCATGACTGAATCGTCGAACGGGCTTCGCATCATCAGGAGGCCGTCGCGACGGAACAGGGCGATCGAGCCGCCAGCCCCCAGGTCGACCTCGCTCCAGAGTTGATCGAAATAGGCTGGCTCCACGGCCGCGACAAGGACGCCCCCGAATGCTCCGTCGGCCAGGCGCAAGGGCCGGGTCGCGCTTATCAGCCAGGCGCCGCTCACCCGGCCGCGCACCGGAACTCCGACGTAGAAGCCGGTCTGCCGCTCCTCGCGGTAGATCTGGAAATACTCTCGATCGGCGACGCTCCGCCCCGATGCCCCACGGTCTGAGGTGTAGACGATGCGGCCCTGGGCGTCCGCCACGGACAAGGCCCGGACAAACGGCAGCGCCTTGATCTCCTCACGCAACAGCTCGCGTCCGGCTCCCTCGCTGAGTCGGCCGACTGTCGTCAATTGCGTGATGTGGCTGGCCGCGAGTTGCAGCCGCAGGTCGACGGTGTGCAAAGTGTTGTTGGTCTGTTCCGCGATGACGTGAGCGAACGACTCGGTCAGACGCTCCCCGGTCCGAACCGCCTGCACGCGCAGGGAGGCCAGGATCAACACCAGCACCACGCCGGAAAGGAGAATCACGCTGGCGACCAGGGCGAACAGTTGCCGGCGCACGAGACTTGTTGGAGACCTCCGCGAGGAGCCCCGCCTCGGGTGCCTCGTGGGACCGAGCATGCCGGTGGCTAGCCGCGTGGCCATCCGGAAGCGGGAGCCCCAGGCTGAGGCGGCCGGGTCAGCGGGAACGTGACGGTGAAGACCGGGGCGGGAGCCGGCCCGACCTCCAGGACACCTCCCAACTGACGAGCCAGATCGGAGACGAGTTGCAGCCCCGGCGACTTTTCCATTCTCTGGTCGAGATCCTTGGGCAGGCCAACGCCCGTGTCGCTTACCGCGAGCCGAAGCTGACCATCGGCCTTGTGCAACACAATCTTGATCTCGCCGGCCCGCCCGTCGGCGAATCCGTGCTTGAGGCTGTTGGTCACTAGTTCGTTGACGATAAGACCGCAGGGAATGGCGATCTCGATCGCCGTCACCGCCGGCTCGAGGTCCAGGGTCAGGCGCACGTCCGGTCCGGGGCGGCGTCCCCGAAGGAGGTGGGCGGCCAGGACTCGCAGATAGGCAGCCAGCTCAACCCCGCTGAGGGCGAGTTCGGCTTTCTTCGACTCGGTGAGGTCGCTGATGGTCAGCCGCAGCAGCGGCTGGCCGTCGGGTCCGGGCGCGGTCAGGGCCGAAACGTGAGCCCGGAATGACGCTCCCCCGCTCGTGACCATCCACAGGTCGCAGGCGAAAGGCTCCGCGGATTCGATCAGCCGCTTCTTCCGCAGGTAAAAGAGATCCTGGTCCTCCGGGAAGATGAACTTTGTGAAGGCCTGACTGACCAGGAAGGCGCGGGTGGAACCGAGCAGGGTGGCAACCGCCAGGTTGGCCTTGAGGATGAGCCCCTCGCTGCTCAAGGTGCAGTAGCCCACGGGGGCCAGGTCATACAGGTCGAAATACTCCGCCCTCGCCAGTTCGAGCTCCGCCTGGGTCTTGAGCAGTTCGTCGTTTTGCAGTTCCAGTTCGACTTGATGCACGCGAAGCTCATGCACCAAGACCCGCGTCTCTTCGGCTGGGTCTTTCACGGGATGAATCCGTTCATTGGCCATGGGGAGCCTCGCGGTCCCGGCGGGCGGAAGATTCGGCCGAGCGCTCGGTGGTGGCAATGGCGTAGATGCGCCCGTGCTCGTCCATCAAGGCGGTGGAGATGATCGACACCTGCGCCACCCCGCCGGATTTGGTCAGGCGCTGCGTGCGATACGCGTCCAGGGTTTCCGCCTGAGCCAGGCGGTGGACGCGGGCCAGCTCATCCGACCGCAACGTCTCGGGCGTCCGGTCGAGCACATTCATGGCCAGGGCCTCGGACTCGGTCCAGCCATACATCCTCACCGCCCCCGGGTTCCAGGCCAGGGTATGTCCCTGCAGGTCCTGAACCGTGATGGCGTCGTGGGCATCGCGCACCACGACCGCGAGGCGGTGGAGCTCGTTGGCCTTTTGAAGCGCCGCTTCCGATCGCTTCACTTCCGAGATGTCCACGAAAGTGATGACCGCGCCTTCGATCACGTTGTCCAGCGTGCGATAGGGATGGATGCGCATCATGTACCAGTTCCCCTCCCGAGCCTGGACCTCGACGTCTTTGGGAACCAGGGTGTCGAGCACGGACTGCGCATCCTGGGCGAGCCGGTCGTAGCCCACCAGGTTGGAGACGATGTGAGCCGCCGGCCGGCCCACATCGCCGGGGATCAGGTTGGTGAGCCGGGTGGCCGCCGGGGTGAAGCGAAGGATGCGCAGGGCATGATCGACGAACACCGTGGCGATGCCGGTTCCGGCCAGCAGGTTGTTCATGTCGTTGTTGGCCTGCGAAAGGTCCGCCACCTTGGTCTGCAGCTCGGCGTTGACCGTGGACAGTTCCTCGTTGACCGACTGGAGCTCTTCCTTCGAGGTCTCGAGTTCCTCGTTGGTCGACTGAAGCTCCTCGTTGACCGACTGCATCTCCTCGTTCGAGGAGCGAAGGTCTTCGTTTTTGGTCTCGAGTTCTTCGTTCGCCGCCTCCAGGTGCTCCTCCTTGGTGCGCAGTGCGTCCTTGAGCGCGGCAATGCGTTGATCGACGTCGGTCTCGCCCTCCGGCCTGACCTCGGCCGCGGCGAGGCCCCCGGAAAGCTCGGAGCTTGCGAGCCCCGCCTCTTCCAGAACGACGAGGTACAGGTCGGATCCGGTTTCATCGCCTCCGCCCCCGGCCGGGCGAATGGTGAGATTGACCATGCTGTAGCTGCCGTTCGTCCTGACCCGCACGTTTAAAGCGCGAGCCAGATCGTGGGAGCCCACGGCCCGGCGCAAAGTCGCGGTCAGATCGGCCCGCAGCCCTTCACGGGCCATCTTGAGGACGTTGTTGACCGAAGCCTCGCCGGGCGTGGGCTCGAGATACAGTCCGGTCCGCCCGTGGAGGTAGAGAACGTCTCCCTGACCGTTTACCAGGACCGCGGCGGCCGAGATCTGCTGCAGGACCGCGCGTTCCGTCACCTCGCGCAAAGAGGCCCTGGGCCGGTCGCTCCCCTTGACCACGGCCTGACGGGAGGGACCAGTTGCCGCCACCGGCGAGCGGAATCGCCCGCGGACCGCGCGTTTCGAAACCAGGGCGTCCGGCTGGCGAAGATAGATCTTGGACTCGCGATCGAGGGGCGCGAACAGATCTCCGAAGTCCCCGATGCTCTCGGAGGTCCCGAGGAGAAGAACGCCGCCCGGATTCAGCGCATAGTGAAAGATCGGAAGCAGCCTTTGCTGGAGAGCGCCGCCGAGGTAGATCATCAGATTCCGGCAACTGATCAGATCGAGCCGCGAGAAGGGCGGATCGCGGATCACATCGTGCTCGGAGAAGATCAGCATGTCGCGAATGCCCTTGTGAATCCGATAGCCTCCGCCCTCCGCGTCGGCCCGGAACCAGCGGGCGAGGCGTTCCGGCGGAAGCTGGGAGGCGATGTTTTTTGGATAAAGCCCCGCGCGGGCGATGGCGATGGCCTCGGCATCGATATCGGTGGCGAACACCTGTAAGGTGTGGGTTTCCTTGAGGGCCTCCATGCGCTCCTTGAGCAGCATGGCGAGGGAGTAGGCCTCCTCTCCCGTCGAACACCCCGCCGACCAGACGCGAATCGGAGAATCAGCGGCCCTGCCCTTGAAGAATCGGGGAATGACCCGCTCCTCGAGAGCCGCGAAGACCTCGGGGTCACGGAAGAAACTGGTGACGCCGATCAGGAGGTCGCGGAAGAGGGCCGTTCCCTCCGCGGGGTTTCCCTGGAGGAACTTCACGTAGGCGTCCATCGACTCGATCTGGTGAACGGCCAGGCGACGATCGATCCGGCGCTTGACCGTGTTCGTCTTGTACTCGGAGAAGTCGTGACCGGTGAGGGCGCGCAGGAGAACGAAGACCTTGTTGAGCGCGCTTTCGTCGACCGGTGACACCGGGGCGTCCGAGGGGCGGGCGCGCGTTCCGAAGGCCCGCGCGGCGTAGGCCAGCAACCGGGCGGGCATCTCCTCGGGAGCAAGCTGGAAATCCACGAGACCGGTGGCGATGGCGCTGCGCGGCATGCCGTCGAACTCGGTGGACTCGAGGCTTTGGGCAATCACCATCCCCCCTTCACCCTTGATCGCCCGCACCCCGAGGGTCCCATCACTCCCCGTGCCCGAGAGCACGACGCCGATCGCGCGCTCGTGCTGATCGGCGGCCAGCGAACGAAAGAAGGAATCGATGGGCAGACGGTGCCCGTGAGGCTCGGCCGGCTCGAGGAGTTGGAGCGCGCCGTTCAAAAGCGCGAGATCGCGATTGGGCGGAATGGTGTAGACACAGTTCGGCCGGATGGCCATGCCGTCCTTCACTTCGAAAACTTCCATGCGGGTGTAGCGACGGACGAGTTCGGCAAGCAGGCTCTGGTGATCGGGCGCCAGGTGCTGCACCAGCACGAAGGCCATGCCCGGGTCCTTGTCCTTGGGCAGGCCGGAGAAGAAGGTCTCGAAGGCGGCGAGCCCGCCCGCCGAGGCGCCGACACCGACGACCGGAAATCCCGCCGTGCTCTCCGCTCCGGCTTCCGCGGAAACGGCCAGGGACGCGGCGTCGGCGCGCGCTGATGTCTCCGTCGCCGGGGCGCCGGGTTTGCCGGGACCGCCCGAGTTCCGCGCCGTCATCGACCGCCTTTCTCCTTAGGAACCGCTTGAAGGAAACTCCCAGCGCTTCAATTCCAGTGTACGCCCAGCGCCCGCCCGAACCTGGCCCTCCAGGAAATCGACCACCCGTTCGAACGGGTCGAACCCGAAGGCCCAGCCGATGGGCGCCCGCAGGTTCGAGTTCGCGTTGACGTCGTAGAAGACGAGGCGGCCGTCCTTCGCCTCCAGGTATTCGATGCCTCCCAGGTCAAGACCGCCCGCGGCCATGAGGGCCTTGCCCGCCGCTATCGCGGCCGCGGGCGCCTCGGGGTAGGGATGGAATTCGACGGGCTTCACTGGCTTGGCCGCCGGGATCTCGCACCGGGCGTCGTCGCCCTCGGGGTTGCAAGCCTCCGAGGGGCAGAGATTGAAAGCGCCGTGCGAGATCACGCGCATCGCGTAGAGGAGTCCACCGCCCAGGAACTCCATCCGCACGATCCCTCGCGCGGGATCCACCTCGAAATACTCCTGCAGCAGGAGCAGATGGTCGGGAGCCCATAGCTCGGGGCGTTCCTTCAGCAGACGCCTCAGTTCCTCCGGCGACTGCAGAAGATACATGCGCGCGCCGCTCCCTCCCTGTTCCGGCTTCAGGAGAGCAGGCCAGGTTCCACCCCACCTCGCGATCGCGGTCTCCACGTCGTTGAAAGCCAGAGTGCGCGGATGCGCGATGCCCAGGGCCCGCATCAGCGCGGCCTGCGCGGACTTGCTCAGTTCGAGGGAGAAGGCTCGCGACCCGTTCAGCACGCGCGCGCCCCCAAGCTCGAGGGAACGCATGAGCGACAGCGCGAAGGGAACGGCTCGGGTGTGCCCGCGAACGTAGGCGCTGGGGCTCGCCTGGTTGAAGTACAAGGGCGCGGCCGGGATGGAGTCGGGGTCGAAGGCTCCGGCCTTGAGGTCGAAGGACCGGTAGCGGACGCCGCGCCGATCGAGAGCGGAGAACAGGGGCTTCTGCCACTCGGGGTGCTCGAACAGAACGACCAGGTCCAGATCTGATTTCGACATCGTCGCTTTTCCTCTTGGGTGAAGGCTTCCTGGGAGCCCCGCGGCGGCGATGGATTTTCGAGAGGGCAGAAACAGAAAGACCCGCTCGGCTTCGCCGCTGCGGGTCTGTTGAGGGAACCGTTGATGGGTTCGGTTACGTCGCGCGCACCTCAATCCCGCAGGTAGCGGGACAACAACACCGGCATGAGGGGCGGACAACCACGGGGTTCATGTGAGGAAACGAACACTAGAGGGCAGGCTCGTCCGTGTCAAGCGCGGCACCGTCATTGCGAGGAGCCCATCGAAATGCGATGCGACGAAGCAACCCCCTCCCGCCACTTCCATATCCGATAGCCGAATAACACCGCGAACAACGCCGCGAAGGTGAGCGGGCCCTCGATGTCCGCCTTGACCGACATCCAGAAGTGGACGACGCCGGCGACCGCCGCCGCATAGACGAGCCGGTGCAGCCGGTTCCAGCGCTTGCCGCCCAGTCGCGCGATCATTTTCTTGGTGGAGGTGATGGCGAGGGGCAGCATGAGAAGGAGGCCCAGCGACCCGATGAGGATGTAGGGCCGCTTGATCACGTCGGTCACCAGCTCGCCCGGGTCGAGCTGGACGTCGAGAAGGATGTAGACGAGCCAGTGCATGACCCCATATGCGAAGGCGAACAGGCCCAGGGTGCGGCGGTGCCTCGCGAGCCAGTTCCACTTGAGGATCTGACGAAGCGGCGTCACCGCCAGAGTGAAGACCAGGAAACGCAGCGTCCACTCCCCGAGGAAGTGTTCGCCTTCCTTGATCGGGTTGGAGCCGAGGATGCGCGTGCCGCGCAGGATGTCGGAAGCGAGGGCGAAGATCGCGTACGCAGCGGGAAGCAGGGACGCGAAGATCAGCAAAGCGCCGAAGCGACGCGGTTCGCGCACCTAGTAATTCTTCTTGAGGTCCATCCCCGCGTAGAGGGAAGCGACCTGGTCCGCATAGCCGTTGAAAGGCAGGGTGGGGCGCTTGAGGAACTCTCCGATGCGCCGTTCCTTAGCCTGGCTCCACCGGGGATGGTCGACCGCCGGATTCACGTTCGAGTAGAACCCGTACTCCTGGGACGCGGCAATGTTCCAGGCGGTCTTCGGCTGCTTGTCGGTGAAGGTCAGGCGCACGATCGACTTGATCCCCTTGAAGCCGTACTTCCAGGGCACCACCAGTCGAATCGGCGCGCCGTTCTGATTCGGCAGGGTGCGGCCATAGAGGCCGGTCGCGAGAAGCGCCAGCGGATGCATCGCCTCATCGAGGCGCAGGCCCTCGGTGTAGGGCCAGTCCAAAACGCCGAGCTGCTGGCCGGGCATCTGCTTCGGATCCATCAGGGTCGTGAACGCGACGTACTTGGCACTCGCCATCGGCTCAGCCCGTTTGATCACGTCGGCGAGAGGGATGCCGCGCCACGGAATCACCATGGACCAGGCCTCGACGCAGCGATGCCGGTAGATGCGGTCCTCGACCGTCGAAGGCTTGATGAAGTCCTCGAGCAGGTACTTTCCGGGCTTGCCGGCCATGCCATCGACGGTGATCGTCCACGGACTGGTCTTGAACTTCGTCGCGTTCTGGGCGGGCGCGGCCTTGTCGGTGCCGAACTCGTAGAAGTTGTTGTAGGTGGTGACGTCCTGCCACGGCGTGGGCTTGTCGTCACGCTGAAGGCCGAAGGGCTTGCCCACCGCTTGAGGGTCCTGGGCCCGGGCGGCCGGGCCGAAGGCACTGAGTGCCATGGCGCCCGTGGCGGCGGCCAGCCACTCGCGGCGATTGACGTAGAGCGACTCGGGGGTGATCTCGGACGATTTCACATCGCTATTTCGACCAATGAGCATGATGACTCCTAAGATGCCGACACCCGAGTATACGTAACCGCTTGCGCCACTCTCGGCGTTCCCCGGCCACGCTTCCGGGGAGGGCGGACATCATCGCGACATCGCGCCAATTCTCCGCCGCGAATCGCGGACGCGCCTCGAGAAGGGCGTTCCAGGCGGCCAGAAGGCGGCTCAACGGTCCTGACCTCGGAATCAGGGCTTGACGTGCCGCCGCGCCCGAAGCTGAGCCGCCGCCGCGCGCTCCTGGAGACTGGCCACGGCGAGACGGGTTTCGCGCACGAGAAGGACCGATGCGTAGACGAGCGAAGCCACGGCGACGGCGCCCGCGAGGATGGCGGCCGACTCGAGCACCAGGGTCACGGTGCTCTGGCCCGCCGCGACGAAGGTGGCGCCCAGGAGCGACGCGAGGGCCGCGATGGCGAAGCCGGTGAGGGCGATGTAGACGCTTCGGAGGGCGCGAAGGAGAAGCAGCGACCGCGCCTCCGCCGTTCCCAGGTCGCGAGACCGGCGGGCCGCCACGTCGTCGGGCACCACTTCGGATCCCTCGATCTCCCGGGACAGTTCGCGCGCGCGATCGGCGGTGCGGGCGAGACGGTTGCTCGTGCTCATCGCCAGAACCGTGCAGGCGTTGGTCATGATGGCGGGAGCCACGATCAGCGACAGGCCGGCGAAGGGATTGGGGTCAGGCGACATTTCGTTCCGCCGCTATCTTGCCCAGCAACCACTGCAGGCCGGAAAGGTGCTGCTGGTCGTGGCTGCACAGGTAGTGGACGAGGCCCTGGACGGTCACCGGCCCGTACCCTTCGAAGACCGCCGGCCGCGACAGTTCATGGGCGTCGAGGACGGAAACCAATTCCACCGTCCGGGCCCGGGCCTGTCGCAACGCCTCCAGCGCGTCGGCGGCGCTGGTGGCCCCGTAATCCCGCTCCTTCGCGAGGGCGTAGCCGTCTATGAAGGGAAGGAACGGGTTCTCTTCGGTGAGAGCGCGTCGAAAACGCAGTTGATAGCCCTCGATCTCGATGTCGCGGACGTGGCAGACCTGCTCGAGGGCGGTGAAGGCCTCGCTGGGTATCCCCTCCCACGAGGCCGGAGCCCAGAGCTTGTACTCGTGAGGGACCGCGTCGTAGAAGGCCTCCAGCTGCTGAGGGAACTGGGCGAGGGCTTTAAGCGTGGCAGGGTTCATGGCGGGATCGCGATCGCGGGCTCCGAGGCAGGGCGACTCTTGGGATTGTATAGGCCCGCTCCGTTCCCTTGCCGTAAACTCCCGCGTCGCACCAAAGGAAGGGAACATAATGTCAACGGCAACAGCGCCTCCCCCGACTCCCAAGCTAGCCAAGCGCGAGGTCCTCAAGAGCGCGGTCATCCGCTTCTGCGGAGACTCGGGCGACGGCATGCAGGTCACGGGCAGCCAGTTCACCAATACCGCGGCCCTGTTCGGCAACGACCTTTCGACGTTCCCGGACTTCCCGGCCGAGATCCGCGCCCCTCAGGGCACGCTCCCCGGCGTCTCCGGCTTCCAGGTGAACTTCTCGTCCGCCGAAGTCCACACCCCGGGCGACTCCGTCGATGTCCTGATCGCCATGAATCCCGCGGCGCTCAAGACGAACGTCGCCGACCTCAAGACCGGCGGCATCCTCATCGTGAACTCGGACAGCTTCACCGAGGTCGACTTCAAGAAGGCGAAGATCACCAGCAATCCGCTGGAGGACGGCTCACTCGCGGGCTTCCGCGTCTTCGAGGTCGATCTGCTCAAGCTCACCAAGGCCGCGACCAAGGACACCGGCCTCGACGCCAAGTCGGTCGACCGGTCCAAGAACTTCTTCGCGCTCGGCATGTGCTACTGGCTCTTCGGCCGGTCGATGGACGGCACCATGCGCTGGATCGACTCGAAGTTCAAAGGACAAATCGCCGAAGCCAACAAGCTCACCCTCCGCGCGGGCTACGCGTACTGCGACGCCACCGAGGCCTACCAGACCGTGGCCTATGAAGTGGCGCCCGCGAAGCTTCCCGCCGGCACCTACCGGAATCTCTCCGGCAACAGCGCGCTCGCCATGGGCCTGATCGCGGCCTCGGAACGGAGCGGCCTGCCGCTCTTCCTCGGCTCCTACCCGATCACGCCCGCCTCCGACATCCTGCACGAACTCGCGATGCACAAGAACTTCGGCGTGGTCACGTTCCAGGCCGAAGACGAGATCGCCGCGGTCACCTCGGCGATCGGCGCGTCGTACGGCGGGTGCCTCGCCACCACCACCACGTCCGGCCCGGGCATGGCCCTCAAGATGGAGGCCATCGGCCTCGCCATCGCGGTCGAGCTGCCCCTGGTGATCGTGGACATCCAGCGCGGCGGCCCCTCCACCGGTCTGCCCACCAAGACCGAACAGGCCGACCTCCTCCAGGCCATCTTCGGCCGCAACTCCGAAGCTCCGCTGCCCGTGCTGGCCCCGGCCACCCCGGGCGACTGCTTCTGGATCGCGCTCGAGGCCTGCCGGATCGCCATCAAGTACATGACCCCGGTGATCGTGCTCTCCGACGGCTATCTCGCAAACGGCGCCGAGCCGTGGCGGGTCCCGAGCGTGGAGGATCTGCCCGCCTTCCCCACCAGGTTCCGCACCGAGCCCGCGGGCTTCCAGCCCTTCATGCGCGACACCGCGACCCTCGCCCGGCCCTGGGCCGTCCCGGGCACGCCCGGCCTCGAGCACCGCATCGGCGGCATCGAGAAGCAGGACGTCACCGGGAACATCAACTACGAGCCGGAGAATCACGACAAGATGGTGCGGCTGCGCGCGGCCAAGGTGGCCGGGGTCGTGGCTGATGTCCCCGATGTGGTCCCCGCGGGCGATCCGGAGGGCGAGGTGGTGATCGTGGGGTGGGGGTCGACCTACGGTTCGATCACCGCGGGCCTGCACTCTCTACGGGCCAAGGGCCACAAGGTCGGTCACATCCATCTCCGCCATCTGAACCCCATGCCGAAGAATCTCGGCGCGGCCCTCAAGCGGTATAAGAAGGTGCTGGTGCCCGAGATCAACCTCGGCCAGCTCGCCTTCATCCTGCGCGCCACCTACCTGGTGGATGCGATCTCGTACTCGAAGGTCGAGGGCAAGCCGTTCAAGACGAGCGAAATTGAGATGAAAGTTCTCGAGGTGATGAAATGACCGCAGCCGTCCCTCTGACCCGCAAAGATTTTCAGACCGACCAGGAAGTTCGCTGGTGCCCGGGCTGCGGCGACTACGCGATCCTCGCCGCCGTCCAGTCGGTCTTCCCCGAACTGGGCGTGCCCCGGGAGAAGTTCGCGATGGTGTCCGGCATCGGCTGCTCCAGCCGGTTCCCTTACTACATGAACACCTTCGGGTTCCACACCATCCACGGGCGCGCGCCCGCGGTGGCCACGGGCCTGAAGGTGGCGCGGCCCGATCTTGAAGTGTGGGTCGCGACCGGCGACGGCGACTCGCTCTCGATCGGCGGCAACCATACGATCCACATGCTCCGCCGGAACGTCGGGCTCAAGGTCCTGCTCTTCAACAACCGGATCTATGGCCTGACCAAGGGCCAGTACTCCCCCACGTCCGAGGTGGGCAAGAAGGCGAAGTCGACCCCCTTCGGCTCGGTTGATCGTCCATTCTCGCCGCTGGCCCTGGCTCTCGGCGCGGGTGCGACGTTCATCGCGCGGTCGGTCGATGTCATGCAGCCGCACCTCAAGACCACACTCAAGCGCGTGGCCTCGCATAAAGGCACCGCCTTCACCGAGATCCTGCAGAATTGCAACATCTTCAACGATGGCGCGTGGGAAGCGATCACCGAGAAGGACGTGCGCGACGACCGGGTTCTCTTCCTCGATCATGGCAAGCCCCTTGTCTTCGGCAAAAACAAGGAAAAGGGCATCCGCCAGACCGGCTTCGACATCGAAGTGGTGACGCTCGGAGAGGGTGCTTCGGAAGCCGATCTCCTCGTTCACGACGAGCAACATCCATCTCCGGCCTACGCCTACATGCTCGCAAGCATGGACTCTCGGCCCGGCTTCCCCACCCCGGTGGGCGTCTTGCGCGCCGTCGACGCGCCCGCCTACGAGGACAGTGTGAACGACCAGATCCAGCAGATCATCGCGAGGAAGGGCCGGGGCGACCTCGGCAAGCTCCTCCGCGGCCCGGAGACCTGGGAGATAGGCGCGGTGTCGCCAACGCTGCGTCCCTGACCCAGCGCCAAGACACCCGCCGTATTGCGAGGGCCCACTCCGTTCGAGACGGCCCGAACCCATCCCCCACGCTTAGGGCTACGGGCGGGCTTCGCTGTGGGCGGCCACCGGCGCCTTCTTGTGGGGCGGATGAGGGTGCCAGCCGAGGGTCAGCTGAAGGGCCGCGAAGCCCAGAATGAAGGCCAGGGTGACGTGCCATCCGTTCTTCAGCCAGTTCCCCACTGACTTCGCTTCGGGGTAGAGATTCGAGATCGCAACGCCCGCCGACGAGCCGAACCAGATCATCGAGCCGCCGAAGCCCACGGAGTAGGCGAGGGCGCCCCAGTCGTAGCCGCCCTGGGTCAGGGCCAGCTTGGTGAGCGGTATGTTGTCGAACACCGCGGAGACGAAGCCGAGGGTCATGGTCGACGGCCAAGACGCCGCGGGGAGCGACGACACCGGCATGAGCGAGGCGGAGAGCACGAGAGAGAGCAGGAACAGACTCCCCTTCACCGTCGAGGGCAGCAGCGACCAGTTGGGCTTCCGGACCGGCGCGAGCAGCAGGATGGCCACGCACACCGCGACGCCCAGGAACGGGAAGGCATCGGAGATCTCGGTCAGCTGCGTGTTCATGACGAAGTTCGTCACGATGGCCGTGGTCACGACGCCCACCACGATGGCGAGCCGGGTCCAGTCAACCTTCACGGAGTGAACGGGATTCGCCAGGATGGGCGAGAACCGGGTCTGCTGGGTCGCGGCGATCGACGCGCAGACCAGCAGGGCCACCCCGGCGCCAACGTAGGCGTGGAGGACATCCCGCGGGCTGATCCCATCGATCCACATCATGGTGGTGGTGGTGTCGCCGATGACGCTGCCCGACCCGCCCGCGTTGGATGCGGCCACGATCGCGGCCACGTAACCGATGTGGACCTTCTTCTGGAAGACGGTCAGGGCGATGGTGCCGCCGATCATGGCCGCGGCGATGTTGTCGAGGAAGCTCGAGAGGACGAAAATGACCACCAGCAGGGTGAAGGCTCCCCACCATCCATCGGGCAGGAATTTCGGCAGGAGTTCGGGAACGTTCGACCGCTCGAAATGATCGGCGAGCAGCGCGAAACCGACGAGCAGACCGAAGAGATTCGCGAGGACCACCCACTCGCGGCCCAGGTGCGCCACCAGATCGAGCGGCCCGGTCAGGAGGTCAAAGGCAATGATCGAGGTGAGCCCGGTGACCGCGACGGCCAGGGTATGACGATGGAACAGCGCCACCCCCAGAAGGGTCAGGGCGAAGAGGATGAAAGGGACGGGAACCCCGGCAATTTCAATCACCTATTTCTCCAGTTTTCGAATCGCCCAGGTGGTCATGCATCGCTGGTTCTGAACGATCGTGGTCTTCAGGGGATCGGCGAGCACCGCCCCCAGCCGTTCCGTCCACTGCATCAGCAGAGACTCGTCCACGAGGTAGCGCTCGGTTCCGTCCGGAAGCAGGTGCCGCCGTCCCCGGCGCTGGACCATCCTGAACTCCATGCCGATGTTCGAGGCCAGCCGGCAGAAGAACAGGCCGCCGGGTTTGAGAACGCGCCAGATCGATTCCATCATGGCCTCGAATTGTTCGTCGTCGAGCGCGAAATGGAGGACCGCGATGGCGAGGACCACGTCCATCGACTCATCCGGAAAAGACATCGCCTCCACCGGCTCGCGACGAAAATTCGTGGGCGGCAGGGAGGCGTTCAAATCAGCCGCGAGACGCATGACCTCGCTGATCGCGTTCGGGTCGGCATCCGCGGCCGAGACGTCGTAACCCGCGTTCAGGAGGTAGTAGATGTTGCGGCCTCCGCCGCATCCCGCATCGAGAACGCGGCTTCCCCGCGGAATCCGGCCTCGCAGAATCTGATCGAAAAGGTAGATATCGATCTGTCCGAAGATCTCGGTGAGGTTGGTGGGCGCAATCACCGCCCGATTCTAGTTACCCTTCTCCTGGGAATCACCGGCTGCAAATGCATCCTGCCAATCCCGACGCGCCGCAGTGGCGTGACTCAGTTCGTATCGATCGAGGCCGCTGAGGTCTGCCCATACTGCTGGCCCTCGATCATGGCCTCCTCGAGCCGGTCCACCAGCGACATGTGAGAGTTTCGGCCTTTCGTTCTCTCCCACTTCCTTGAGCCTACGGCTTGTACACGCCCTTCAGGAAGCGCTCTTTCTCGTCCTCGCGGTCGATATAGGGAACACCCTTCTCCATCCACTCCGGGATAGGCGCGCCTTTCAGGAAGTGGTCGAAGAACTGCTGCATGCGGACGGTGTAGTCCTTCTGGTTGTGCCGCTTCCGAAGGCCATGGTATTCGCCGTTGTAGCTGAAGAGGTACGCCTCCTTTTCATTGCGCCTGAGGGCCAGGAAGTACTCGATTCCCTGATACCACGGCACCGCGTCATCGTTGTCGTTCGCGATGATGAGGACGGGTGTGGTGACGCGCTTGATCTGGAAGATCGGCGAGTTGGCCACGTACTTGAGCGGCGCGTCGTACAGAGACGGTCCGATCCGGCTTTGCGTCTGCTCGTACTGGAACTGACGCGGGAGCCCGGTGCCCCAGCGGATGCCGGAGTAGGCGCTCGTCATGTTCCCAACCGGCGCCCCCGCCTCGGCGGCTTTGAAGCGGCTGGTCTGGGTCAGCATGTAAGCGATCTGATAGCCGCCCCACGAGTGCCCCTGAATCCCGATGTTCGCCTCGTCGACGAAGCCCTTGTCGACCACGGTCTGAATGGCGGGCAGCACCGACTTGAGGGCGTCCTGCCCGGGCTGGCCGAGGGTGTAGACGATATCGGGGGTCAGGATCAAGTAGCCGTTGCTCGCGTAGTAGGCGAAGTTGATCGAGGTGCCGGGCGCGGGGCTCACGAAGTTGTGGAGGTTCTCCGAGAGAGTCTCATAGATGTAAACGATCATCGGGTACTTCTTCTTCGCATCGAACCCCTCGGGCTTGATGAGTCCGGCCTGAAGGGCAACGCCGTCGGAGTTCCTGAAGTCGACAAGCTCGGCCTTACCCCAGGTGAAGGGCGCCATCTGGGCGCCGCCGTTCGTGACCTTGGTGAGCGTCTTGAAGGTGGAGTCGGTGACGTGGACGTCCGGGAACTCGTCGAAGCGCTGGACGGTCACGAGGAAGACGTCCGCATCCTTGGCCCGCCCGACGAAGTGGTAGTTCGCCTCGGCGGCCACGAGCTTCGCCGGCGGCGTTGCCCCATCGAAGGAATCGCGATAGAAACCGGTCGCGTGGGTGACGTCGTCCTCGCCGCGCAGGGTCAGAGGCTTCGCCGGATCGAGGCCGCGCTCATCATCGTCCTCGTCGACGGCCTCCGTGCGCTCGAGCCGGTAAACCATCTTCGCCTTGCGGCCTTCGCCCTCGGTGAGATTCTTCGCGGGCCGCCCATCCACGAAGAGCTGCCACACGTCGAAGCGATCGTTGACCAGGAACGACGCGCTGTCCTTCGTCCACCCGGAGGCGCCGTAGCTCGATGGCGGATCGGGGGTGTCGTCCTTCTCGTCATAGAAGGCCACGGGAACGGTACGGGTCAGGTTCTTGATCGAGCCATCCTTCCCGTTGACCGCGTGCCAATGGCGGTCGGCGAAGAACACCGCGAACTCGCCCGAGGGCGACCATTGGAAGGAGGGACCCCCGAAGCCTCCACCGCCGCCCCGCCACTTCTTCTCCACGAGCTTGCGCTCGCCCGTCGTGGCGTCGACGAGATAGACGTCGCTGTAGGTGCCGTCGAAGTCGATCAGCCGGCGATAGGGCGCATCGTCGAAGCCCACCGCGCGGCCGCCGTCATCCGTCATCACGACCGTCGGGAGGGTGGCGTCGGCCATCTGGGTGTACCGCTTCTCCGCAATCTGGTAAACACCGCGGAAGGTGCGCGCGCGCTCCTGGGCCGCGCGGATCCTCTGCATGGGCTGGACGAGGTCGTCCTTGTAGTTCCAGATATCGACGAGGACCTTCTCGTCCGCGGGCGTGTCGTCGGCGTCGGCCTTCGGAGGGGCGGCCGGGGGCGCCGCGGGAATGTACAGGCGGCGGCCATCGCGGGAGAAGGCAACCTGGCCCTTATCCGACACGGAGAGGGACGCGGGCATGCCCGGAGTCGAGGCGTCGACCACCGCGGCCGCGGCGCCGGGGCCTCGGTCCCACAGATAGGCCTTGAACTTCGGCGCCTTCGCGGCCGCGTCGTCGCGATCGCTCACGAAGGCGGCATGCTTCTGCTCGCGGTCCCAGGTGAGCTTGAGGTAGCGGCCGGGGCCGGAGGCAAGGGCGAGCGGAGTCTCCGGGCGCGCGCCCGCGTTCATCGCGAACACTCCGTTCTCCGTGTCGGTCTTCGACGACACCGCGAAGAGAAGGGTCTTGCCGTCGCGCGCGACCGCGTACTCGAGGACGCTGCCAAACGTCCTTTCCTGGCCCGACATGAGATCGCGCACCACGAGGTCGGCGCCGTACTCCTTGCGGGTGACGCCGGGCCGCGCGGGCGGCGTCGCGTCCTTCGATTCCTTCAAGTACGCGATCCACGTTCCCGCCTTCGACGGCACCTGCACGCCCTTCACCGAGGCGATGGGCGCCGATTCGAAGGTGGTGACATCCACGATCACGAGGCCGCCCTTCGGCATCTCCTCGGGCTTCTTCTTCTCCTTCTTCGCCTTGTCGGTGTCGGCCTTCAGGGGGTACGTCGTGCAGATGACGTACCTGCTGTCCCCGGTGAACGAGATTCGGACGTTGCGAACGGGCGGCGGGACATCGGGGTTCGCGTCGGGATCCGGGAGCGGAGGAGGCGGGAGCGCCCCCACCCCATAGCGCAGTTCTTTCCCGGTCTTGAGGTCCCTGACCACGAGGTCGCCATCGCCATCCTGGGGCATGTATGAATACGCGAGGTAGCGGCCGTCGCGGGAGAGCAACGGCGTGGCAATGGATCGCCACCCGTCGTAGTCGCGATGCGCGAGCGGCCGCTTCGCGGGCACCGGAGGGAGCGAGGCGGCGGGCTTCCCGCCCTTCACCGGGCCCTTGGTCTGGGCCCTGGCCTCGAGGCAGGCGGCGAGGAAGAGCACGGCCGCGACGCGACCGAAAGCACGAGAATTCATGGCAACTCCAGGCGGTGGTTCGAAGTTCCCACTATATGTCGGGTGCGATCCGGTTTCCCGAAGCCAAAGAGTGCGGTTTCGCGGCCAAAACCTGCGCAAATCGTTCTTTGCGCGCAGGGTCTTCGGCCCTATGATTGTTTTCAGGATACCTAGACACTGACGGCGACCATCGCCGCATTCCAAACGGAGGCTTCCATGAAATTGAATTTCCGCGGGGTTCTGGCAA
>JANMVV010000081.1:0-2868 GCA_031392925.1 Vicinamibacteria bacterium
CCCTACCCCCGCCATCTCGGAGGCGTCAAGCGCTCGCAAGGTAGAATGGTTCCTCGGAAGTTGCGAGGAGGACGAGCCATCAAAGCGACCAAGGACATTTTCATCATGGGCGGAGCACGCACCGCCATGGCCGAGTACGTCGGCTCCTTCCAGGACGTCAATGCGAACACCCTGGGAGGCCACGCGATCAAAGCCGCCCTCGAACGGTCGGGTGTTCCGGGGGCCGAAGTTCAGCAGGTGGTGATGGGCAATGCCATGCAGACGTCGGCGGACGCGATGTATGGCGCGCGCCACTCGGCTTTGAAGGCCGGCCTGCCCATCGAGACCCCGGCCCTCACCGTCAATCGGCTCTGCGGTTCCGGCATTCAGTCGGTGATTTCCGCGTCGCAGCTCATGCTTCTCGGCGAGGCCGAGGTCACGGTCGCGGGCGGTATGGAGAACATGACCCAGGCCCCTCACGTCATCCGCGGCGCGCGCGACGGTTTCAAGCTCGGCCAGGGCGCGCTCGAGGACAGTCTCATGGTGGCCCTCCTCGACTCGCACTGCGGTCTGTACATGGCCCAGACCGCGGAGAAGCTTGCGACCAAGTACGGCGTCGACCGCAAGGCCATGGACGAGTTCTCGCTGCGCTCGCAGCAGACCGCGGCCGCCGCCAAGGCTCGCGGCGTGTTCGACGAGGAGATCGTTCCGGTGGAAGTGAAGAAGGGCAAGGGCGTCGTCTCCATCAAGGACGACGACCACATGCGCGCCGACACCACGATGGAAACCCTGGCCGGCCTGCGTCCCGCCTTTGGCAAGGACGGCATGGTCACCGCGGGAAACGCCAGCGGCATCGTCGACGGCGCGGCCGCGCTGGTTCTTTCCACTTCGAAGTCGCGTGGCCATGGCAAGCCGATCGCTCGCGTCGTGTCCTGGGCGGTCGCGGGCGTGCCGCCCGAGATCATGGGCATCGGCCCCGCACCCGCTTCGAGAAAGGCCCTCGCGGATTCCGGCCTGAAGCTCGAGGAGATCGACCTGATCGAAGTGAACGAGGCCTTCGCCGGCCAGTACCTGGCGGTGGAGAAGGAACTCGGCCTCGATCGCAACAAGGTCAACGTCAACGGCGGCGCCATCGCGCTCGGACATCCGCTTGGAGCCTCGGGCACCCGCATCCTGCTCAGCTTGGCTCTCGAACTGCGCCGCCGCAAGGGCCGCTATGGCCTCGCGACCGCGTGCATCGGCGGCGGTCAGGGGATCGCCATGATCATTGAAAACATTCAGGGTTGAAGGCCCTGCATGTCCCGGCGGAGGCCCGGAAGGGGCCAAGCGCCGGAACCCGAGATAAAGGCCGGAACCCGGATAAAGAAAGATAGCCATGTCTGACCAGAAAACAGTTGGTGTCGTGGGCTGCGGCCTGATGGGTTCCGGCATTGCGCAGGTCTGCGCGGAAGCCGGGCACAACGTCATCGTCCGCGAAGTGAACGACGCGCTGCTCGCCAAGGGCCTCGGGTCGATCGACAAATTCCTCGGCAAGGGCGTGGAGAAGGGCAAGCTGACGGCCGAGAAGAAGGCTGAGATCATGGGCCGGCTCAAGGGCACCACGAAGCTCGAGGACCTGGCGCTCTGCGGCATCGTCATCGAGGCGGTGGTCGAGAACATCGCGCTCAAGCACGAGACCTTCGGCGCGCTCAACCGTATCTGCGGCAAGGACACCATCTTCGCGTCCAACACGTCCTCGCTTTCCATCACCGAGATGGCCGCGGGTTCGGGTCGGGCCGACCGTTTCGTGGGCCTGCACTTCTTTAACCCGGTTCCGCTCATGAAACTCGTCGAAGTCGTCCGCGGCACCCTCACCAGCCCCGATGTCTTCGAGGCCATGTGCGCCTTCGGCACCGGCATTGGCAAGACCGTGGTCCGGGCCACCGACAAGCCGGGCTTCATCGTGAACCGCCTGCTCGTCCCCTACATGGTGGACGCGATCCGCGCGCTCGAGCAGGGCGTCGGCTCGGTCCAGGACATCGACGAAGGCATGCGGCTTGGCTGCGGCTACCCGATGGGTCCCTTCGCCCTTCTGGACTTCGTGGGCTTGGAGACCACGTACTACATCGCGAACATCATGTTCGACGAGTTCAAGGACTCGCGTTACGCGCCGCCGACTCTCCTCAAGCGCATGGTGCAGGCCGGCATGTACGGCAAGAAGACGGGCAAGGGCTTCTACGACTACTCGACCAATCCGCCTACGCCCACGCAGGGTCTGGTCTAGATCGCGATGACCTACACCACGCTGCTGGTCGAGAAGAAGGATGACGGCATAGCCGTCATCACCATCAACCGTCCCGACAAGATGAACGCCCTCAACGCTGTCGTCATCAATGAGCTGGATGCGGCCATCGCAGAACTCGACGCGGACGCCTCGGTGCGAGGACTCATCCTCACGGGCATGGGCGAGAAGGCCTTCGTGGCCGGCGCGGATATCTCCGAACTCGCGACGGTGACGCCGATCGAGGCCCGCTCGGTCGGTCTGAAGGGCCAGCGGGTCTACGACCGTCTCGAGCGGTTCCGGGCTCCCACAATCGCCGCGGTCAACGGCTTCGCCCTCGGGGGCGGTTGCGAACTGGCGATGGCCTGCCATATCCGCATCGCCTCGGAGAACGCGCGCCTGGGCACCCCCGAAGTGAAGCTCGGTCTCATCTGCGGCTACGCGGGCACCCAGCGGCTGCCGCGTCTGGTTGGCCGCGGGCGCGCCCTCGAGATTCTGCTCTCAGGCGAGATGGTCGGCGCCGACGAGGCGTTCCGGATCGGCCTCGTGAACCGCGTGGTTCCGAGGGACTCGCTGATGACCGAGGCGACGAGCCTCATGAAGAAGATGATCGCGAACGCACCCCTCTC
>JANMVV010000008.1:0-1642 GCA_031392925.1 Vicinamibacteria bacterium
GGCGCGCTTGGATACTCCAGCACGCCTCTTTTCTACGCGCTCTTCGGAATCGCGATCATGGCGTTCGTGCTGGGTGGAAAGGAGACGCGGGGCCTGCTGCGGCCGGTCGCGCTGGCCCTCGGCGTGGGTGGCGCGATCGCCCTCGTTCTCTACTACGGGCACTACCTCCCGGGCCTCCTCAGCGGCGGAAAGACTCCTCTCGCTTCCGATCCCTATCCGGGAAGGACGTTCTTCATCTTCCACAACGAATCGAGGCAGAGCCTGCGGCTGTGGAGACTGGGGCTTTTCGTTCCCTTCCTGGCGGCGATACCGGCGACCGGGCTCGTTATGACCCGCGGTTCGACCGTGGTCCGCTCATTTCTGCTGGCCTGGTTGTCGGCCTGGGCGAGCATCATGCTGCTCAAGGAGCCGTGGGGCCTGCCCGTCCTGCTGCGCTGGGCCAAGGAGGACTTCTATGTGGCCCCGGCCCTCGCGTTGCTGATCGCGATCGCGATCGGCCGCCTGGAGTCGCGTCCCCTTCGCATCGCCCTGGCCTCACTGAGCGTGCTCACGTTCCTGTACCTGCGCGCCGAAGACTACGGCTTCCATGCGAACACCCTCCGGTTTCTGAGATGAAGGCCCGCGCTCAGACCGTCGGCGCCGTTCTTCTGCTGATCCTGCTGGTGGCGGGAGTCGCGCGTGTGTCGCTCCGTCGCGCCCTTCCGGAAATGGGCTGGCCCGACGAATGGATCTACCTGACGCTGGCCCGGAACATCGCGGAGAGGGGAACGCTCAACACCAACTTCTATCTCGCCTCGAGCATCGACGCGATCGGGTATCCCCACCGGGATGTCCACCTGCCCGGGTATGCGATGGTCCTCGCCGCGGCCGGCTCATGGCGCGGATACTCATTCGACACCGCGGTCGCGGTGAATGTCCTCGGCTACGGAATCACAGTATTGAGCGCGTTCTTCTTGGCCCGGGCCTTCTTCTCGATCAGGCGAAGCCTCCTGGCCGCCGCTCTGGTGGCTCTTCTGCCGCCCTACTCCGGATACCTCGCAGTCGCCTATCCGGAGCATGTGACCGCCGCGGCTCTCATGGTTCTGGCCACCGCAGCCGTCCGGGTCGAGGGCGCCGCCGCCACGTTCATCCTGGGGTTCGCGGCCGGCGGCTCTCTGCTCTTCCGCGAGACACTGCTCTTCGCCATCCCTTTGTTCGCCCATCGGCTGGGGGCGCGGAAGTTTCTCCGATTCTTCCTGCCTGGGTTCCTGCTGTGCATGGTCACGGTGCTGCCGCCGCTCTCAAGAAACCGGGCCGTCCATCCCAATGCCCTGTACCCAAGCGCCATCACGGAAGCGCTCGAGAATCCCGAACCGATTTCGAGTCTGGCCTCGACCATCTTGAAGAACGCCCGGATCAACCTCGAGCTGCTCTTTACGTCGAATCCGGTCGAGCGGCCGGAGGATGCGGTCCTCCTCTTTCTCCTGGGCCTGGCCCTGATCAGCCTCGTAGCCAGCTTCCGGCTGGAAGCACGCGAGCGCGCGTTAGTCCGCGCGACGCTCGTCTCGACCGCGCTTCTGTTCGCGGCCATGATCGTGGTCTACGTGGTTCGGGAGCGCGGCGGCGTCTGGGGCGGGGTCCGCGCCCTCATGCCCATGGCCCC
>JANMVV010000165.1:0-11213 GCA_031392925.1 Vicinamibacteria bacterium
TTTTCGCCCGGCGGGAGGACGCTTGCGATCGGCGCGGTGCCGGATTTGATGATCGAACCCATCGCCTTCTCGACGATGTTCGACAGGCCGCCCGCCTTGTTGCCGGGCGCGGTGTTGGCGCTGCGATCGGCGCCCCCTTGCTTCAGGTACGCGTCGTACCACTCCATTTCATGGATCAACGCCTCGGCCACCGCGGGTGTGGCGGCGCGCGCGGTGAGAAGGGCGATGCCATCGCGGACTTCGGTGGCTTCGGAGAACATCACGCTCGCCCCCGCGCGCACCAGCAAGTCGGTGCAGAAGCCCACCGCGGGATTGGCGGTGACGCCCGAAAAGGCATCGCTGCCGCCGCACTGCACGCCGACCACCAGCTCGGAGGCCGGCACGGTCTCACGCGCGCGTCCGTTGAGGCGTTCGAGGTGCGGGCGAGCTCTGGCCATGATCGAGTCGATCATCGACATGAACCCGACATGCCCGGCATCCTGAAGGCACACCACGTCGAGTCCGCCGCCCGCGCCCTCGGCCTGTCGTTCATCGATGACGCGGAAGCTCCCGGGCGGAAGCAGGCGCTCGGGTTGCATCTTCTCGCAGCCCAGGCTCACCACCATCACCTCGCCGCCGAAGTTCGGGTTCAGGCTGATATGGCGCAGGGTGCGGATGGGGATCTCGGCTCCCGGAGCATCGATCGCCACGCCGCAACCGTAGCTGTGCTCGAGGCCGATCACGTCGTCGACGTTCGGGTAGTCCTTCAGCAGTTCGGCCTTGATGCGTTGCACCGCGAAGTCGACCACGCCGGACACGCACTGCACCGTGGTGGTGACGGCCAGGATGTTGCGCGTGCCCACTGATCCGTCGGCGTTGCGGTAGCCCTCGAAGGTGAAGCCCTCGAGCGGCGCCATCGGCTCGCGCCGCGCGGTCGCCATGGGCAGGTGGTCCAAGGTTGGCGCCGTCGGCATCCGAAGCAGTCGCTCGTGCACCCAGCTTCCGGCCGGAATGTCTTGAAGGGCGTGGCCGATGGCGAGGCCATATCGCAGCACGGGCGCGTCTTTAGGAACGTCGACGAGCGCCACCTTATGACCTTGCGGCACGCGTTCGCGAAGCACGAGGCCGGCCGCCAGCACCGTCCCCTCAGGCAGGCCACCGTCGTTGGCGACGATCGCGACGTTGTCGCTCTCGTGGATGCGGATGATGTGGGGCCCGGGCATCTTGATTACCTGGAGGCGGGGGCGCGCATCTTGCCGAGCACCTGCTGGGCGGCCGCCGCCATCAGGCGCGCGTCGGAACCGATGGTGACGAACTGGAACCCTTTGGCGATCCGCTTCAGGGCACTCTCCGCCGACATGTTGTGGATGCCCGCCACCACGCCATGCGCCTTGGCTCGAGCGAGGATGTGGTCGATGGCTTCGGCCGCCTTGGGGTCGACATCGTCGAAGGTCGGCGTGCAACCGAGGGCCAGGGAAAGATCGGATGGACCGATGTAGATCGCGTCCAGACCCTCGACGGAGAGAATGGCGTCGAGGTTGTCGAGGGCGGCGGCGGTCTCGATCATCGCGAAGGTGACGATGGTGTCATCGGCGTGCTGCGGATAGTCGGCGCCGCCGTAGAGCAGGGCGCGTGCCGGGCCGAAGCTGCGGCTGCCGCGCGGCGGGTAGTGCGTCCACTCGACAAGATTCTGCGCGTCTTCACGGGAGCTCACCATCGGGCAGATGACTCCGTACGCGCCGGCGTCGAGCACTTTCATGAGGATGCCGGGTTCCAGACGCGCCACGCGCACCATGGGCACCGTGGCCGTGGTCGAGACCGCCTGCAGCATCGGGATCATTTCCTGAAAATCGACCATGCCATGCTGCAGATCGACGGTGAGCGAGTCCCAACCCTGGTGCGCCATGGTCTCCGCCGAGAAACTGTTCGCGATGGCGAGCCATCCGTTTATGGCGGCGCCTCCCGATTTCCAGATTTCGCGCAAACGATTGGGTCTCATGAAGAACTCCGTTCCGGGCTCAGGCCTTGACCAGAACCACGCGCCGGATCTCGCCGACGACGAAAAGGTAACTCACCACCGCGGCCAGCGCATTCGCGGCGACAAAGACCAGGGTGGCATTGAACGAGCCGGTGCCGGCGACGATATAGCCGATCACGATGGGCGTGGTGATGGCGGCGACATTGCCGAAGGTGTTGAACAACGCGCCGCTCAGGCCGGCGATCTCCTTCGGAGAGGTGTCCGACACCACCGCCCAGCCGAGGGCGCCGAGGCCCTTCCCGAAGAAAGCGAAGGCCATGATGGCCACCACGAGCGTCGCCGAGTCCACGTAGTTGCAGGCGATCATGCTCGTCGAGAGCAGCATTCCGGTCACGATGGGCGTCTTGCGCGAGAAGGTCAGTGAATGGCCGTCTCGCAGTAAACGATCGGAAACCACGCCGCCGAGCACGCCGCCGATGAAACCGCAGATCGCGGGCAGGGCCGCCACGAAACCCGCGTTCAGGATCGAGAAGCCGCGCTCCTTGACGAGGTAGACGGGAAACCAGGTGAGGAAGAAGTAGGTGATCGTCGTGATGCAGTACTGGCCGATGTAGACGCCTAGCAACATTCGATTGCCGAGCAGCTGTTTGATGGACGACCAGCCTGGCTTCTCTCGTGCGGCGACACCTTCAGCCTTCGGCGCCTCCATGTCCACGAGAGCCCCGCCCTGCACAATGTACTCGAGCTCGGCGGACGAGACGCGCGGATGATCTCTCGGGCTGTGGATCACCTTCAGCCAGACCAGGCTCACTCCGACACCGAGGGCGCCCATGAAATAGAAGACATAGCGCCAGCCCCAGGTATGGGTGATCCATCCCATGGTGGGCGCGAACAGCACGGTGGCGAAATACTGAGCGGAGTTGAAGACGGCCGAAGCCGTCCCACGCTCGTTCGCGGGGAACCACGCGGCGACGATGCGCCCGTTCGCTGGAAACGACGGCGCTTCCGCAAGGCCGACGAGAAAGCGCAGCGCGAACAGAACGACGATGGCAGTGCCGGCCGTCGCACTCAGGAAAGTAAGCCCGCCCTGCAGCATGGTGAACACGGACCAGGCGAAGATGCTCGCGAAGTACACCATCTTCGAACCGTATCGGTCGAGCAGCCATCCGCCGGGGAGCTGGCCGATCACATACGACCACCCGAACGCGGAGAAGACGTAGCCCATGGTGATCG
Source organism: Vicinamibacteria bacterium (assembly GCA_031392925.1). Classification (GTDB taxonomy): domain Bacteria; phylum Acidobacteriota; class Vicinamibacteria; order Fen-336; family JAGNNV01; genus JAGNNV01. Next base: position 3,191 of record JANMVV010000165.1, read on the forward strand.
GGTCCAGGCCCAGCTCTTTGGACAGGGCCGGCCCGGCGATCGAGAGGGTGGCGCGGTCCGCGTAGTTGATCGTGGTCACGAAGAACAGCATGGCCACGATTCCGTAACGCACGTGCCCACGATTCATCCGGTTTTCCTCAACGGTCAAGCGCGGGGCGCTTCGGGTCGAAGGCCCAGTTCGGAATCAGGTATTGCATCGCCATGGCGTCGTCGCGCGCGCCGAGGCCATGCTGGTTGTAAAGCTGATGCGCCTTCTCGACCTCGACCATATCGAGTTCGACGCCGAGACCCGGTTGCTTCGGCACCTTGATCGTTCCGTCTTCTATACGCAGCGGCCCCCGGGTCAATCGCTGGCCGTCCTGCCAGATCCAGTGCGTGTCGATGGCGGTCACGCGCCCGGGCGCCGCGGCCGCCACGTGAGTCACCATTGCGAGGGACACGTCGAAATGATTGTTGGAATGCGATCCCCAGGTCAGGCCGAAGTCGCGACAGGTCTGGGCCACGCGCACCGAGCCAGCCATAGTCCAGAAATGCGGGTCGGCGAGGGGGATATCGACGGCTCGCAGCGCGAGCGAATGGCTCAACTGACGCCAGTCGGTCGCGACCATGTTGGTGGCGGTCGGCAAGCCAGTGGCGCGGCGGAACTCGGCCATGACCTCGCGGCCCGAGAAACCGTCTTCGGCGCCGCACGGGTCCTCGGCGTAGGCAAGAACGCCGCGCAGATCGCGCATCAGGCGAATCGCGTCTTTCAGCGACCAAGCGCCGTTTGGGTCCACGGTCACACGAGCGGTTGGAAAACGTTCGTGCAGGGCCTGGATCGCCGCGACTTCATCCTCCCCGCGCAACACGCCGCCTTTCAGCTTGAAGTCGTTGAACCCGTAGCGTGCCTGCGCCGCCTCCGCGAGGCGCAGCACCGCATCAGTGGTCAGCGCCTTCTCATGTCGCAGCCGAAGCCAGTCGTCGACGGCCTCGGGCTCGCGTTGATAGGGAAGGCCGGTTCGATCCGGGTCGCCGACATAGAAGAGGTAGCCGAGCACGTCCACCGCGTCGCGTTGCTGCCCCTCGCCAAGCAATGCAGCGACCGGCACACCGAGATGCTGGCCGAGCAGATCGAGCATCGCGGCCTCGATGGCGGTGACCGCGTGAATCGTCGTGCGAAGGTCGAACGTCTGCTGACCGCGGCCGGAGGCGTCTCGGTCGGCGAAGGCCTCGCGTGCCTTTCGCAGCACGTTCTGGTGGTCGCCCAGCGACTCGCCGACGACGAGCGGACTCGCCTCTTCAAGAGTCTTTCGAATCCTCTCGCCCCCCGGCACTTCGCCCACTCCGGTGCGCCCGTCGTTGTCGGTGAGCACGAGCAGGTTGCGCGTGAAGAACGGCCCGTGAGCGCCGCTCAGGTTGAGCAACATACTGTCCCGCCCCGCCACGGGAATCACGCGGAACGCGGTGATCAGGGGTGTCGAGTGTGTGCTCACCAGTTTTCATGGTAGCTGCTGCGCGTCCTGCCTTCAAGCACGTTGGTCCCCCTCACGTCTTTGCGAGGTCCGGCCGTCGGCGCTGGCCCGAAGCAATCTCGCGGCTACGAGAATTTGGGGTGTACGGGTTGGTAGTTGGAGGGGGTTGCTTCGTCGCCGTACCGAAACGAGTGGCTCCTCGCAATGACGGTGCCGACATTTGGGGTGCGTTCCGGACCTAGGGGCGTACCCAACTGGAGCGGAGGAAGGGTGCTGCCATCTTGGGCCGCCGATCGCGGAAGAAACTGACTTCCTGAAAGGTCCGGCGGGCCCCGAAAGACCGGAGACTCCGATGGTACGATCCCAGTTTGGACCAACTAGAGCCATTCCGGCTCAATCCCATCTCCCTGACGAGGATCATCTGAATGCGGCGAGGCATCACGCTCTTACTGACCCTTCCGCTCCTTGTCGCGATGGCGCGTGCTGAGGCGCCCCCAAAGACCCTCGACATCTATTACATCGACACCGAGGGTGGGCAGGCGACCGTCTTCGTCTCACCCACGGGCCAGACCGCGCTGGTGGACACGGGGAACCAGGGGGAGCGCGATCCCAAGAGGATCATGCAGGTGATCACTGCTGCGGGTCTGAAGCAGATCGACTATCTGGTGATCACTCACTATCACTCGGATCACATCGGCGGCTTCCTGGAGTTGGCGAAGCTCGTTCCCATCCTGCACTACGTCGACCACGGACCCACGGTTCAGCCGGAGCAGAACATTCCTTCGCAGCAGGCCTACGCCGCGGCGATCGCCAAGGGGCCGCATCTGGTGGTGAAACCCGGAGACACCGTGCCCATCACCGGCATCGACTGGACGATCGTATCCGCGGCCGCGAAAACGCTGACCACGAGCAAGACCGATTGGGCCGACGCCGGGAGACCCAACCCCGCATGCGCGGACTTTGTTCCCAAGGAAATCAAGTCCGACCTCGAAAACGCGAACTCCGTCGGCAGCGTCATCAGCTACGGCAAGTTCAGGACCGTCGATCTTGGCGACCTTTTGTGGAACTACGAGGCCGAACTCGTGTGCCCCACGAATCGCATCGGGACGGTCGACCTCCTCCTCACCACCCACCACGGTGTGAACGTGTCGGGCCCCAGGGCCCTCGTGCACGGACTGCGACCCCGCGTGGTGATCATGAACAACGGGATCCGCAAGGGCGCCGCTCCGGAGACTTTCGAAACCCTCGAGGCCTCTCCCGGGCTCGAGGACCTCTGGCAGCTTCACTGGTCATTCAACGGTCTGCTCGAACACAACGCGCCGGGGCGGTTCATCGCCAACATCGAAGATGGGGCCACGTCCTCCGCGCTGCTGGCCGCGGGCCACGATGTGCCGGCGCTTGGAAACCCGGATCATTCGCCCGCCTGGTGGATCAAGGTCTCCGCGGAATCCGACGGGACGTTCACCGTCACCAACTCGCGGAACGGATTCTCGAAGACCTACCGCCCGCGCCACTGAACGTGATCTACGCACTCCTCGCCATCGCGACGCTGGTCCTTCTGGTCACCTGGCTGAAGGTCAATCCCTTCATCGCGCTGCTCATGAGCTCGCTGGCGCTCGGGGCCATGGTCGCGGCGGTTCAGGGGACGCTCACCATGGCGGACGTCGTGAAGGCCTTCCAGACCGGCTTTGGCAACACTCTCGCGAGCACCGGCCCCATCATCGTGCTGGGCGTGGTCTTCGGGAAGTTCCTGGCGGAGTCGGGTGGCGCCGGCGTTCTGGCCAAGCAATTCATCAAGACCCTCGGGCCCTCACGGGTTGGCCTCTGCGTTGTTCTGCTCGCCCTGTGCGTGGGCATGACCACCTGGTTCGCGGTCGGTTTCCTGTTGATCCTTCCCATCGTCATCACCCTCACCAAGGAGAGCGGCCAGCCGTTCCTGCGTCTCGTTCTGCCGCTGCTGTCGTTTCTTTCGGTCATGCACGGTTTGATGCCGCCCCACCCGGGCCCGGTCATCGCCATCGAGACGCTGCACGCGAACATGGGCCGGGTCATCCTCTGGGCGTTCGTCCTTGGGATTCCCGTGGCCGCCATCGCCGGGCCCTTCTTCGCGCGCCTGGCGGTCAAGAGGGTTCATGTCGAGACACCGGCATTCGTGCCCTCGGTCTCGGCGAACCAGACCCTTCCGAGTTTTGGCCTCACCCTTTTTACCGTGCTGTTGCCGGTACTCTTTCTGCTCTCCGGAACGCTGGTGGAACTCCTCCAGGCCAAGGAAGCGGCTTGGGGCAAGATCGCGATGTTCATCGGGAATCCGGTCATCGCCCTGTTGCTTTCGGTTCTCTTCGCCGGTTGGGCCTTCGGAGCTCGTTGCGGACGCACGTCGGCCGAACTCTTGAAGCTGTCCGAGACCAGCATCGCCAGCATCGGCATGACCCTGGTGCTGGTGGGCGGCGGCGGCGGCTTCGCGCTCGTGATGCGCGCCGCGGGAGTCGACAAGCAATTGGCCGACATGGCCGCGGGCGCGGGCCTGCCTCTGCTGGTCTACGGCTGGCTGGTCTCATCTTTCGTGAGAGTGGCGACGGGCTCGGCGACGGTGGCCATCACCGTGGCCGCGGGCTTTGTCGCGCCCGTGCTCGCGGCGAACCCAGGCACAAATCCGGAACTCATGGTGATTTCCATCGGGTGCGGCTCGCTCTTCATGTCTCATTTGAACGATTCCGGGTTCTGGATCGTCAAGGAGTGCCTGGGCCTCACCGTCGGCCAGACCTTGAAGACCTGGACCATGACCGAGACCATTGTCGGGATCTGCGGTTTAGGGATGACCCTTCTCGCTGAACAGGTGCTGCGGTTGTTGGGCTAATTAGGAGAGTGCATGGCAAGCAAGATCAAGAAGGACCCCGCGAAGCTTCGTTCCCAAAAGTGGTTTGCCAATCCGGACAATCCCAACATGACCGCGCTCTACATCGAGCGCTACATGAACTGGGGCCTGACCCGCGAGGAGCTTCAATCCGGCAAGCCGATCATCGGCATCGCCCAGTCGGGCTCGGATCTTTCGCCCTGCAATCGCCATCATCTTCAGCTCGCGCACCGAGTGCGCGAGGGAATTCGAGAAGCGGGCGGCATCGCTTTCGAGTTTCCCCTCCATCCGATCCAGGAAACGGGAAAGCGACCGACCGCGGCCCTCGATCGGAACCTCTGTTATCTCGGGCTGGTCGAAGTTCTCTACGGCTACTTCATCGACGGTGTGGTGCTCACCACCGGCTGCGACAAGACCACGCCCGCGCAGTTGATGGCGGCGGCGACCGTCGATATCCCGGCCATTGTGCTCTCGGGCGGACCGATGCTGAACGGCTGGTTTCGCGGCGAGCGCACCGGCTCCGGGACCATCATCTGGAAAGCGCGGGAACTGCGCGCGGCCGGGCAGATCGACGACAAGGAATACATCGACCTGATCGCGTCGTCCGCGCCGTCGCCCGGCCACTGCAACACCATGGGCACGGCCTCGACCATGAACTCGCTGGCGGAAGCGCTCGGAATGTCCCTGCCCGGAAGCGCGGCGATTCCCGCTCCTCACAAGGACCGCGCGGTGAACGCGTACGAAAGCGGCAAGCGCATCGTCGACATGGTGTGGGAGGACCTGCGCCCGTCGAAGATCATGACCCGCGAGGCGTTCGAGAACGTGATCGCGGTCAACTCCGCGATCGGCGGTTCGACCAACGCGCCCATTCATTTCAACGCCATCGCGCGGCACATCGGGGTGAGGCTCGACAACGACGACTGGGAGAAGATCGGCTACGACATCCCGCTGCTCGTGAACCTGCAGCCCGCGGGCGAATACCTGGGCGAGGAATACCACCGCGCCGGAGGCGTGCCCGCAGTGGTCAATGAACTTATCGGCGCTGGGAAGATCGGCAAGAATGCCCTGACCATCAATGGCAAGACCCTGTACGAGAACTGCCGGAAGACGAAGGTCCAGGACCCGAATGTCATCAAGCCCTACAAGAAACCGATGAAGCAGAAGGCGGGCTTCCTCAACATCAAGGGCAATCTGTTCGACAGCGCGATCATGAAGACCAGCGTCATCTCGGAGTCCTTCCGCAAGCGCTACCTGTCCGACCCGAAGGATCTCAACGCCTGGGAAGGCCGCGCCATCGTGTTCGACGGTCCGGAGGATTATCACCACCGCATCGACGACCCGAAACTCAAGATCGACGACGGCTGCATTCTGTTCGTTCGCGGCACGGGACCGATCGGCTACCCTGGCAGCGCCGAGGTGGTGAACATGCAGCCGCCGGGGCGACTGATCCGGCAGGGCATCACCGAGTTGCCCTGCGTGGGCGACGGCCGGCAGTCGGGCACGTCGGGTTCGCCCTCGATCCTGAACGCGTCGCCCGAAGCGGCGACCGGCGGCGGCCTCGCGCTGATCAAGACGGGCGACCGCGTCCGCATCGACCTCAACCAGCGCACCGCCAACATGCTCATCAGCAAGACCGAGTACGAACGGCGGCGTCGGGCGCTCGCGAAGGATGGCGGCTACCAGATACCGCCGAGCCAGACTCCCTGGCAGGAAATCCAGCGCGGCATGGTCGATGAGCTATCGAACGGCATGGTGCTGAAACCGGCGGTCAAGTATCAGAAGATCGCGGCCACCAAAGGTGTGCCGCGTGACAACCACTGATCGGCTGCCGGTTCAGTTCCCGATCAGCTACTTCTTCCCGTAGAGCTCGTCCAGGAGCCGGTAGCGGTGCTCAAGAGAATCGGTTACCGCCTTGGTCTCCACGTCGATGTGCATGACCTGAATATCGGTGCCTCGGTTCGCCGCCGGCCATTTCGGCAGACCGGGCCCGTTCGGGTCGCCGGTCTTCACGAAATTCGCGAAGAACCCCTGGAAGACCTCCGAGACCTTGTGGTCGTCGGGTGTCCATGCGTAGACCTTGTTGCCGTCGAGATTGCCCATGGCGTACTCGATCTCCGCGGAGTGCACGGCGCCGCGAGGGACGGGCCGAGGCGGCGCTGAAGGCGCGGCGCCTCGAGTGACGCCGCCGGCGAGGTTGGCGGTGGCGTTGCCCATCTCGGGATTCATCGCGGGCCGGGCGCGCGCGTAGTAGTAGCGATAGACCGGTTTGATTCCGGTCTTGCTGTGGAGGTCGAGCCACTTCCAGGTGCTGAAGGCGATGAACCGGTCGCTTGCGAGATCGGTCCCGGATTGAATGACCTCGTCTTTCGTGAAGCCGGGGTAGGCGTTCAGCACCTCGGGGGCGCGGTCGCCGTAGAGGGTGGTCACGGCCTTCGCGTAGTTCTCAGGCGTCGGTTCGTTCTGCCCGAGCACGCTGCGATAGTTGTTCTCCTCCGAGTTCCAGCCGGCGAGGAGCGGCACCTGCGCCTGTTCTCCCGCAGCGAAAATCTCCGCGGGGGTCTTCGGCAGGAAGTAGCCGTCGACGGTGGAGCCGAACCGCGGCGCCTGTGGCTTGCCCGTGGCCTCGAGCAGTGCATCGGCCGGCATCGCGCGCAGGGCTTTGAGGTCCGCGGCTGACACGAAGGCCGCGAACGCCGTCCCCATCGCTTCGGCTTTGTCGAGAGGCACCGGCGCGAGCGTGGGGTTGATCAGGGCGCCGCTCTCACCAATCGCGCCGGCGATGAGGCCCTTGGACAGGGGAGACGCCATCTGCGCGCTCACCGAGGTCGATCCGGCAGACTCTCCGGCGATGGTCACGTGCTTCGGATCGCCTCCGAAGGCCGCGATGTTCTGCTGCACCCAGGCGAGTGCCGCGGCCTGATCGAGCAGGCCCTGGTTGCCGGAAGCGTGGTGCGGCGATTCCTTGGTCAACTCGGGGTGAGCGAAGAATCCAAAGACGCCGAGGCGGTAGTTCACGGTCAGGGCCACGATGCCCTTCTTCGCCATGGTCTCGCCGTCATAGCGCGGCTCGGAGCCGTCGCCCGCCATGTAGCCGCCGCCATAGAAATAGACGAGGACGGGCAGCCGGTCCTTCGCGGACTTCGCGGGCGTCCAGACGTTGAGATAGAGGCAGTCCTCGCCCATGCCATCGGAGCGGAAGCCCATGTCCCCGAATACCGGTCGCTGCATGCAGCGAGGCCCGAACTTCTCGGCCGGGCGCGCGCCCGCCCAGTTCTTCGCGGGTTGGGGCGGCTTCCACCGCAAAGCTCCTACCGGCGGCGCCGCGAAGGGGATTCCCCGGAATGCGCGAACCCCGTTGTCCTCGGCAGCGCCGACGACCACGCCACTCACGGTCTTGGCTCGGTCGGGGCCGGCCGCGCTTGAGGGCCATGTGAGCGCGAGCAGGGGTCCGACCGTGAACAACGTCCAGCGATTCTTTGGCATCTTGCGATTCTCCTCAGTCTTCCATCGTACGGGGTCCCGTCCTCATGAGCAAGGAACCGCACTGAAGGAATCGCACTGCCCCGGCCGAGCGCCTGCAAAGGTATGGTTCTTCGTATGAAACCCGTTCAGCGTCTGCTTCTGACTCTCGCTCTGACTGCGGGCTTTCCCGCTTCGACGCGCGCGCAAACCGCCGCGGTCGAGAGGCTGACCGACGGCATCGTCCTCCCCGTCGCCG
>JANMVV010000016.1:0-20313 GCA_031392925.1 Vicinamibacteria bacterium
GACCCCAAGGCCCCGGACAAGACCTACGCCAGGCGCGGCGGCTTCATCCCCGAGGTCGCGTTCGACCCCCTCGAGCACGGAATGCCGCCCACCGTCATTCCCGCCACCGACACCTCCCAGCTCCTCGGCCTGCTCGTGGCCAAGCAACTCCTCGAAGACGTCACCCACGGCCAGTTCCCCGATGCCCTCCGCGAACGGACCAGCGTTATCGTCGGCATCACGTCCGCCCAGGAACTCCTGGTCGAGATGGGCTCCCGGCTGCAGCGCCCCATCTGGGTGCGCGCCTTGCGTGAGCACGGCCTTCCCGAGGACGAAGTCCAGAAGGTCTGCGATCGGATCTCGGGCTCCTACACGCCGTGGCAGGAAAGCACGTTCCCGGGTCTTCTCGGCAACGTGGTCGCCGGCCGCATCGCCAACCGTTTGAACCTCGGCGGCACCAACTGCGTGGTTGACGCGGCCTGCGCCTCCGCCTTCGGCGCATTGGCCATGGGCGTTCAGGAGCTTCACCTCGGCAGTTCCGACCTCGTGATCACCGGAGGGGTCGAGACGTTCAACGACATCTTCATGTACATGTGCTTCTCGAAGACCCCGGCGCTGTCGTTCTCGGGCGACTGCCGGCCGTTCGATGCGAAGTCCGACGGCACCATGCTGGGTGAGGGCATCGGCCTTCTCGGCCTGCGGCGCCTCGAGGACGCGGAGCGCGACGGCAATCCGATCTACGCGGTCATCAAGGCCGTGGGCTCTTCATCCGATGGCCGCGCCAAGAGCATCTATGCGCCGGTGAGCGCCGGTCAGGCGAAAGCCCTGCGCCGCGCGTATGAAGCCTCGGGCTTCGGCCCCGACACCGTCGAGCTGATCGAAGCTCACGGAACGGGGACCAAGGCGGGCGACGCCGCGGAGTTCGGCGGCCTGCAGACCGTCTTCGGCGAGTCCTCTCGCAAGGACACGCAGTGGTGCGCGCTCGGCTCCATCAAATCGCAGATCGGCCACACCAAGGCGGCCGCGGGCGCCGCAGGCCTGATCAAGGCGACCCTAGCTCTCCACAACAAGGTTCTGCCTCCGACGATCAAGATCGAGACGCCCAACCCCGCGCTCAAGATCGAAGAGACCGCCTTCTACTTGAACTCCGAGGCCAAGCCCTGGGTCCGCGATCACACTCATCCGCGGCGTGCGTCGGTGAGCTCGTTCGGCTTCGGCGGCAGCAATTTCCACATCACCCTCGAGGAGTACACCGGCACGGCGAAGACCGCCGCCCGCATGCGGACACTGACCTCGGAAGTCGTGGCCCTTTCCGCGAAGGATCCGGCGTCCCTGAGAGCCGCGATCGACGACGTTCTGGTGGACCTCAAGGCCGGAGCCTCGCTCAGCGGCGTAGCACTGGCCGCCGCCTCTCGATTCGATGCGTCCGTCGATTGCCGGCTCGCCGCGGTCGCGACCTCGACCGCCGACCTCGAGAAGCAGCTCGGCCTCGTGCGGCCCAAGCTCGACGGCCCCGCGTTCACTCTCCCCGGCGGCCCGACTTACGGCCGCGGTCCTAAGGCCTTTGGGTCGATCGCGTTCCTCTTCCCCGGCCAGGGCTCGCAGGCGGTGGGCATGGGCCGTGAACTCGCCATGGCGTTTGAGGTTGCGCGTCAGACCTGGGACGACCATGCCGGTATCGAGTTCGGCGACCACGGTCAGCGCTCCACCATCCATCGAATGGTCTTCCCGCCGTCCGTGTACACCGACGAAGCCCGTGCCGCGCAGACCGCTCGACTCACCGCCACCGAATGGGCCCAGCCCGCGCTCGGACTGGCGAGCCTCGCAACCCTGCGTCTCCTTCGCCACCTCGGCGTCGACGGCGACGTCTTCGGCGGCCACAGCTTCGGCGAAGTTGTGGCTCTCCACGCCGGGGGCGCCATCGACGCGGCCTCGATGCTGCAGACCGCACGCAAGCGCGGCGAGTTGATGCGCGACGCGGCGACCACGTCGGGCGCCATGTGGGCGATCTCGTTGGGCCAGCAGACGGTGGAGGCGCTCGAAGCTCTGCTCAAGGCTCCGGTGGTGATCGCGAACCTCAATTCGAAGAAGCAGGTCGTCATCGCAGGCCCGACCGAGGCCGTGGATTCGGCCGCCGCCGAACTCAAGGCCCAGGGATTCAAGGGCACGCGCCTCCCCGTCGCCACCGCGTTCCACTCGAGTGTCGTCGCGGGCTCGGTCGACCCCTTCGCTTCGTTCCTCAAGAGCCAGCCGATCACCGTGCCCGGAAAGCCGGTCTACGCGAATTCCACCGCCCAGCGCTACTCAGGCGGCGAGGACGGAATCCGAGCGACCCTCGCCTCGCAGATCGCGTCTTCGGTCCGATTCTCGGAAGAGATCGAGACCATGTACGCGGACGGCGTGCGCACGTTCGTCGAAGTGGGGCCGGGCGCGGTTCTGACCGGCCTGGTCAGGGACACCCTCGGCGATCTGCCCCATCTGGCGATCGCCACCGACCGCAAGGGTGCGAGCGGTGCGGCCTCGTTCCTTCAGGCCATCGGCGCTCTCGCCGCGAACGGCTTCGGGGTCGAACTCGCAAAGCTCTTCGAGGGCACGCGGGTCGAAGCCCGCAAGGAAGCGCCCAAGGCGCACGCGATCATGCTGACCGGCGCCAACTACGCCAAGCCCTATCCGCCGAAGGAAGGCTCTTCGGCGCTGCCCAAGCCGAATCCCCCGCGGAAACCCAACGCACCGGAAGCCCCACCCGTGGCCGCGGCCGGCTCCATGGCATTCGCGGAGGAAAACGCCGCCGTGAAGTCGAGCATCGACGTTCAGGATCCCGAGTGGCTGCGTGCCTTCGCCGAGGTTCAGCGGCAGACCGCCGAGGCGCACTCCGCGTACCAGCGCTCCATGGCGGAGTCGCACCTGGCGTTCCTCCGCACCTCCGAAGCCGCGATCGCAAGCATCAGCGGACAGTCCGTTCAAGCGTACGCGCCCGTAGCGGCGCCGTCATTCGTACCGCCGGTTTTCGATGCCGCTCCCGTGCCGATGTCCATGCCCGCGGCCGGGCCCACGCCCGTGGTCGCGCCAGAGGCGGCGCAGGCGATGCCGGCCCCAGCCTCCGCGGGGGCGGCAGGGCCCTCCATCTCCGAAGCGCTACTCGAGGTCGTCGCCGACAAGACCGGATACCCGCAGGACATGATCGGCCTTGACATGGAAATCGAGGCCGACCTCGGTATCGATTCCATCAAGCGTGTCGAGATCCTCTCCGCGGTGCAGGAACGGGTGCCCTCTCTGCCCGTGATCGCCGCGGCCGAACTGGGCGCGATGCGAACCCTGCGCCACATCCTCGACCGTTTCGGCGCGAGCGCCTCTGCCGTGGCGCCCGCGATCGCGGCGGCGACCACTCCCACAATCGCAAGCGCCGCCCCCGCGCCGAGGGTGAGCGCGGGCGAGTCGATCACGAGCGCGCTGCTCGCGGTCGTCGCCGACAAGACCGGGTACCCGAAGGACATGATCGGCCTCGACATGGAGATCGAAGCCGATCTCGGCATCGATTCGATCAAGCGCGTCGAGATCCTCTCCGCGGTGCAGGAGCGCGTGCCGTCCCTCCCCTCCATTCCCGCGGCCGAGCTGGGCGCGATGCGAACCCTGCGCAACATCCTCGACCGCTTCGGCGCAATCGCCGACCTGGTAGCGCCGGCAACGCCTCTCCCCACCGCCGCGGTCGCCCCGAGTCCCGCTGCCACCGCGCCAACCGTGGGCGGCGCGTCCATCCGCGAGATTCTCCTCGCGGTCGTCGCCGACAAGACGGGCTATCCGAAGGACATGATCGGCCTCGACATGGAGATCGAGTCCGACCTCGGCATCGACTCGATCAAGCGCGTGGAAATCCTCTCGGCCGTTCAGGAACAGGTTCCGGCCCTGCCCACCATTCCCGCCGCCGAACTGGGCGCAATCAGGACTCTGGGTCAGATCCTCGAGCGCCTGGGAGGCTCCGCCGAAGCCCCTTCTGCTCCGACGCCGCCTTCGATCGCAATCGCCAGTCAATCCGCAACCGTGGCCACAAGGCCCGCACCAGCGCCCACCAGGCTCGGCCGCTTCGTCTCGGTGAGGCGTTCCGCGCCTCGGCCCGGTTTCTCGCCGCGCGGCCTCTTTTCCGGCGCGGTGACCATCGTGCGCGGCCCCAGCGGCCTCGCGGATCCCCTTGCCGCCCTGCTTTTGGCCCGCGGAGTTGAAGCCGTGGTCGTCGACGCGTTCGATTCGGCGAGTCCCGCCAAAGCGCCTCGGGTGATCGACCTCTCCGGCCTCGCCGACGAACGCAGCGTCGAAGAAGCCATCGGCGCCCAGAAGAAGATCTTCGCCACCGCGCGCGCGGTGGCCCGGTCGACGGAAACGCCGCGTCTCTTCATCGCCGTAGGCGACCCATTCTTCGGGTCGCCCAACGCCGAGTGGACCGGCGGCATCCCGGGCCTCGTCCGGACCCTGGCCCTCGAAGTGCCCGAGGTCACGAGCCGGTTCATCGCCATCGCCAAGGGCCGAGTGGACGCGGACCGCCTGGCCCAGGCGGTGGCCGCGGAGATCCTCGAAGGCGGCGCCGATCTGGACATCGCCATCGACTCATCCGGCAACCGCACCGCGCCCTTCTTCGAGGATGCGCCAGCGATCGACGATGCGCCCGCAATGAAGGCGAAGCTCGAGGACGGTTCGGTGCTTCTAGTTTCGGGCGGCGCCCGTGGCGTCACCGCGATCTGCCTCGAAGAACTCGCGAAGGCCGGACACTATAAGTTCGCCATTCTCGGCCGCACCGACTCCGACTTCGCCCCCACCTGGGCCGAGGGAAAGAGGACCGAGAGCGAGCTGCAGTCCGCCTACATCGCGGCGGAAAAGGCCGCGGGGCACACCCCGACGCCCTCCGAGGCCAAGGGCGCGGCGCAGTCGGTCAACGCCGCCCGCGAAACCCGCATGACCCTCGATGCCCTCAAGACCGCGGGTTCGGAAGTGCTCTACTTCCCCTGCGACCTCAAGGACAGCGGCGACGTGTCCATGGCGGTGAGCATGGTCCGAGGCCGCCTCAAGCGGATCGACGGGGTGATCCACGCGGCCGGAGTCCTCGCCGACAAGAAGATCTCGGAGAAGACGGACGCTCAGTTCAACTCGGTCTTCGACACCAAGGTCGCGGGCCTGCATCATCTCCTCGAGGCCACGCGCGGCGACGATCTCAGGGTCCTGTGCTTCTTCGGCTCGGTCGCGGGCCGCGTGGGCAATCCCGGTCAGGCCGATTACGCCATGGCCAACGAGACGCTCGAATCGGTCGCGCAGTTCGAGGCCCGGCAACGCAAGAACGCGTTCGTCCGCGTACTCCACTGGGGCCCCTGGGACGGCGGGATGGTGACCCCGTCTCTTCGGGCGGTTTTCATCGAGCGCGGCGTCGCTCTCATTCCCGTGGCTGACGGCGCGCGGATGTTCGTGGACGCGATCACGCATCCGCAGGCTCCGGTTTCGGTGGTGGTGGGCGGACGTCCGGATGCCTCGGTGCTCCTCGGGCACGGCGCGGCCCGGAAAGTGGTGGGCGATCTGGTGATTTCCTCCGTGAGCTCGCCGCACCTGGCCTCGCATGCGGTGAAGGGCGTTCCCGTCTTCCCCGTGGCTCTCGCCCTCGAGGCCTTCGCGCGGATCGCGCGCAGCACCCGGCCCGATCTGCGGCTTTCCGCCATCAAGGATCTGAAGGTGCTCAAGGGCATCCGCATCGAGCACTTCGAAGGCAAGGGCACGCGGCTCGAAATCTCATGCGAGCAGGTCTCGAACGGAGTGGGCGCGCGCCTCAGCTGCGAACTCCGCTCCCCCGGCGGCCCCGTCCATTATCGAGCCATGGCCGACATGACCGATCGTTCCTCTCCACACGCGTCGCCCCACGCATTCGAAGCTCCCAAGACGGGCACGCCCTGGGCCACGGAAGATGTCTACGGCCCGGTCCTGTTCCACGGCCCCGACTTCCAGGTCCTGAAGGGCGTTCGCTCGGTGGGGCCGCAGGGCGGCTCGGCACTCGTCGCCTCCACCCGCGACATCGGCTGGATCGGGGGGCCCTTCGCCACCGACCCCGCGGCCATCGACGCGGGCCTGCAGATGGCCATTCTCATGGGCATGCGCGCGATCGGCAAGACCTCGCTGCCCACCGGAGTCGAATCGCTGACCATCCATATCGACGAGCCCACCAGCGGGCCGTTGCACTGTTCGCTTCGCTCCCGTTCCGTGTCCGACCTCAAGACGGTGTCCGATGCGATCGTGCGGACGGAGGACGGACGACTCCTGTGCGAGCTGCGCGGGATAGAAATGCACATGGTGGATACCGCGGCCAAGGCGTAGCGCACCCCTCTTCAAGCACCCTGGACCCGCATTGAACCGATTCGAACCGATCGCGATCGTGGCCCAGTCGTACGCCCTTCCCGGCGCTTTCAGCGCGGAGGAGCTGTTCAATCGCGTCCTCGCCGGCCAGGACCTTTTGAGCACGGTCCCCGACCGCCGTTGGCGGGTCGATCCCGAACAGCTCGTGGCCAAAGCCAAGGGCTCGAGCGCGGACCGCGTGTCGACCTTGCGCGGCGGCTACGTTCGCGGCTTCGACGACCGATTCGATCCGAGCGGCTTCGCGTTCGCGGCCGCGCAGATCCACGGCCTCGACCCCCTCTTCAAGCTTGTCTTCCACACCACCCGCGAAGCGCTCCAGGGGGTCAAGGACGCGGATCGTCAGCGAGCGCGAACCGGCCTCGTCCTCGCGAACCTGTCGTTCCCGTCTTCGGGCCTGTCCCACTTCGCCGAACAGGTCTGGAGCGGCGTCGGGCCCGCGGGTCGTATCGACGCGCGCAACCGCTTTTCCTCGGGACTCCCCGCGTTTCTGGCCGCCCGGGCCCTGAATCTCGGCCTCGCCGACAGCGCGTTCGCGCTGGATGCCGCCTGCGCCAGTTCGCTCTACGCGATCAAGCTCGCCTGCGATGCGCTGTCCGATGGACGCGCCGATCTGATGCTCGCGGCCGCGGTCTCGCGCGCCGACGACCTCTTCATCCACATGGGCTTCACCGCGCTCAAGGCCCTCTCGCCCTCCGGCCGGAGCCGGCCGTTCCACAAGGACGCGGACGGGCTCGTCCCCGCCGAGGGCGCTGGATGCGTGGCCCTCAAGCGCCTCAAGGACGCGGTCAAGGACTCCGACCGCATCCTCGGGGTTATCCGCGGCATCGGCCTTTCGAACGACGGACGCGGCCATGGACTGCTGGCGCCCTCCGAAGAAGGCCAGGTCCGCGCCATGGAGGCCGCCTACGCCACGGCCGGCCTGGAACCGAAGGACATCTCGCTCCTCGAATGCCACGCCACCGGCACGCGGGTGGGCGACGGCGTTGAAATCCGCAGCACCTCGCGCGTCTTCGGATCGCACGTGGTCGCGGCCGGCTCGGTCAAGGGAAACCTCGGCCACCTGATCACGAGCGCCGGCATGGCCGCGCTGGCCAAGACCCTCACCGCGTTCGATCGCGGCGTGAAGCCGCCCTCCGCCCACGTCGACTCCCCTTCCGACGATCTCAAGGACTCGAGCCTGCGCCTGCTGCAAGCACCCGAGGCCTGGGACAGCGTCGCCCCGCGCCGCGCCGCCCTCTCCGCTTTCGGCTTCGGCGGCAACAACGCGCATCTCATCGTCGAAGAGTGGCGCCGCGAGTCGATGACCGCGCTCCTCCCTCAGCGTCCCCCCGCCCCTCCTCCTCCCGCGCCCGCACGCATCGCGGTCATCGGTCTCGGCGTTCGCGCCGGCGAGTGCGAGAGCACCCGCGACTTCGCCGCCCGGACCCTGAGAAGGCTGCCTCTCGGTTCGGCCGCCTCACGCGTCGAGCTCGACGCCACCGGCCTCAAATTCCCGCCGAAGGACCTCGAGGCGACGCTCTCACAGCAGACCCTTCTGCTCGCCGCGACTCAGGAGGCCATGGCCTCGTGCGCGGTCACGCCCGAGCGCACCGGCGTTCTTGTCGGCATGGGCTGCGACCCCGAAGTGGCCCGCTACGGCCTGCGCTGGCGGTCGCTCTTCCTCGAAGAGCCCATCACCACCGAGCCCATAGGCGTGCTTGAGTCCGCCGGCGTTATCGGCACCATGCCGAACATCGTGGCCAACCGGCTGTCCAGTCAGTGGGACGCGCGAGGCCCCGGCTTCTCGGTGTCGGCCGAGGAACTCTCGGGCTATCGCGCTCTCGACCTCGCCCTGCGTTCGCTTCGAACCCACGAACTCGACGTGGCCATCGTGGGCGCCGTCGATCTGTCGAGCGAACCGGTCCACGCGGCGGCGTTGCAAAGCCTCGAGAACACGAGCGACCCGCCCACCGCGGACGCCGCGGTCGTTCTCGTGCTCAAGCGCCTGGACGACGCGCTGGCCGAAGGGGACACGGTGTTCGGCATCCTGGATCCCTCGGCCGTGGTTCCAGGCCCTCCCCATCTGGGGCCGAGGGCCCACGCCGCCTCGGGCCTCCTCGACGTCGCCCGCGCCATCGTCACCGCGGCGGCTCGCGCCGACATCTCGCACGCCTCCGCGGCGCCCCAGCTTCCCCACCTCGACGGATCGCGCGAGGCGTTCGCGAACACCCGCAGTCTCTTCGGTCCCGCCTCGGCGTATCGTGCGCAGGCCGGCCCGGAGCCGCGTTTCTCAGACCTCGCCGGGCGCCGGAAAGCCATCGAGTTCTACAGCGCGGACACCCGCGACGCGCTCGTGCGCGCCATCGAAAAACGCGAGATGTCTAAGGACGGCGCGCTGCGCGTCGGCTTCTCGTGCGAAGAGAGCCTGCGCGACGACCTCGCCTCGCGGGTCAAGGACGCTCTGCATCGCGGCCAGCCCATGCCGTCGGGCGCCCACTTCGGCGAAGCGAAGGTCGAGGGCGAGATGGCCTTCGTCTTCACTGGCCCCGCGGGAGCGTCGCGCGGCATGGGCTCAAGCCTGCTCCTCGCCCTGCCGGAGCTCGCGGACCGGGTCGCGAAGAACTGGACCGGCGTCCGCGGCGATGCGGGCTGGATCTGGGAGGAAGGCGACGGTCATCCGTCCGCCGAAGAGAAGTTGTGGGGCGCCGCGTTGATGTCGCAGGCTCACGCGATCTTCACGCGCGAGATCCTCGGCCTCAAGCCCGAAGCGGCGATCGGCGTTTCGTCCGGTGAGACCAACGCGCTCTACGCCATGGGCGCGTGGCGCAGCATCGACGCCTTGCGCGAAGCGCTTCACCAGGACCGGATGTACAGCCATGTGCTCGCCGGACGGTTCGACGTCCTCACCGCGTGGGGCCAGGATGCGGCCTGGGATAACTGGCGCGTGCTGGCGCCGGTGGACAAGATTCGCGAGGCGCTCGCCGACGAGCCGCGCGCTCATCTCACCCTCCTCTATACGCCCGACGACGCCTGCATCGGCGGATCGCCCGCGGCGTGCCTGCGCATTGTCGAGAAGATCGGCAAGGAGCGCTGCCGCAAGCTCGGCTACGACCTGGTCATCCACGCGCCGGAGCTCGAGCCCGCGCGCGAAGCCTGGCTGCGCGTGCATTCGCAACCCACCGAAGCACCCGAAGGCGTTCGCTTCTACACCCACGCGACCCTCGACTCGTACATCCCCACCATGGAGAGCGCGGCGCAGAATCTCCTCACCCAGGCTCTCATCACCGTCGACTTCCCGGCACTTATCAACAAGGCCTACGAGGACGGCGTGCGGATCTTCGTCGAGCATGGGCCCAGGCAGGGCTGCACACGCTGGGTGTCCACGATCCTGCAGGGGCGTCCGCACTTCGCAGTGGCGCTCGATGTCGATCCGCAGACCTCGCTTCCGACCGCCATCGACACGTCGATCCGCCTCTTCGCGGCGGGAGTCGACGTGAACCTTCAGAGGCTGATCGATTCGATGCCAAAGACCACCCCCACCTGGACGCCCCGGCGGCCCCTGACCTTGCCCGCGCATCGTCCGGTGATCGAGGCCCTGCAGCCGCGCGAGTCCGAAAGCAGCGAGGCCGTGCCGGAGGGAATGATCCTGATGGCGCGCCCACCCGTGCTGCCGAGCGTGTCGGGGATCGCTGTTTCCACCCAGCCGTCGCGACCGGCCCTGCCAAAACCGGCGCCGGCGACCGGCGCCTCCACGCCCGCGGTGATGGCTCCGCCGCCCCTCCTGCGAGCTTTGGAGGGCAACGGCGCGCCCGGGCCCTCCCTCCCTTCCGCCCCAGCGCGTCCGGCCGCCGTAGCAACGCCCCTGGCGGATGCGGCCATCGCGAACCCGGCGTACGGGGAATTCCAACGCGTCCTGGCCGCGCATCAGGAGTTCGTGGCGCTTCAGGCTCAGGTGCATCAGCGATTCCTGTCGATGCGAGCGGGAACCCTCAGCCGGGGCGTCGTGCCGCTGAGCGCGCCCGGGTCGATGCCCCTGGCCGTGAAGCCCCCCGAGGTCATGATTGCGCCCGCAGCATCCGCTCCGCCCGCGGTGGTCGAAAAGCCCCTCTTCTCGCGAGCCGACCTCGAAGTGCACGCGTCGGGTCAGATCTCGAAGATCTTCGGGCCGGCCTTCGCGGGCCAGGATCAGTACGACCTCCAGGTCCGGATGCCCGAGCCGCCCCTGCTCCTCGCGGACCGCGTGATATCGATCAAGGGTGAGCCGCGGTCGATGGGCAAGGGCTCGATCATCACCGAGACCGACGTGGGCTCGCAGAGCTTCTACCTCCACGACAACCGGATGCCCGCGGGCATCCTCATCGAGTCCGGCCAGGCCGACCTGATGATGATCTCGTGGCTCGGGGTCGACTTCGAGAACCGCGGCGAGCGCGTCTATCGACTCCTCGGCTGCGATCTCACGTACCACGGCTCCCTCCCCCTCAAGGGCGACACCGTGCGCTACGACATTCATGTCGACGGCCACGCGAACCAGGGCGCGGTACGCCTCTTCTTCTTTCACTACGATTCGTGGACCTCCGGTCCTTCCGGCCCCACGCGGCCCCAGCTGAGCGTGCGCAACGGCCAGGCCGGGTTCTTCACCTACGAGGAGCTCGAGAACACCGGCGGCATCCTGTGGAACGCCGGGGAGGAGAAGCCCGAGAGCTTCGCCGCTCTCCGGCTGGATCGGCCGAGGACGCCGCCCCGCGAGTCCTATTCACGCGAGGATGTCATTGCCTTTTCGGAAGGCCGGATCCGCGACGCCTTCGGACACACGCATCTGCGCGCCCTGACTCACACCATGACCGCGAGGATCGCGGCCGAGGACATGCTCCTCATCGACGAAGTCGAGTCGATCGACGTGGCCGGCGGGCCGTGGGGCCGCGGCTACATGCGCGCGGTGCTCGACCTGCACGAGGACGACTGGTTCTTCAAGGGCCACTTCAAGAACGATCCCTGCATGCCCGGCACGCTGATGTTCGAAGGGTGTCTGCAGGCCATGGCGTTCTATCTGACCGCCTGCGGCTTCACTCTCGACAAGGATGCCTGGCGCTTCGAGCCCGTGCCGGAGATGACGTACAAGCTTCGCTGCCGCGGTCAGGCTCTGCCCTCCTCGCGCAAGCTCGTCTACGAGATCTTCGTGGCCGAAGTACACGACGGTCCCGAGCCGACGCTCATCGCGGATCTCCTGTGCACCGTCGACGGCGTGAAGGCTTTCCACGCGCAACGCCTCGGCGTCCGACTGACCGCCGACATTCCGCTCTCGCGCGATCTCCCCATCGAGGCCGAGATGCGCGGGGAGGCCGCGAAGTTCCCCGGCAAGGCGTTCGACGATGTCGCCATTCTCGCCACCGCCATCGGCAAGCCGAGCGACGCCTTCGGCGCGTCCTACGCGCCGTTCGACGGGGCGCGGCGTCTGTCCCGCCTGCCTTCGCCGCCCTACAAGTTCTTCTCGCGCGTGCATTCGCTCAACGCCCCCGCGGGCGACGCCAAGAAGGGCGCCTCCGTGGTCGCCGAGTACGACGTCCCGGCGAACGCCTGGTACTTCGAAGATGGCGACGGCCTCATGCCCTGGGCGGTCCTGCTTGAAGCGGCCCTTCAGCCCTGCGGCTGGCTGGCTCTCGCGACCGGACTGCCGCTCAAAACCCCGGAAGGTCTTTTCTTCCGCAACCTCGACGGCGAGGCCACGGTCTTCCGTAATCTGCGCCGAGGACCCAACCGCCTGATCACGAGCGTGAACCTGACCGATGTCTCCACCTCCGGCGGCATCAGCCTGGTTTCCTTCGCGGTCTCCTGTCGCGACGACCTTGGCGATGTCCTTCGCCTGACCACGAGCTTCGGCTTCTTCCCTGCCGCGGCCCTGGCCCGCCAGGTGGGCCTCGCCACCGAACCCGCGGACGCCTTGATGTTCGAGAACGCCGCAAAGGCCGAGGCGTTCGACCTCGATGCCATGCGCGCCTCCGAGAGCGCTCTTCCCACCGGCAAGCTCGCGATCCTCACGCGCGTGAAAGCGCTTTGGCCCGACGGCGGCAAAGCCGGACTCGGATCCGCGGTGGCCGAGCACGACGTCGATCCCTCGGCCTGGTTCTTCAAGGCTCATTTCTTCCAGGACCCCGTGCAACCGGGCTCGCTCGGCATTCACATGCTGGTCGAGTTGCTGACGGTGATGGCCCTCGACCGCGAGAAGCGCGCGGGCGCGCGCCGCGCGAAGTCCGAGTCCATGGCTCCGGATGCGCCGACGGTGTGGCGTTATCGCGGCCAGGTGCTCCCGGAGAGCAAAATGGTGAGCGTGCTTGTCGAGATCACGGGAGTAGAGGAGGCGGCCGCCGGTCGTCGGTACCTGGGCGCCGGGTCGCTCTTCGTCGACGGGTTGAAGATCTATACCGCGCGGGATTTGAGCGTGGATCTTTCGTAGGGGTAGGGACTCCGGTAGGGGTTGCTTCGGCCCGGCACCAACGGACTGGGGCCTCGCAATGACGACAGGTCAAAGGGGCTTGGTAGTGGCTCGCCCCCCAAACCCCTTCAGTGCCTGATCGCGGAGTCGGACGCCCCGGATGTTCGCGACAACCGTGCGAAGCCGAGGATCTCCGCGAGCAGGCGAGCGCGCGCGTCGATGGTCGGGGCCTCGATCAGGGACTGGCGCTCGAGGTCCCCCAGCGGCAGGAGTTGGGCCAGCATGTTCACGACCAGCGCCTTCGGGGCCTCGTCGGTGCGCGCGAGGAGCGACATCCCCTCGTCGATCTGGCCGATTTCGTGGAGGACGCGGGCGAGCGAGTCGGTGAGCTCCTCTTCGTCCAGGACCTTCTCGATGAGCGGACTCACACGCGCCACCCGATAGGGCAGACCCTCGGGCAGTTCTTCGTCGATATGAAATCGCGAGACGCCGCGCAGCACGATATTGGAGCGCCCGCTCTCCAGTTCCGCCACGCCTTCGATTTGGCCCGCGCAGCCGATCGAGAAGATGGGGCTCGGCGCTCCGTCCTTCGCCTCCATGCCGGGTCGGATCTGCACGATCCCGATGAACCTCGAACCCGCGAGAGTGTCCTTGAGCATCGCCCGATACCGCGGCTCGAAGATGTGAAGCGGCAGCGGCAGATCGGGAAAGAGTGCGACCCCCGGCAATGGAAAGAGCGGGATCGTATCGGGCAGGACCGGCGTCACGGGTGTTCTCTTAGCAGACGGAGACGCGCCGTCCCGAACGGGAACGGCTCTGGCTCAGGCGAACGAGAAGATCTGAACCGTCACCTGACGCTCGCGCGGCCCGTCGAGCTCCGCCGCGATGATGGCCTGGAACTGCCCGAGAGCCAGTCGGCCAGCCACCACACCGAAGGAAAGAGAATGCCCGAGGAGGGTGGCCTGGAGGTGGGAGTGCGCGTTCTTCCGATCGCAGTCCGACTGGCGCGGGTCGTTGTGGTGGTACTCGCGGTCGGCCGGCACCACCGTGCCGAGCATGGTCTTGATGTCTTCGAGCAGCGCTTCCTGCCATTCGTTCACCATGAGGGCGAGCGTGGTGTGAAGCGATGACACCAGGACCAGGCCCTCGCTCACCTGAGCGGCCTTCACGGCATCCTGAACCTGCTCGGTGAGATTAATCAGCTCGAGGCGCGTTCCGGTGCGGACGGTCAACACTCGATGTGTGGCGCGCGCCACACTGTGGCTCGGCGGCGCAGCCAGCGGGGCCGGGAAGCTTGAGGCGTCGTCAAGAAGAGCGGAATTCGAGAAGGATCGCGAGTCGGAGTTCATGCCTTATTCAATAGAGCAATTGCCGTACCGCAGTTCGGGCGCGCAACGACCGTGCCCACATGGCCGGTCGTCAGGCGCGCCTTCACCTGCAAAGGTAGGCGGGGTAGTTACTTACGAGCTGAACGAGGAGCCGCAGCCGCAGGTAGACTTTGCGTTCGGATTCTTGATCGCGAAGCCACCGCCCATGAGGTCTTCCTTGTAGTCGATGGTCGCGTTGTCGAGGTGTTTCAAGCTCATCTGGTCGACGATGACCTTGACGCCCTCGAACTCGAACACTTCATCGTCCTCGGCGACTTCGTCCAGGACCATCCCGTACGAGAAGCCTGAGCAACCCCCGCCCTGCACATAGACCCTGAGGCCACCGTTGACGATGTTCTCTTTCTCGACTTCGAGGATGCCCTTGACTTTGGAGGCTGCGGTCGGTGTGAGCTGGATCATCTGGGTTGTCTCCTGGAATCTGTACTTGAAGGTGCAGATTCTATCTGAGCAAGGCCGCGGAAGCGAAAACACGAGTGCCTCCCGCTCCAACCTCCCGAGCCGCGGGTAGACTCAAATGATGATCCTGACCGCCCTGCTCATGGCTGCGCACGTTGTTTAGAGTGTCGCCGCCAGGATGAACGCTGAACCACGCGAGGAGACCCTCCGCCGCCTTGAGGCTTCGGGGCTGCGCGGCCGCGGCGGGGCCTCCTTCGCGGCGCATCGAAAGTGGCGGGCGGTCCTGGCCGAAGAGGGCGTGCCCTTCGTGGTGGCGAACGGCGGCGAGGGCGAGCCCGGCTCCATCAAGGACCGCTTCATCATGCGGACACGGCCGAAGGACGTCCTAAGGGGCCTCGGCATCGCCATCGAAACCCTGGGCGCGGAGCGGGGGTATGTCTACCTGAAGGGCTCGTTCGCCGAGGAGGAGAAACGTCTTTCCTCCGCCATCGCGGAGTTGGGAATGGCGCCGCTGGTGACCATCCACCGCGGCGACGACACGTACGTAGGGGGCGAGGAAACCGCACTTCTCGAGTCCATCGAAGGCCGGGTCGCCTGGCCGCGGCCAAAGCCCCCCCGTCCGTTCGCGGTAGGACTCTTCGGCCGGCCCACGCTGGTGCACAACGTCGATACCCTGGCCCGCGTGCCCGAGGCGGTGCGATCGGGCAAAGACTTCGCCACCAACGACACGATCACGGTGACCCTTTGGGGCGATGTCCGCTCCCCCGGTGCTTTCGCCGTCCCGGTCGGGCGCACCCTGCGCAGCGTGATCGAGCGCGAGGGCGGCGGTGCGGTGGGAAACATCGGTATGGTCTTCCCGAGCGGGGCCCAGTCGATGCCTCTCTCCGAAGCACAGCTCGATGTCGCCCTGCATCCCACGTCTCTCGGTGCTCTGGGCAGCGATCTCGGCACCGCCTCGATTCTGGTCCTCGACGACGCCGTGGCACCGCACTCCATCGTCGAATCGATCGCCCGCTTCTTCGAACGCGAATCCTGCGGCCAGTGCCCGCCCTGCGTCCTCGGAACCACGAATCTACGCCAGCTCGTGACCGGGGACCGCCCGCCCACCATCCGTCTCACCCCGCAGGTCGCGATGCGGGAGGCCGCGTCCTTCATGTCGATGCACGGGTACTGCTCCCATGCGCGGGCCGGCGCTTCGGCGGTGACGAACCTCTTCGCGCTCTGGCAGGACGAGATCATGGGCCATCTGCGGGGAGAGGCCATGGCTCGAGGCGCGCGCGAGCGCGACCCTTTCGAAGCCGGGTCCGCGGAACGCCGCGCGCTGGATGCGTTCCTGGAACGCATCTGAGCCGCGGTTCCTTCGGCCTCCGGCGAGCCTTGCGCGTCGAAACAAGGCTAAAATGGCGCACAGATGAGTAAAGAAGATCTGGTCGAACTGCAGGGCACCGTGACGGAAATTTTCGCGGGTGGACATTACAAAGTGAACTGCGGCGAAGGCCATGAGGTTCTGGCGAAGCTCAACGGGAAGATGCGTCGGTTCCGGATTCGCGTCATCATCGGAGACCGCGTCACCGTCGGGGTGTCCCCGTACGACCTGAAAAAGGGCTTCATCACTTACCGCGCGAAGTAGCCGGTGGCGCGGGTTCGGGCGGTTCTTTTCGACCTCGACCACACTCTTTTCGACACCGAGAAGACAGAGCGCCACGCCCTTGGCGCGGTGGCCAAAGCGGCGGAACTCCCCCTCGGCCGCCCGGCCATCGAAGCGTATCGATTGGTCAACACCCACGTATGGGGCGAGTACCGCGCGGGACGAATCACCTCCAAGGAGCTGCGGGTCCTGCGCTTTCGCCTGTGGCTCCAGAAGATGGACCGCGACCCCGCCCACGCCAAGAAGCTGGCGCCCCTCTACCTCGATGCCTTCTCCTCGCGCGGCGACCTGATCGCGGGCGCCTTGGCCGCGGTGCGCTCCATCGAACGGCTGGGCCTCAGGCTGGGTGTGGTCACGAACGGCATCGATCGCGTCCAGAGGAGGCGACTCAAGGCGAGCGATCTGATGGACTCCTTCAAGGTGGTGGTGACCTCGGAGCGCGCAGGCTTCACCAAGCCGGATCCGCGCATCATGGAGATCGCTCTCAAGCGCATGCGCGTCCGTCCTGACGAGGCGGTCTACGTGGGCGACGACCCGCATGTCGACGGCCTCGCCGCCAATCGCGCCTCGGTCCCATTCGTCTGGTTCAACCCGCAACGCACCCCACCCGCCGCGAACATCACAGTCCACTACCAGATCCCCCACCTCAACCAACTACGCAGCGTTCTTTAGCCCGATCCAGCTACGTCATTGCGAGGGCCCCAGTCCGTTGGGATCGGCCCGAAGCAACCCCCTCCCCCAACTACCCGCCCGCGGGCATCGGCGGAAGACTCGACCCCGAAACAACCGCCGCACCGCCCTTCCAGACGAATTGGAAATGGCGCTGGACCTCTTCGGCGAGAAAGGCGAACCCGGCGAAATAAACCAGGGCAAAGCACTGGACTTCGAAGGCGCTCGCGGTCGTGATGAAGACAGGCAGACTGGCCGTGCCCAATGCGAGGAGAAGCATGCTCCCCAGGTAGCCATTCAACCGCGCTCGGAGGGGCGGAGGAAGGCCCGCACGAGCGCTGAAGACGCGCAGCAGGACCAGTATGAGGGTGGGGGCGATCATCAGGCTGACCGGAATCTCCAGACGAAATCGGCCCAGAGCCAGAGTGTCGACCGAGGTCGCCATCGAGTAGTAGACGTCGGTTCGACCCTCATTCGGGTGCGAGGCCGGCGCCACCGCCTCGCCGTCCCACAGAAAGTACGGCCAGAGCTTGCGCTGGGTCACCGTGGCAACCGCGCGCCGCGCCAATATCCCGGCGTACCACACGGGGTCTCTTTCAATCGCCCCCAGAACCAAGCGCCGCAGGATCTGCTCGCTCTGGTCGTTTTCGAACTCCACGCCGACATCCGGGCCCAGCGGCATCCCTTCGCGGCGCAGGACGTTCCTCAAGACCGAGTCCGACCAGACGTGGCCGTACTCACGGTCGAAGTCCCCGAGCCCTTCCCAAATATCGCCCCAGACGGCATGGTGTCGCGACTGGCGGACCATGGCGTACGGCGTCATGAACACAGCGATGGCCAGGGCGACGGCCCAGACCCGGCGGGAAACCCGGCAAGACGTCGACGCCACGAGAACGTCCACCCTCAGCGCGATGGCGAGCAGGAACGCAGGCAGCAGCGCCATGGTCGACACGCGGCCCAGGACGCTCAAGGCAAACACGCATCCGGCCACCAGAAGCCGCAGGGCCAGACTCGCGTAGTGCGGAGAGCGATTCAGGCCGGCGTGAACGCTCACGACCAGGAGCAGCAAAGCTCCCAGTCCATAAAACGCCTGCGCCGAATAAGCGAGGGTCAGGATGTCCACCATGAACGCCGAGGAGGCGATCAGCAGGGGAAGCACCGTGCCCGCAATCGGCAGATCGGCCCTCCACAGCTCCCAGGCCATCCACAGCAACACCGGGCAGGCGAAGAGAATGCCCAGCCACAGGCCGAGATACGGCAGGGCCGCCCCGGTCAAGCGGAAAGCGGCGGCGAGCAACGCCGGGCGTCCGGGATCGTCAACGTCGCGGGGAACGATCCGGTCCTTCTTCAGCGAGGGCCGGATCGGCACGGTCCGCCAGAACTGCCAGGGCTTGATTCCCAGCTCATCCACCATTCGGATCAGATAGCCCTCGTAGTGGTGGCGATAGTCCATGGCAATGGGAATCCCCACGTGGATCGTGGGTACGTCCTTTTGATCCCCCGAGTAGAAGTACGCCGATACCCCGACCGAGACATCCTCCCAGTAGCGGCGCGGCGCCTTCAGTTCGTCGAGCCGGCTGCCGGGGCGAACCGCGGCGTTCACGAGGAGCACACCGCAGGCCAGAAGGCCTGCGATAAGCGCCATGACGTCCCGTCGGCAGAACCACAGCATGCGACGAGCGGGTGGGGCGTCCGGCCGCGCGGTATTGGGGACACGGAACTCTGGCTTCATGGCGTGGATCGAGGGGGGATGATAGGCGATTGCTTTGTGCGTCCCATCCCCCTGGGGCCCATGGAGGACGCTTGGGGCGCCCCTCCCGGCTGGTAGATTCAGATCCATGCACAAGCGCCACCTCCATGACGGTCGCGAGGACAAGCTCATTCCGCTCAAGAGTCTCGATCTCGATGAAGTCACGTCCTTTGCGTCCCTGCTGAGGGGCATGAGCCACACCGCGTTCTCGGGCCGGTCCCTCGGCGAGGCTTTCGAGATCATGGTCGCCATGGCGAAAGACCCCGACTGCAAGGTGGTCATGACCCTCTCCGGCGCCATGACCATCGCCAAGATGGGCAAGGTCATCCAGAAGATGATCGACGAAGGCCTCGTGCACGCGGTGGTCTCGACCGGCGCGCTGATGGCGCACGGTCTCTCCGAAGCGATCGGCCTCACCCACTATCGCTACAACCCCGACGTCTCCGACGAGGAGCTCTTCGACAAGGGCTACAACCGCGTCTACGACACCCTGGAGATGGAGGCGAACCTCAACCACGTAGAGGAGTTCTCGACCAGGGCCATGGAGCTTCTCGGCCCGCAAAAGGAACTCTCTTCGGAAGTCATCTGCAAGGCACTCGGCCAGGTCCTCGCTGAAGACACCGACGGCGGCGGCGTCCTGCGCAGCGCCTATTTGAAGGGCGTGCCCGTCTATGTCCCGGCGCTGACCGACTCGGAACTGGGCCTCGACCTTGCCACCTGGGCCATGCGCCATGCGAGAAAGCGCGGCGAGATCAAGACGCCGATGGATCTGTTCAACGTGGTCCCCCGCTACAACCCGTTCCACGACCTCATCAGCTTCGCGCGTTTCGCGCTCGGGGCCAAGAAGCTCGGGATCTTCACCATCGGCGGCGGCGTGCCCCGCAACTGGGCTCAGGAAGTGGGGCCGTTCGTCGACATCACGAACGACCGTCTCGAAGAGAGCTTTCGTCCGCCCCGCTACCACTACGCGGTCCGCATCTGCCCCGAGCCGGTTCACTGGGGCGGCCTCTCCGGGTGCACGTACTCGGAAGGCGTCTCATGGGGCAAGTTCGTGCCCAGAAGCGAAGGCGGCCGCCAGGCCGAGGTCTACGCCGACGCCACCACGGTATGGCCGCTCCTCATCAAAGGCGTGTTGGAGGAGCTGGGGCGGAAATAAATGGGTGACGGCCGACGAAGCCGGCCGTCACTGCAAGAACGCTGGTCGGTGCCGACCTGCTGGTAGTGGACGTTGTACGTGGTGCCGGTCGATTGGTCGGTCCACGCCAGCACGGCGTCGTTGGTTGCGATCGTCGACTGGCCGAGGACGGCGCTCTGCGTGTCCTGGTTGAGCCAGAAGAGGCCGTCGCGCAACTGATGCGTCGCGGACTGCTGGTTGCTACCGAATGTTGTGTTGCGGATGATGGCGACGAGCGTCAGGCCGAGCACGCTGAGCACCATGCCGGTGATCCCGAGGCCGATCAGCAGCTCGACGAGCCCGAACGCACGCTCGCCCCGGCGCGGGAGAGCGGATCGATGACCGCGCTTCATCGGTTCACCTTGACGCCATCGAGCGTAAACACCGCAGCGCCGTCCTTCGAGACCTGCACGGTGATCATCTCGATGCTCGCGTCGCCACCACTGATGGTGCTGGCGGTAGACGTGACCGTGTAGCCGGCTGGCGGCGTGACCGTGGCGTAGGTCGCGGGTGCCG